>NZ_AP023367.1:4475833-4825000 GCF_014218335.1 Anaerocolumna cellulosilytica | reverse complement strand
ATATTAAAATAAACCTAATGACCCATATCATCACGCTAGATGATATGATGGAGAGTAAACATACATTGTTTATTCATAAGGTCAAGCTAATAAGAGCGCAGGGTGGATGCCTTGGCACTAAGAGCCGATGAAAGACGTGATAAGCTGCGATAAGCTGCGGTGAGGAGCAAATATCCTTTGACCCGCAGATTTCTGAATGGGGAAACCTGGCGGAGTAAACCTCCGTTACTGTATGGTGAATACATAGCCATGCAGGGGGAACCCGGGGAACTGAAACATCTAAGTACCCGGAGGAAAAGAAAGAAAACTCGATTTCCTGAGTAGTGGCGAGCGAAAGGGAAAGAGCCTAAACCGAAGGATTTATCCTTCGGGGTTAAGGACCGCAACAAGTGAGTCGTATGGTAGCAGAACGGTTTTGGGAAAGCCGGCTATAGAGAGTGAAAGCCTCGTATGCGAAACCAGAAGACAGCGAGCGGTATCCAAAGTACCACGAGACACGAGAAACCTTGTGGGAAGTCGGGGGGACCACCCCCCAAGGCTAAATACTACTTAGTGACCGATAGTGCATAGTACTGTGAAGGAAAGGTGAAAAGAACCCCGGGAGGGGAGTGAAAGAGAACCTGAAACCCTGTGTTTACAAGCTGTGGAACCTCTATTTACAGAGGAACCGCGTACTTTTTGTAGAACGGTCCGGCGAGTTACATTTACTGGCAAGGTTAAGGACTTAAGGTCTGAAGCCGAAGGGAAACCAAGTCTGAATAGGGCGAAATAGTCAGTGAAAGTAGACCCGAAACCGGGTGATCTACCCATGTCCAGGTTGAAGCTGCCGTAAAAGGTGGTGGAGGACCGAACACACATCCGTTGAAAAGGGTGGTGATGAGGTGTGGGTAGGGGAGAAATTCCAATCGAACCCGGAGATAGCTGGTTCTCCTCGAAATAGCTTTAGGGCTAGCCTTGGTAAACGTTATTTATAACGAAGTCTAATGGAGGTAGAGCACTGAATATCCTAGGGGGCGTCAAAGCTTACCGAAGATTATCAAACTCCGAATGCCATATAGATGATGACCAGGAGTCAGACTACACGAGATAAGTTGGGTAGTCAAAAGGGAAAAAGCCCAGACCACCAGCTAAGGTCCCAAAGTGCGTGTTAAGTGGAAAAGGATGTGGGATTTCGAAAACAACTAGGATGTTGGCTTAGAAGCAGCCATACATTAAAAGAGTGCGTAATAGCTCACTAGTCGAGAGGTCCTGCGCCGAAAATGTCCGGGGCTAAAACACGACACCGAAGCTGTGGAATCATGTTTACATGATTGGTAGAGGAGCATTCTTAAAACGAAGAAGCGGTACCGTAAGGAGTCGTGGAGATTTAAGAAGAGAGAATGCCGGAATGAGTAGCGAGATAGAAGTGAGAATCTTCTAGGCCGAATATCCAAGGTTTCCAGAGTAAAGCTGATCTGCTCTGGGTAAGTCGGGACCTAAGGCGAGGTCGAAAGACGTAGTCGATGGACAACAGGTTGAAATTCCTGTACCTTATGAAAACAGAACTGTGGGGACGCAGAGAGAAAGCCAGAGCCGGGAATGGAAAAACCGGTGCAAGCGGGGTAGTAGTGTGGTAGGCAAATCCGCCATACAATACGAAGACGTGATGCGGACCGAACTCAAGAGTAGGGAAGCTGGTGAGCTAGCTGCCAAGAAAAGCCGCTATTGTTTTTCATAAGCCCGTACCGTAAACCGACACAGGTGGATGAGGAGAGAATCCTAAGGCCGACGGGAGAAGCATTGTTAAGGAACTCGGCAAAATAACCCCGTAACTTCGGGAGAAGGGGTGCCTGTAGAAATACAGGCCGCAGAGAATTGGCCCAAGCAACTGTTTAGCAAAAACACAGGTCTATGCAAAACCGAAAGGTGAAGTATATGGGCTGACGCCTGCCCGGTGCTGGAAGGTTAAGGGGAGATGTTAGGAGCAATCCGAAGCGTTGAACTTAAGCCCCAGTAAACGGCGGCCGTAACTATAACGGTCCTAAGGTAGCGAAATTCCTTGTCGGGTAAGTTCCGACCCGCACGAAAGGCGTAATGATTTGGGCACTGTCTCGACAATGCACCCGGTGAAATTGAAATACCAGTGAAGATGCTGGTTACCTGCGCCAGGACGGAAAGACCCCATGGAGCTTTACTCTAGCTTGATACTGGGATTCGGTATTGCATGTACAGGATAGGTGGGAGGCTGTGAAGTGGTGACGCTAGTTGCCATGGAGCCGTTGTTGGGATACCACCCTTGCAGTATTGGATTTCTAACATGTGCCCATGATCTGGGCAGTGGACAATGTCAGGTGGGGAGTTTGACTGGGGCGGTCGCCTCCGAAAGGGTATCGGAGGCGCTCAAAGGTCTTCTCAGAATGGTTGGAAACCATTCGCAGAGTGCAAAGGCATAAGAAGGCTTGACTGCGACACCGACGGGTGGAGCAGGTACGAAAGTAGGACTTAGTGATCCGGTGGTATAAAGTGGGATTGCCATCGCTCAACGGATAAAAGCTACCCTGGGGATAACAGGCTTATCACTCCCAAGAGTTCACATCGACGGAGTGGTTTGGCACCTCGATGTCGGCTCATCGCATCCTGGGGCTGTAGTAGGTCCCAAGGGTTGGGCTGTTCGCCCATTAAAGCGGTACGCGAGCTGGGTTCAGAACGTCGTGAGACAGTTCGGTCCCTATCCGGCGCGGGCGTAGGATATTTGAAAGGAGCTGACCTTAGTACGAGAGGACCGGGTTGGACGAACCGCTGGTGTATCGGTTGTACTACCAAGTGCACGGCCGAGTAGCCAAGTTTGGAAGGGATAAACGCTGAAGGCATCTAAGCGTGAAGCCCCCCTTAAGATAAGATATCCCATGCGAAAGCAGTAAGACCCCTTGAAGACGACAAGGTGGATAGGTTAGAGGTGGAAGTGTGGTAACACATGTAGCTGACTAATACTAATAGGTCGAGGGCTTGACCTAAGATCATGAAAATGGTAGGACAGAGAAGAGGACAAGGAAACTTAGACGAATATCTGTCAGGTTAAAAGGTTTTTAATAAAAGATGTGAATCAATGTGTGGTTTTGAAGGTACAGCTTCAAGATAAGAGGCTCCATGGTCAAGCGGTTAAGACACCGCCCTTTCACGGCGGTAACAGGGGTTCAAATCCCCTTGGAGTCATAATAGTTGAGTTACTACTAATTATAGTAGTAGCTTTTTTTATTGTATATTTTATTATAGACTTGTAAAGAATTAAAAGAATCATCTGAAGCGACATAACCCTATACTTGGAGGTTATGATTGTGGTGTATATGTTAACTAGGTAATTTTATGGTTAATTGGTATTGCTATATCGATTCAAATGCGCTAAAAAGCTGTTTAATATCAAAGATGCTAGTCGCTTTACGATGCTTGTCCACTGAACTTGCTTATGTATGCTTTGGATAAAATTTGCAGTATGCGAGTAAATACTTAGATTATATAGTATAAATAAGAGAAAGTTAAATCACATTCTTATAGATTACATAATGAAAGAAGCTTAATTTAGCAGAGCATTTTATGCCCTGCTAAAAGAATGATTTATCTAGTCATAGGTTTTGTCAGTTTTAAAGAAATATATAGGTATAAATATTATTTCTGCAATCCCTTTAACGATTTTCCTGAGGTATAAATAAATCAAATATAAAGAAATCAAAACTGTTTCTGCTAGCGTCCAGATGAGCCTGACTTTTAATTGTCCAGGCAAAACATGGAGTACGATAAAGTTTTTTGCAAAGAATTAAGGAGAGCATATTCCTATGAAGATGATTATAGGATATAAAGTCTGGCTTTGTAATAAAATTAATCAATAAATTTTGTAATATAAAATACATAAGAGAGTTACCTTTTTCTTTATCTTTTACAAAATTACTAGCTAACTGCCCTCTTATTATGCCTGGACGGTTTTTCTTATACCAAAGCAGAACTAATGGATTAAAGGATTCTATGCAGTAAGTGCCGTTATATTTTTCTAGCATAGGTGCTGTGACATCACAAACTGTAGTATTATAATCTTCAACTTTAAATTCAATAATAATGGGAACTTGTCCAGCTATCATATCAAGTACGGACTGAAATGACGGAATACGTTCCTTTGATTGATGAAGCGTGAATTCCTGTAGTTCAACGAACGTAAATTCTTTTACTTTTTTTTCAATACCACAAAGCCTTTTTAATGTGAAATCATGAAATACTACAGGTATGTTGTCTTTTGTAAGCTGAATATCCATTTCTATGCCGTAATTATTTTTAACAGCAAGCTGAAAGGCTGCCATGGAATTTTCCGGTACTTTATTGGGGTCCTGGTGAAGACCTCGGTGAGCGTAATATCTGCCTTGCCAGGTAGTAAAATTATGACGACCAAACATTCTTGGCATTATGGCAAGCAGGTATAAAATCAGTAATATGATAATAATAAATAAAATAATCCACATAAATCCTCCAAAATAAAACAAAGCTAATATAATTAGTAAAAACTAAATTCAAAAATCAAATCAATAAACCTCGCTGTAACAGACTCTTAGAGTAGAAATAGTCGTATAAGCTTTCTGTTACACTACAATCATGAGACTTAAACAAACAGTATTTGTTGGAATATTAGTTGTCAAAATGCTCTAACGTTCCAGATTTTTTTACAGGTATAGAATCTCCATGTCTAACTAATAGCATAGAACAAAATGATAGAAGTGAAAAAATGACAGAGTATGGAAATAAAGTACGGTAAGATACGGTTTCCAGTAAAAATCCCGATAGTATAGGAGTACATATTTGGGCAGACATTGAGAAGGTATAATATAGTCCGGTATATTTACCAACAGCAGTGCCTTTACCCATTTCAACCACCATCGGATAAGAATTTACATTAATTGCTGCCCAGCCAATCCCTGTCATAGCAAACACTAAATAGATTACCGGTGAATATTCTGTAAAGACAGTGCCTAAAAAATAGGAAAAAGACATGAATAAAATACCTGAAAGGATTGTCTTTTTGCGGCCTAATTTTCCTGACAGAAAGCCGATTGGGATATAGCTTAAAGTAGCAGCACCGGTGGCAACTAGCAGTGTATTTGCAAAATTTCCGCCCTGAAGCCCCCAGACTTTTGCAGCATACCTGGAAAATGCAGTAGTAACTGCATTATATGCCATAAACCATAGAAATACTGATATAAGCAGGAATATCAGACTTTTTTTCACAGCAGGCTGTAAAGGAGTTTCTTTTATAGTCTCTTCCAGCTTATTGCTATCTTCCTCTAAGTTTAAACCAGTGTTTGACGCAAGTAAAGTATTTTCTTTAATTTTTACTACTACTATAATAACGGCTATTACCATAAATAATGCAACAGCTTGGAATACGGAAGTATAATCCGGTTTTGGAACATCCATAATCAATACTTTCGATATAGTTAAGGTAAAAATTGCGCCTAGAGTACCTAATAGATTAATAACTGCATTAGCTTGGCTTCGCAGAGGCTTAGGTGTAACATCAGGCATAAGTGCTACTGCAGGCGTACGGTAAGAACCCATGGCGATAAGAAGAAGGCCTAAAGAAATAATAAATAGTAAAAAATTATTTGCTTTAGCTGCTAGGGGGAGCAACATCATTAAAAGTACCGCTAGGGCACTGCCGATAATTATAAATGGTGTTCGTTTTCCCAGTCTTGTATGTACTTTATCGGATAGACTGCCAAACAGTGGAAGTAGAAACAGTGCTAGAACATTATCTAATGCCATAATAATACCGGTTACGGTTTCACCAATATGGAAGGTGTTTGAAAGTATAAGAGGCACAAGATTGTCGTAAAGCTGCCAAAAAGAGCAGATTGACATGAATGTAAGACCAATAAAAAAAGTTTGTTTGTAGTTAAGTTTCACACAAGCTCCTATCTGTGTGCTAGGAAGGATGATGTATTTGCATCCGCACACCTGCAAATCATATTATTGAAGAATTCCTATCATGGCTTATTCATTGCAATCTAAATTCATTATAGGTTATAAGAATAGAAAGAGGGAAGTGCTCCAACTATATTATTATAACATGAGGTCGGTGGGACCACAATAAATATACCAATCATTTACATAACCTTTACAGTAAGTTTTAACGCTTTGACGATAGAAATTAGGGGCAACTTAAGGGCTAAAAGAATATTCACAGGTAGCTATCATATACTTAAATAAACTATTTTAGAGGATGAAACTATGGACCCTATTTGCAGCGAGTGGATTATAGGTGAGGAATACAGTGATTTCATAGTTGAATATAGAAGATATCCTGAGGAATTAGCAATTACCCCTAATATATGCTATAACTATATAAATGATTCTTATGCGGCGGTTTATACACCTACCGAACTCCTGCCAGACAATTTAATTCAAACTTTTGGCTATAGTGTTTACCCTAATTTGTACGGACTTATGGATACCGGCAGTCTAGAGGCCTCCGGTGTTATCAGAACAAGGAATATACCAAGTCTTGATTTAAATGGACAGGGAGTTCTGATTGGGATTGTAGACACTGGAATTGATTATGCACATGAGGCATTTTTAAATGCTGACGGTACCACAAAAGTTATTTCCATTTGGGATCAAACCATACAGACCGGCCCAGCTCCTGAGAATTACTATTATGGAACAGTATATAGCAGAGAGCAAATTAATGAAGCATTGGCAAGTGAAACGCCCTTAGGAGTTGTACCTTCAACGGATGAAAATGGGCATGGTACATTTTTGGCCGGTATTGCTGCCGGTTCACCAAATATTCAGAATGATTTCTCAGGTGTGGTCCCCTTTGCGGAGATTGTAGTAGTTAAATTAAAGCAGGCAAAACAGAATATAAGGAGGGTATTTCAAGTACCACCAGATGCAGTGAGTTTTCAGGAAAATGATATAATGTTTGGTGTGAGGTACCTAGTCGAGGTAGCACGAAGTTTGTCCAGGCCTATATCCATATGTGTGGGACTTGGAACCTCTGGCGGTTCCCATGACGGAAGAGGGGGACTGAGCATGTATTTGTCTTATCTGGCAGACCAGGCCGGAATTGCAATGGTGATTGCTGCCGGGAATGAAGGAAACTCCGGACATCATTACAGTGGGACAATAGTTCGCGGAGATCAGTCAGATACGGTAGAATTGAGGGTTGGTCCAAATGTCTCTGGGTTTGCTATGGAATTATGGGGGAATGCACCAGCTACATTTTCCATTGATATTTTATCACCAACAGGAGAATACATACCAAGAATTCCTGCCAGAATAGGGGAAACAAGAGAGATTCGGTTTATATTTGAAGATACGGTAATTAACATAGATTATTTGCTATTAGAATCCCAGACAGGGGATCAGTTGATATTTATAAGGTTTCAAAATCCTACAGAGGGTATATGGAGATTTAAGGTATATTCAAGAGGTGACTTATCCTCTAGTTTTGATATCTGGCTTCCTTCAACGGATTACCTAAGTACAGAGACACATTTTTTGGAGCCGGATCCATACTCTACCATAACCTCTCCCGGAAATGGAAGTGTACCAATAATCATAACAGCCTATGACTATACGAATAACAGTCTTTATATTAGTGCCAGCAGGGGTTATACAAGAACCGGCAATATCAGTCCTAATTTGGCCGCGCCGGGTGTAAATATAATTGGACCTGAGCCTGGTAATACCTATGCCACACGTTCCGGTACCAGCATTGCAGCGGCTCATACAGCAGGAATTGCCGCCATGTTGCTAGAATGGGGAATCTCCTCAGGATACTATTCTCAATTAGACAGTGTGGAAATAAAGAACCTTCTAATCCGCGGAGCCAGAAGAGATCCAAATAATACCTACCCTAATAGGGATTGGGGCTATGGAATATTGGATATTTATAATACTTTTAACAGTTTACGAGGTGAGACCCAATTATAACTGAAGAAAATATAAAATTGAAGGGAATTTAAGATTAAAGGAAATATAAGATTAATGAAAATAGGTTAATAGAGTATAAAGCATACAAAAGGGCTGGATATCTATCATTGTATATTTGATAGCTATATCCGACCCTTTAGATTAGTTCTTAGCCCAATATAATAATATATCATAAATATCTCTAAAATACTTTTTCATATTCACAGGTTTCATATCTTTTGTAACAAAACAATGGGTTGATGCCCCAGTGGTCCTTATAGTATTTGTAGCAGCATCTAGAATCTGGTAGCTGATTTGCATTTTAACTCCGTTAAAAGTTTCAATGACAGGAATAATTTTTACGGTTTCATTAAATCGAACGGAATATTTATACTCACAATTTACACTTAAAACAGGAATCAAAATACCCAGTTCTTCTAATCCGTTGTAATTTAAATGAATCTGGTTGAGATAATCAAGACGTGCCTCTTCAAACCACCGAATATAATTTGAATGGTGTATAATGCCCATCTGGTCAGTTTCATAGTACATTGCTGTTCTTATATATGGTTTTAAAGTTATTTTGTCTTCTGTTGTAATTAGTGAGTCCATCTTTTACCCCTTTATGAGTTTGAAAACTTATGTTCGTGTTAATAAAAGCCTTAAAAAATATTGTAGCATTTCAATGTGAATAATACAAGTTAAAATAAGGAATACTGCTAATATAGGAATTAATGGATTAATATTACTATATTAGTAACATTTAATGAAAAAAAGATAATAAAAATTATAAATTATTAAATTAGTACTTGCATTATCCGTACATATGAGTTATAATATCATTCGTGGCTGATAAATAGCTTGTCTCCACAGAATAAAATAGTGGGCTATCGCCAAACGGTAAGGCACTGGACTCTGACTCCAGCATCTCAAGGTTCGAATCCTTGTAGCCCAGTTAAAACCCCTTGATTTTCAAGGGGTTTTTCATTACCAAATATAAACTTTGATTATAGAAGGCACTAGTTTCTACCATTAATATTAGGTGAACGAATGCTTTGTTTTACGTTTAAGAATGATATTTTAATATAAAGTGCATTATGTATTTAAGAAGTGGATGTAAATGTAATAAATCTAGTAAGGAACCAAGTATAAAATTTAGTATTCTGCAAGTTATTTATCAATTACAATCCCCTATCGGAATATAATAAACAATTATAGGCTGAAAGTTAGTAAAACATGAATAAAAGTTTTACTAAGAAAGGGAAATATAAACATGATATCTGCAATGCTGAAAAAAATAATTCAAAAATATTCTTTTATTCGAATATTACTTTATCCAGCCATTACTTTTAGGCGGTTATTTATCAAAAAGCATTTGAAGCAACAGGTTCAAAAACAACTTGTTAATAACCTGTGTGAGTTAGTTGGAATGGATTTAGTTATAACAGTACCTGATTTTCAAGGAAAATTTATCATATGCCCCAGAAGTGATATATTTCTTCGAATATTATCTACGAAAGTCTATGAACCGGAGCTGGTAAAATTATCACTACAATTTTTGGATGGGAAAAAGGATGTAATTGACGTAGGGGCTAACATTGGTTTTTATTCTGTTTTATTTGCAAAAAATTTGTCAAGTAATAACAGAGTAATAGCCATAGAACCGACAAAGGAAGGGATTAAACGACTTAGGTATAATCTACTACTAAATGAAGTGAACCAAACGGTGGAGGTGTTCGAGGGTGCTGCTTCTAATAATAATATGGATGCATTGCTTGAAACCATAGAGGGGAAAGAAGAGTATTCAAGCCTGGGGGATATCAAATATCCAGGTCTAGAGAATGAAAGAGTTATAAAGGATAAAGTGAAATGCATTACCTTGGATTCATTGGTAAAAGAAAAACAATTGAGTCCAGGCTTTCTTAAGATAGATGTAGAGGGAAGTGAATATTTAGTGCTGCAAGGTGCTCGGAATACTTTATCTACTTTTAGGCCAGTTATACTGTCTGAAGTATGTGAAGAATATCTACAGAAAAGTGGTACCTCCGTCAAAGCTGTAATACAGTTTATACAATCCTGTAAATATGATGTATTTGATGTAAGCAGTCCCCTATCACCGATAAGCAGGAAGACTGCTAAGTATCCGGTATCGACTAATATTTTATGTATACCCAAAGAATTCAAAAGAAAATCCTTACAATAAAACATATTAAATTATGGAACATAGAAGCCAAGTATTATTAACACAGGGATATGAATTTCTATAGTTCTGTACATTTTGTTAACTATTCCATTAGAGTAAGGCTTGAATTTCAATGTGTTATACAGGGATAATCATAAAAAGTAAGTAAAAATTGTATACTTTAACAGATAAGGACCATCTAATACCATGGTCCTTTTGACTTTTAATCTTGAAATAATTAATAAAATAGGTTACACTAGTTTAAGTAAAATGTAAACACTTACAAGACAAAATCAATAAGAGGATGAAAAAGATGAGCAGACATATTTATTGGGCAGGAGATTCCACTGTTAAACATAACAGAATTAATACCTATCCGCAGAATGGAATTGGACAAGTATTTAACTTATATCTAAAACCTGAGATTACCGTTTGTAATCATGCCGAAAATGGAAGAAGTACAAAAAGTTTTCTTGATGAAAAAAGACTCGAGGGTATCTTAGATACTCTGGCAAAAGATGATTTTCTCTTCATTCAGTTTGGTCACAATGATGAAAAAGAGGATGTAAAAAGACATACAGACCCTTTTGGCAGTTTTCAAGAGAATTTAAAAATCTTTATCCAGGAGGCAAAAAATAAGGGTGCTCATCCTGTATTAATTACACCAGTCTATAGAAGACTGTTTGATGAAGATGGAAGTCTAAAAGAACTGGTTCATATGGACTATCCAAAAGCAATGCTTGCCCTTGGAGAAGAACTGAATGTGCCGGTAATAGATTTATGTGAAAGCAGCAGACAGCTTTTGAAAGCAACTGGAGATGAAGGAAGTAAAAAGTGGTTTATGAATTTTGGAGCCTCTGAATATAATAATTATCCGGAAGGATTAAATGATAATACGCATTTACGATATGAAGGTGCCGTTATTATGGCAGGGCTGATAGCTGATGGACTTAAAAAGCTTGGGGGTATTTACGAAGATTTACTTCTTAGCTAATGCACTAAACTCATAGCATAATGAAATCAGTGTTACAGGGTAAATGTGCAACTGGGGGTTTCATTTACTTGTTACTATTGAAATTATAAACGGGGTATAGTGAAGTTTTATGAAAAAATTAAAAGAAATATATATGCATAACTCAATCGTACAGTTTATTGTTTCTTATGTTCTCGTTATGCTGTTGCCCTTGATGATATGTAGTATCGGTGCACAGATTTCCTTTCGAGTTGTAGAAGAAGATGTTAAGACATCCAAGATGAATATATTAAATCATAGTAAGAGTGTTATCGACAGTAACTTAAAGCAGATTCATACCCTTGCACTTCAAGTGTCTAGGAATGAAAAGGTTCAGAAGGTAGCAGAAAACAATCATAATACAAGTGCAGATTTTTATCTGAATGCAAAGGATGCAATTAACCAGATTGAGAATATAATTAAGTTTAAAACGGCCAATCTATTAAAGAATCTGGCTGTATATTATCAAAGAAGCGACTACTATATGGTAGACGGCTCACTCTATCAGGGAGAGTTTTATTACAATAAAATATTAAAAAGTAATACCTTAGGACTTGCTGAGTGGAAAAGACTTTATGGAGGGACGGTTTACTCGAAGGCTTTTTATCAGATGGATGAAGGATATTTTCAATGGATACAGCCTATTATTGGTGATGACGGGCTACCTCTAGATGGTGGTGTTATCTGTAATCTGGATATGTCCTATTTTAATAGTCTTTTTATAGATACTGACAATAATGTTGGGTTATTTATTCAGGAGGAAAACGGTAACATACTTTATTCTGTAAATCAGGGGGTAAGTGTACCGGATTTTTCAGAACTTACCTTAAGCGGTAAACAAGGATTTATTGATATTGGCGATGATATGCTTATTTATACTACTTCCGAACTGGATGGCTGGAAGTATATTATGGTAGTAGAGCAAAAACAGGTCATGCAAAGGCTGAACCAGCTAAAGTTTAACGAATATCTTCTTATATTATTGGCAGTAGGAATCGGTATCGGTCTTGCCTGCTATACCAGCATTCGTCAGGGAAAACCTATTAATGAAATTTTTAATGTTTATATACCCGATACAGATATAGAACGAAATTTTAAAAATCTGGGCGGTATGGTATCTGAAATTGTAACAGATAACCGTCAGTTAATGGAAGAGATTGAAAAGGAAAAGCCATTGCTTCGATATGCCTTTCTCTATAAGTTAGTTCGTGGAGAATTTTCCAGTGAACGTGAACTCACGATGCTGGCAAATAAAGTAAATTGTAAGGTGGATGCTAATTCCTATCGGGTTATGGCTTTCCGCCTTTTTGGTAACAATGATTTTTATGAAACAGATTCTCAGACACTTGAAGAGGTTCAAATTATTTTTCACTATCTGCAATCGAAGCTTAAAAACTATATCAAGGAAGATGTTTGGTTTTATGAAATTGATTATTTGACGCAGCTTGTGATTCTGCCTTGCTATGGGGCGGAATTGAAACCGGATGACATTGTTTCTTATGTAAGAGAAGATATTACCAGAGAATATAAGGTCAATCCTCTTTGGGGCGTCAGTAATAACTGTACGGATATTTTGGAGCTTTGGAGAGCCTGCGAGGAGTCAAAGGCAGCATTAGCTTTTACTTCTGAAACCAAGAATCTGGTGTACTATAACGATATTATGACAGAACAGACAGGTTTTTACTATCCTGAATTGTTTGAAGAGAGATTAGTCAGCAGTGTACAATCCGGTGATAGTGTTCACATTAGAAATCTCTTGGAGTTATCCAGAAAAGAGAACTTTGAGCTAAGAAAACTTACCAGAGGCAAATTCTTAAAGTTAAATAACAGATTCAGTAATACTTTGATTAAGCTGGAAAAATCAGAAGAAATTATGGATGGTATAGATGCTTTGAATAATTTTGCCATACATTATGGAGAAGAACCCAGTGAAAATTATTATGAGCTGTTATATCAGATATTTACTTCTGCCAGTACCGAATTACAGCAATATAAAATCAGTAAAAGAACCAGACTGACTGAAAAAATTAAATCCTATGTTGATAAAAACTATGAAGACTCTAATTTAGGGTTGGCAATGGTGGGAACTGAATTTAATATATCAGAGGGTTATGTTTCTACATTATTTAAGGAACAGGCAGGTGTAAATTTTGCAGATTATGTTGAAAAACTGCGAATAGATAAAGCTTGTGAACTGTTAAGAGATGATAAACTGACCATTGTACAAATTTCGGAGCAGGTAGGCTATAATAGCATACAATCCTTCCGCAGAGCTTTTAAAAAGGTAAAGGGTGTTAGTCCGAGTAAATTAAGAGAAAGATAATATAAGAGCTTTTGTAAAACAGAAATGGAAGAAGCGCAGTCTGCTTCTTATCATTAGTTTTACAGAAGCTTTTCTAATTTTCTTGGATAAAAATATTCTTATTCAGCATGTAATAGGAGTTAGTATGTAAGGTATCATTTTTAGAAATTTATTTTAGTTATGATAGGAATTGTTCAATTTTACCAATTCAGATAAAACGATATAATGCATGACATTTTAGCAGTGGTTATCGATTATTATCTTTTAAAAGACATAAAAAGTGTGAAGATAAGAAAAAGTATAACTTATGCATTGTATTGGTTAGAAGTTGTAAGAAAGATATTATATTGTCAAACAGTTTGTAAAAAATATGAATTGATGACTGGTAATTGATGTGATATTTTACCAATGGAGAGCGAATATAAGACTTAAAAATATGTTCTTTTTAGCTATTTTAATTAAAAAATGGTTCCTTTTTAGAATTCTAATAGAAATATGTGCTATGAATTCGTAATACTGTATCTTTTTTATTTTCCGTAACAATGTTAAATTAATAACGTTGAATCGGTCGGTTATTTCCCGTCTGATAAATAAAGGAAAGGAAGGTACATCAAATGGCAAGGAAAACAACAGCCATTTCCGCGATACCCACGAAGAAGGTTCCGTTAAAAAAACGGCTTTACAAGTACCGCTATTTCTATGTAATGTTTATACCGGTATTTTTATTGTTTATGATATTTAATTATATACCGATGATTGGTATTTTTATCTCTTTCTTTGACTGGGGATTGTTTGGAGCAAATGAGTTTGTCGGACTGGATAATTTTAAAGCACTATTTTCGAGTAATCTATTTTGGCGGGCTTTCCGTAATACATTATTCTTAAGTTTTGTCAATCTGATATTAAGTATGATTTTTTCTGTAGGATTGGCAGTTATCCTGGATGACTTAATCGGGAAAAAATTTAAAAAATTTGCACAAACCGTACTTTATATCCCTCATTTCTTGTCTTGGGTTGTAGTAGCTTCTATATTTACTATGTTTTTATCTCCTCAGGATGGTGTTATTAATAAGGTGATTGAGGCATTTGGCGGAGATTCCATTTATTTTATGGTTGATAAAAACTGGTGGACAGTCATTTTCTTATTAATAAACCGTTGGAAAGAAACCGGATGGGGAACGATTATCTTTATTGCGGCCTTAACCGGTGTCGATCAGGAAATGTATGAAGCAGCAAAAATTGATGGAGCAACCAGAATACAACGTATTCTATATATTACATTGCCTTCCATTCAAAATACAATATTAGTTGTATTTGTTCTGAATCTTGCTAAGGTATTAAATATCTTTGAACCGATATTTGTACTTTATAACAGTTCAGTATTAAGTGTATCAGATGTTATCGGAACCTACGTGTATCGTATGGGTATTATCAACCAGGATTACGGTATGTCAACGGCAGCAGGTTTATTTAAATCAGTAGTATCCCTTGTTCTGGTTAGTATGTCTAACCGCATTAGTAAAAAGGTAAAAGGGGAGGGTATCATATAATGGATGATAAGTTTTCCTTTAAGTCTGGTCATAGAGCCAGAGCAGTTTATTTAATATTTGCCTATATATTTTTAATTATACTTATGATTTGTATGATTGTACCTATTATAAAGGTTATTGTGGATTCTTTGGATCCGACAGCAACTTATGGTATTAATTTATGGCCGAAAAAGATTGATCTTGTAGCTTATAAGCACATACTTAATACAAAATCTTTATACCGTCCGTTTTTTGTATCGGTACTTACGACAGTAGTCGGAACCTTTGTGGGACTTTTAATTGTAACCGTAACGGCTTATGTTATTACACAAAAGGATATGCCGGGACAGAAGTTAATCGTTAAATTAATACTTTTTACCATGATGTTTAATGGTGGTTTGATTCCTACTTATTTAACAGTACAGGCTTTTGGTTTAATGGATTCGATTTGGGCAGTTATTTTACCCCTGACCTTAAGTGCATACAATATTATCTTAATGAAGAGCTTTTTTGAATCTATACCGGGTACATTATTTGAGGCAGCAGAAATTGATGGCTGTACGCCAATCGGAATTTTTCTGAAAATTATACTTCCGTTATCAAAACCGGCTTTAGCCTCCATCGGCTTATTTATAGCTGTAACTATGTGGAATGATTTCTTCCACTTTCAGATTTATATTACCGATCCACTGTGGCAGAACTTCCAGTTAAAGCTGCGTGAAATGATTTTAAGTGAATCACAGGTAGGTACTCCGACTACATCTGCCATGTCAGCAGAAATGTTAAAGAGTGCAATTGTAGTAGTAGTTATTACACCATTCTTAGTGATTTATCCCTTTGTACAAAAGTACTTTGTCAAAGGTGTTACAATTGGGGCTGTAAAAGGGTAACCTATAGCGATATAATATTATTTAGGAGGAATAAGTATGAAAAGAAAGTTAGTAAAAACAATGGCATTGGGGTTAACAGTTGCCATGCTTGGCTCAGCTTTTACAGGCTGTAGCAAGAAAAATGATACTCCAAGTAGTAATGAGAATCCATCAACAACGGGAACAGCTCAATCAGAAGAGGTTGCAAAACCAAGTAACCTTAAATTTATGATTAATGTTGGTATATCTTTAGACGATGGTGCATTAAAATGGAAAGAAGAATTTGAAAGATTAACAAGCATAAAGCTTGATTATAATGGTCCTACAGCAACGAATGATTATTATACTAATCTGGATTTATCCTTCTCCTCTAAAAAATCACCAGACGTATTTAGCGTAGGTGGGGATAAACTTCCTTTTTATGCGGCACAGGGTGCGCTTGCTGATTTAACAGATTTATATAAAAACTCTGAAGTATTATCTAAGATAGATCCTGCTTTAATGGATTCTGTAACGATTAATGGTAAAATCTATGGTATTCCTTTAGAAGCCGGCGGTGGTACTATCACTTATGTAAGACAGGATTGGTTAGATGAGTTAGGATTAGAAGCACCTAAGAACTATGACGAGTTTATTGATATGTTACGTGCTTTTAAAGAAAAATACCCAGATAAGATTCCTTATACAGCACCTTCTTTATACGAAAATGAAGCAGTTATTTACTTAAGAGAATTCTACCAGGATGCAACACCTGAATTTACTCAGGTTGACGGTAAATGGGTAGATGGTATGTCTCAGGAAAATATGAAGGCGGCTCTTCAGAGATTACAGGATGCATACAAAGAAGGTTTAATTGACCAAGAAATTATTACTAACACAACAGCTACATGCCGTGATAAATGGTATGCCGGAGATATCGGTGTATTCAACTACTGGGTAGGAACTTGGGCTCAGAACTTAGAAAACCGTGTACAGGCTAATGTACCAGAAGCAAAAATATTACAGCTTCCTTCTATTGAAGAAACAAAATATTTACAGCGTGTACCTGCAGTAGTAGCTATTTCTAGCCAAAGTAAAAATATCGAAGGTGCGTTCAAATACTTTATTGAATACATGCATGATGGTGGTGAAGGACAGGTATTATTCCAGAGTGGTGTAGAAAATCTACACTGGAAACAAGAAGGGGATAAATTAATCCAGCTTCCTAAGCTTTCCAAACCTGAAGAAGTTGCTGAAAAAGCATTCGTTTCTCCTTTCTATGCTGTAACACCACTTAACACAAATGACAAGAACATTGATTATGATGCAAGAGTTAATTCAAGTATTGATATATTAAAGGCAGATAATGCACAGTTAACAATCACTCCATTATCTAAATCTTATGCAAAAATCAGCTCTGACTTAATCGCATTAAAATCTTCTACCATTTCTGAAATCGTTATGGGTAAAACAACTGTGGAAGATGGTCTTGCAAAATATGCACAAGAAGCAGCAAACCTTGGTCTTGATACAGTTATTGGAGAATTAAATCAGTAATACTATAAATCGCATATTTAAACTATTATAACGACATTTGTCCGGATTTGGGCTAATGCTGGTACAATTCAGCTTTTGTACTGTTGATAAGACAGAGAGGTGCAAAAGCTGAATTTGTATTATGTATATGCCATGAAAATCTTGGACAGATGCCTTTATGCTATGTAAAGGCATAGAACAGAGCATTGTAAGATGCAAAAAAAATTTAAAAAACAAAAATCTGTAGTACAATTTTCTTATAATAATAAAGGAAATAATTATAATAGAATGGATAATAGAAAGGCTGACATTATGAACCAGGAAAAAATCAAAGAATATCTGAAATATTATCTCGATCATTTTACCAGTGCTAAGAAAAAAAAATGGAATTATGAGGATGGCTGTGTATTGCTGGGTGTTATCCAGATTTATAAAACACTTAAGGAGCCCTATCTGAAAGACTTTGTTATAGACTATTTAGAAGAGTATATTACAGAGGATGGAACAATCCTTTTTTATGATAAAGAAATGTATAATATAGATTGTATCTGTACCGGCAGGGCTTTGTTCTTCGCTTATGAGGAAACTGAAAACGTAAAATATCTAAACGCAATTGGAAAACTTAAGGAACAGATTGCGTCTCATCCAAGAACCAAGTCGGGTAATTTCTGGCATAAAAAGATATATCCTAACCAGGTATGGCTGGACGGGCTTTTTATGGCACAGCCTTTCTATATAATGTGGGAGACTAAACTTGGAAAAAAAGAAAATTATGCGGATATCGTAAACCAGTTTAAGAATGTAAGAACGTTCTTATTTGATGAAGAGAAAAAACTGTATTATCATGGATATGATGAGACAAAAAGCATGCCTTGGGCAGATGCTAAGACAGGCCGTTCGGCTAATTTCTGGCTACGTGCTATGGGGTGGTATGTTCTTGCGTTAGTGGATACTATGGAGGAAATGTCAGAACAGATTTTTGAGTATTACAAAGAATTAAGTATCTTGTTTAAAGAAGCCATTCGTGGACTGCTTCCCTTTATGGACAATGAAACGAATCTATTTTATCAGGTAATTGACAAGCCATCCGTGAAGGAGAATTATCTGGAGACATCTGGCTCGGCCATGATTGCAGCAGCTATTTTAAAAGCCTGCCGTTTAAAAGTACTATTGGCTGAAAAATACCAGCACATTGGTAATGATATTCTGAATTCTCTTGTAGATATGAAGCTGACAAAAGAAGGAGATAAGCCAGTGTTAAAAGATATCTGCCAAATGGCAGGGCTTGGACCTGGACAGGACAGAGACGGAAGTGTAGAATATTATTTATCTGAACCTATAGTCATGGATGACCATAAAGGAACAGGTGCATTTTTTATGGCCTATGGACAATGGCTTTTATTACAAAGTTAAATACAAATACGGACATTGGGCGTGAAGTAATACTAAACATACGGAACTGGAGGAAGAAATGGACATTCAAGTAATATATCAAGGGATAAGAAATATTGTTTTTGAGCTTCAAAAAGAAGGGGTTTACGAGACTACTGAATACGAGGTATTTTTAAATAATGAACCTGTACTAAAAAGCTCAAAAATAGTAGAATCCATATATGGGTTAAAACCGGATACCAGCTACACCCTTTATTTAAAAAGAGGGGAAGAACGCTCGGGGGAAATCACCTTCACAACAGTAAAGGAGTCATTTACCTTAAATGTAAAGGATTTTGGTGCAAAAGGCGATGGCATAAAAGATGATACGCAGTTTATCCAGGCAGCCATCTGCTCCTGCCCGGAGGGAGGAAGAGTTTTTGTCCCGAAAGGAATTTATAAGATTACCAGCATCTTTTTGAAGAGCAATCTTGTGCTAGAAATAGGTAAAGGTGCAATTTTATCAGCATTAACAGACAGAGGGTTATTCCCGGTTTTACCCGGGCTTATTGAAAGCTATGATGAAACGCAGGAGTATAATTTAGGAAGCTGGGAAGGAAATCCTTTAGACAGTTTTGCATCTATTCTAACGGGAATTAAGGCGGAAAATGTTGTAATCTGCGGAGAGGGAACAATTGACGGTTGTGCCGGATTTGATAACTGGTGGAAAAATCCCAAAGATAAAAATATTGCTTTTCGTCCTCGTATGATATTTTTAAATCATTGCAGGAATGTTACAGTTACTGGAATTACGGTACAAAATTCCCCGGCTTGGAATATTCATCCTTATTTTTCACAGGATTTAAGATTCTTAGATATTAAAGTCTTAGGGCCGGCTAATTCTCATAATACCGATGGTTTGGATCCGGAATCTTGTGAAAATGTAGAGATTGCCGGTTGCTATTTTTCAGTCGGTGATGATTGTATTGCTGTTAAATCAGGGAAGATATATATGGGTCGTAAATTTAAAGTATCATCAAAGGGTATCCATATCCGCCAGTCCTTAATGCAGGATGGTCACGGTGCAATCACTTTAGGAAGTGAGATAGCGGCTGGTGTTTATGATTTTAGTGTGACAGATTGTATTTTCAGAGATACAGACAGAGGTTTAAGAGTTAAGACCCGTAGAGGTCGTGGAAATGACTCCGTACTTGATAACATACTTTTTGAAAATATTAAAATGGATCATGTAAAAGCGCCCTTTGTTGTAAATAGTTTTTATTTTTGTGATCCAGATGGTAAAAGTCAATATGTGTCCTCTAAGGAGAAGCTCCCGGTAGATGACAGGACCCCAAGTATTAAAAGTCTTATATTTAAAAATATCCAGTGTGAGAACAGTCATTATGCCGGTGCTTATGTATATGGTCTGCCGGAGAAGAAAATTGAATCACTGGTGATGGAAAATGTAAGTATCTCCTATGCAGAAAATGCTACAACGGGAGTAGCTGCCATGATGATTGGGTGTGAACCAACCTGTAGACAGGGTATTTACTTGAATAATATTCAGAAGGTAGTTCTAAAGAATGTAACGGTAACCGGATGTACAGGAGAAGCTGTAGAATGCCAAGAAGTAGATGAACTTAAACGGTTTTAAAGGATGTGTTTATTATTAGGATAGGTTGAACCAAGCCCCATAGCTTACTGTAGTATGCCGTTATAATGCAGCATATATAGTAAGCTAGGGGTTTCTTTCATTTAGGATACTTGAAATTCCCGTAAAATTGGTATAAACTTAGGCACAACAATAGTATCGGAGGAATGACATGACAGATAAAGAACTTGCAGAAAAATATGCACCCCATTTGTATTTTGACAGGATGGAACCATTCCGACTGGAGTATATAGGATATCAAGTTATCCGCTCTTCCATGAGAAGCCCTTCTTTTAAAAGAGATATATGGGTTAACAAGGATAAAGCTTCCTTTGTCATTGAATATCAGTTGTACTTTGACTATGATATTCAGCATATGTACGATTTAGAGCATTTCTGGGTATATGTTGATAACAAAGGGAAAGTTTGCGATGGAGAAGCAAGTGCTCATGGGCGGATCTTAAATTGTTTTCAGTATTTAAAGAAACTGGAAGAAGATACACATATTCCTTTGTATGTGCAGCCTGGTAAACATGCATTATTACCAGAAAGTGAATTGTTTAAGCTTTTTAGTGATTATAAATCTGCTTGCCAAGAATTTGCAGGGTTGGACGGTTTACTGATTGCGGATATGTTTCAAGGGAAAATTATGAAGAATAAGTATATCCATTATAAGGTTTGTGAGTATATCAGAGAGAAATATTCCTTTGCGCCCTCAATGGATTTTTACATAATACCCTATGATAGGGAATATATTCCCTGGACAGAGCTTTGCGAAATAATACCAAGAAGAATTAATACTTTATTGGAGGAATTAAATCTTTTATAGTCTGTTTGATAAAGATAATCTGGTTTGCTAGACAAAAAAAGTTAGAGTATATTAACCTTTATAACAGATTCTTATTCTTGCAAATATTTTTAACAGGGTTGAAAGAGTCTTAATGAGTGGGAACTTAATCCATATGTGCCGCCTCTGACGGGATTTCGAGGTGTACTTCATCTGGCAACCTTATGTTTCAGCCTATAATGACGGAATAAGGCAAAATGCTGAACAATATGTATAATAAAAGGGAATTATATGTATGTAATTAACGAATCAAGTTGACAGAATATCTGCAAAATGCTACACTTTAAATGACAATTGAATATAAAAAGGTGCTTGTAGCGATGTAGCTGACAAGATAATAGGGAAATGGGTGAGAAGCCCACACGGTCCCGCCGCTGTAAAGGAAGAGTAACCTCCAAAAGTTCATAGAAAAAGCCGGTTTTGCTTTTAAATATGAATTGATGAATCACTGTCGAAGATGGGAAGAGATGGAGACTATGTAGATGCCTGAGTCAGAAGACCTGCCTTTTTATATGTATATTACCTAAGTTACGGACGATGGCTTTGGTAATCCTATATTGTAACCGCAACTTGCGGGGAATACTTTAAAGTATGTGCTGCAACAATTAAAAAGTATTCTAAGTTACCTTCCAAGTAAAATTCGTCCATGACATGGAAAAATTTTACTATGGAAGGTTTTTTATTTAAAGTGCAGCAGAGAGGAGATATCATTGAACGTTAAACAAAAAAGAATTATTGGGTTATTGGCAGTTTTTGCAGCAGTATTTTCTGTTGCACCTGCGGCAAAGGCAATGCACATTATGGAGGGATATCTGCCGGTAAAATACTGCATTGCATGGGGGATTCTATGTATTCCTTTTTTGGCGGCCGGTTTCTTTTCCCTAAAGAAAACAGTAGCTGACCATCGAAAAGCAATCATTATTTTATCTATGTGCGGTGCTTATGCTTTTGTGCTTTCTGCATTAAAAATCCCATCAGTAACAGGAAGCAGTTCCCATCCTACAGGAACCGGACTGGGCGCGATTTTATTTGGTCCAAGTGTCATGAGTATCCTTGGTATTCTGGTGTTATTATTTCAGGCAGTTTTACTAGCACATGGAGGACTTACTACCTTAGGTGCTAATACTTTTTCCATGGCTATTGCTGGTCCTTTTATATCCTATGGAATCTATAAACTTGCAACAAAATGTAAGGTAAATCGTTTAGTGGCAGTATTTATGGCTGCATCAATCGGGAATCTGGCTACCTATTGTATCACTTCCCTGCAATTAGCGCTGGCTTATCCTTCACAAACAGGAGGAATGTTTGAATCTCTTGTTAAATTTATGGGAATCTTCGCAGTTACCCAGGTACCGATTGCAATTATCGAGGGAATTATAACTGCCATGGTAGTTTCTGCTTTGGAAACCTATGCAAAACCGGAGCTTTCTGAAATAGGCTTTTTAAGAGGAGGGCAAAAGGCATGAAAATAAAAACAGCAGTAGTTTTACTGATAGTATGTGTAGTGATTGCAGTCGTTCCTCTTATGTTGATCAAGGACTCTGAATTTGGAGGGGCAGATGATGCAGCTTCTGAAACTATCAGTCAGATATTAGAAGTAGAGGAATATACACCTTGGGCGTCCCCAGTATATGAGCCGCCCGGTGGCGAAACAGAGTCTTTGCTGTTCTGTCTGCAAGCAGCTCTTGGAGCAGGTGTCTTCGGATTTGGAATCGGTGTTTTGAAGGAGAGGAAAAAAAGCCGAAAGGAAGCTTAAGGGAATGTTATACATAGATAAATTATCATATTCGTCCGCATTACGCAGTACAAGTCCTTATGTGAAAGCTATTTTTGCTGTTAGCACTCTTTTATTCTGCGTCCTATTACATTCCTATATGTTTTCCCTGCTTGTGATTTTATTAATGGGAGGTCTCACTGTGTTTTTAAGTGGGGCTTCTCTTACCTATTACGGAAGATTGCTTCGTATGCCTCTAGCTTTTTTGTTACTTGGTACCGTAACGATAGTGTTCTCATTTACTAAAGATACAGAGGCTACAGGAATAATTCATATCATGGGGTACACGCTTGTAGCTACAAAAGCTGCCTTATTGTATGGGTTGAATTTAATACTAACCGCCTTGGGAGCGGTGTCCTGCCTGTACTTTTTGATTCTATCAACACCCTTTACAGATTTGCTGTTGGTACTGAAGGCGGTTCATTGCCCGGAAATACTATTAGAGTTATTGTTATTAATATACCGCTTTATTTTTCTGTTATATGATATGGGTGAGAAATTAGATTGTGCAGTAAAAAGCAGATTGGGCAACAGAAGTTTAAAAACAGCAATTCCCGCGGTGGCGGGAGTATTTCAGATGTTGTTTATTGGCTCCATAAGGAAATCATTAAAACTCTATGATGCCATGGAATCCCGGTGTTATGATGGAAAAATACAGGTACTTACCAAGAAATATACTACTTCTGTAAAAGAAATCAGTCTTTTAGTGCTATGGGAAATTAGCATGGTTATAATATGTTTGCTGCAAAGGAGAATATTTTGAGTATTTTATCAATTGAACATATATCCTATTCTTATGAGGATGGTACTAAAGCACTAAAAGATGTTAGTTTTTCCGTAGAACCAGGTGAAAAGACAGCTTTTATCGGAGCCAATGGTTCCGGTAAATCCACCACCTTTTTATGTTTGAATGGGATATTAAAACCTCAAGCCGGAAGGATATTATATAAGGATAAACCCATATCCTATTCGAAAAAGGAATTACTTAGCTTAAGGAGTAAAGTTGGAATCGTATTCCAGGAACCGGACAATCAGTTATTTGCTGCAAGTGTAGTTCAGGAGATATCATTTGGTTTGTTTAATATGAAACTGCCAAGATGTGAAATAGAAAAAAAGGTAGAAGCAATAGTGGACTATATGGGGATTACCCCTTTTGCACAAAAACCCGTACACCTTCTTAGCGGTGGGCAGAAAAAGCAGGTTGCTTTAGCGGATATACTGGTTATGGAGCCGGAGGTATTATTAATGGATGAGCCGGTTTCTGCTCTTGATCCCGTACATACGGTAATGCTTCATGAAAAAATTACAGAACTCCCCAAGGAGGGAATTACTATTATTGTTTCCACCCATGATTTAGATTTTGCGCTGCAATGGGCAGATAAAATTGTAGTGTTTCATCAGGGCTTAATTCTAAAGAGTGGTTCTCCAGAGGAAATTTTTATGGACAAAGAGTTACTTGTACAGGCGGAATTGATACAACCAAAAGTAATCGAATTGTACACGGAATTAACAGAACGGGGCGTGCTGCGGGAAAACCTGCCAGTTCCTAAGGATTTTCAAATATTAAAAAATTATATGATAGAGGCTTACTATGCAAAGATATAAAGAATTCTTAAACCTTTATCAGACACTGCATGTTAGCAATTGTCTTAAGCAGGATTACAACTTAAGCGAAGAGAAACAAAGGACATTATAAGATAATATGGAAAGGAAAGGGTTTCTGTTATAGTTTATTCTTATACAGCTTTAAACAAGTCTATTACAGCAGCCCCTATCCCGATTCGGATGGGATAGTAAAGGTAATATTATGAATAAGAAAGCAATTTTAGTGGTTAGCTTTGGCACCAGTCATCAAGATACCAGAGAGCGGACCATAGATGAGATAGAAAAAAGTATGGAGCAGGCTTTTCCTTCGTATAACATATACCGTGCATTTACCAGTAAGATGATTATACAGATATTAAAGAAAAGAGATAATCTTTTTATACCGACAGTAACAGAAGCTATGGAGCAGATGTATAAAGCAGGTATTGAAGAAGTAATTATCCAGCCAACGCATATATTAAATGGAATTGAAAATGACTGTATGATTGAAGAAGTGAAACAATACCTTTCATACTTTCGTTCCGTAAAATTAGGAGCTCCGCTTTTAACAGAGACAGAGGATTATGAAGCGGTTATAAAGGGACTTGCAGCAGAAGTAGATAGATTGAACATAGAGAATACGAATGAGGATGAAGCAGTTGTATTTATGGGACATGGATCGGATCATTATTCTAATACCAGTTATACCGCGCTTCAATATATGCTGTGGGATTTCGATTATAGGGATATTTATGTGGCTACGGTAGAAGCCTACCCCTATCTGGATACCATTATTAAGCATTTAAAGGGAAAGAAATACCGTAAAATCACTCTAATGCCTTTTATGATTGTTGCTGGTGACCATGCTAGGAATGATATGGCGGGAGAAGAGGAAGATTCCTGGAAGGTTATATTAGAAAAAGAAGGTTACGAAGTGGAATGTCTCTTAAAGGGATTGGGAGAATATTCATGTATCCGCGAACAACTTATCAGCCATGCTAAGGAGGCAGTGGAGTTAAAGCAGTCTCTCAAAGTAAAGCAGACAGTAGAATAAGGCAGTCAGTAAGTAACAAAGTAGATAAAAAGAAGAGAAACCCATTAGGAGGTAGCATATGTCAGTATTATATGGAGTTGGTGTAGGGCCAGGAGACCCTGAGCTGTTAACCTTAAAAGCATTGAGAGTAATCAAGGAAAGCGATATGATAGCGATTCCGGCAGAAGATAAAGCCTCCTGTACGGCTTATAATATTGTAAAGCAGGCATTACCGGAAATAGAAGACAAACCTTGTCTTTTTATTGTAATGCCAATGACAAAGGATAAGAGTATACTGGAAGAATACCATGACAAAGGAGCCGGTATGCTGAAGGATGAACTTGAGGCCGGAAAGAAGATTGCTTTTCTCACCTTAGGAGACCCCACGGTATATTCAACTTATATGTACTTGCATAAAAGGTTAATCACAGAAGGATATGAAGCAGAGGTTATAAGCGGTATCCCTTCTTTTTGTGCTGTAGCGGCAAGATTAGCGGATAGCCTGGCAGAAAATTCGGAAAAGCTACATATTATACCTGGGTCTTACTCACTTGAAACAGCTCTAAGTTTATCCGGTACCAAAGTTTTTATGAAAACCGGCAAAAAGCTGAAAGAGTTAAAGCAGCAGTTAAAGGAATACGGCTTGCAGGCTTCTATGGTGGAGAATTGCGGTATGGAGGGGGAGAAGGTGTATCGTTCTTTGGAAGAGATACCAGAAGAAGCCGGTTATTTTTCTCTTCTGATAGTAAAGTAGTTAAAAGCCTCATATACAATTGAACTAGAAAAAATGCAGGTTTTTGTGCCGCCTTTTGCGGCAGAAGGAGAGGCAGTTATTTTTGAACAATATATATTTAAAGAAAATAAAAAATTAAGATGCGGTTATACAACCGGTTCCTGTGCAACAGCCGCCGCTAAAGCGGCCGCCCTAACGTTACTGACCGGGCGGGAGGCTGCTGAGGTTACCATTGACACACCAAAAGGAATCCGTTTGACTCTTGAAGTTAAAGAGTTAACAAGAACGGAGGAGGAAGTTACCTGTGCCATTAAGAAGGATGCGGGCGATGATGTAGATGTTACACATGGTATACTGATTTTTGCAACAGTAAGGAAAGTCAGGCAGGGAATCTTAATAGATGGCGGTACAGGAGTAGGCAGAGTTACAAAGCAAGGACTTGATCAGCCGGTTGGTGCGGCCGCTATAAACCGTGTTCCAAGACAGATGATAGAACATGAAGTTTTGAAAGTATGTGACGAAGCAGATTATGAGGGAGGACTTGAAGTAATTATTTCTATACCAAAGGGAGAAGCCCTTGCCAAAAAGACTTTTAACCCAAGACTGGGCATTACAGGCGGTATATCCATCTTAGGTACAAGTGGTATTGTTGAACCAATGAGTGAAGCAGCTCTGGTTGAAACCATACGGGCAGAAATGAGGATGCTTTCCTTAGCAGGTAAGAAATATCTGGCTGCCACACCGGGAAATTATGGGGAAGCCTATGCAGGAAGTACTCTTAAGCTTCAGGGGGAGTATACGGTAAAGTGCAGTAATTTTATTGGAGAAACCATAGATATGGCGTATGAATGTGAATTAGAAGGACTGCTGTTAGTAGGACATATCGGCAAATTTGTAAAGTTAGCCGGAGGTGTAATGAATACCCATTCCAAATTTGCTGACTGCCGTTTGGAACTTCTATGTACCTGTTGCTTGCTGGCCGGTGGTGCACAGGAACTGCTGGAACAGATACTAGCTTGCGTAACAACAGATGAAGCCCTAGATAGTATAAAGAATGCGGGTATACTCACGAAAACCATGGATATTTTAATGGAAAAGATAGAATACCATATCAAACACCGAGCATATGAAGGCCTAAAAATTGGTGCGGTTGTATTCTCCAATACGCACGGTTTTTTAGGGCAGACCAAAGAAGCATCATATTTAATAGAGAGATTAAAATAACATTTTATAGAAGATAGGAGTTGCTATGGTACATTTTGTAGGCGCCGGATGCGGTGCGGTGGATTTAATTACCGTTAGAGGACAAAGATTGTTAGAGCAGGCAGATGTGGTTATATATGCCGGTTCTCTTGTAAATCCTCAATTACTGGAATACACAAAAGCAGGTTGTCAGATATATAATAGTGCGGTTATGGCATTACCGGAAATACTAAAAGTCATGATTGATATGGAGAAGCAGGGAAAACAGGTGGTACGTTTGCATACTGGAGATCCCAGCATATATGGAGCCATTAGAGAGCAAATGGATGCGCTTAAGGAAGCAGGAGTGGAGTATGAGGTATGCCCCGGAGTCAGCAGTCTGTTTGGAGCTGCTGCTGCCCTTAAGGCAGAATATACCCTGCCGGAGGTATCTCAGACCGTTATTATTACAAGAATGGCAGGAAGAACAGGAGTACCTGAAAAAGAACAGATATCTTTGTTAGCAAGTCATCAGGCTACGATGGTTATATTTTTAAGTACCGGTCTGTTAGATTCTTTAAAAGAGGAATTGCTATCAGGAGGATATAAAGAAAATACTCCCTGTGCCATTGTATATAAGGCCACCTGGCCAGAGGAAGTTGTAGTGCGGGGAATCCTTAAAGAGTTACCGGAGCTTGCCATGAAAAATAACATTACCAAAACTGCTTTAATTGTTGTAGGGGAGTTTCTTGGCAAGGACTATGAACTTTCTAAGTTATATGACCCTGCCTTTGAAACGGAGTTTCGCAAAGCAAGTACAAAAGAGGTATAGAAGTGAAGCAGATAGCAGTTATTTCCTTTACGAAAAAAGGTGCAGAATTAAATAAAAAACTATGCAGGGGCTTAATCCTGTCAGATACAGTACTCCTTGGATTTAGTATGGAAAAGTACATGGATGAGAAAGAAGAGAAGACGCTAGATTCTTTTACCAGTATACATAAGCTTATGGAGGAACTGATGAAGCCGCCAGCGGAATTCGAATGTCTATCTGGTCTTGTTTTCATAGGAGCTTGTGGAATTGCTGTACGTGCTATTGCCCCCTACATACAAAATAAAGCAAAAGATCCTGCGGTGGCAGTAGTGGATGAAGGCGGGAATTATGTCATATCACTGTTATCCGGTCATCTGGGAGGAGCCAATGAGCTTACCAAACAGGTTGCTGCCTATATAGGAGCTGTGCCGGTTATTACTACAGCTACAGACACCCGTAAAGTATTTGCGGTAGATAGTTTTGCAGTGAAACAGGCGCTTTATATAACAGACACTGCTAAAATAAAAGTGATATCCGGTGCTTTACTTAATGATGAAAAGATAGGAATATATAGTGAATATCCAGTATCAGGACAGCTTCCGGCAGGGCTAGGCCATGAAAATCAGAGCAAAGGTATCTGCATCTCAGCTACGGAAGGGTTGCAGCCGTTCCACTTCACCATGCATTTACTGCCGAAAAATCTGATAGTGGGAATGGGATGCAAAAAAGGTGTGGAGCCGGAAATCATGTATAACAGATTACAAAAGATTTTTTCTGAGAAGGGTTTGAGGATGGAACGAATTTGTAAACTGTGCTCCGTCGATATTAAGAAAGAAGAGCCGGGACTTCTTAAACTGGCAGATAAGTTAGGTGTTGACTTTCAAACGTATACCGTCAAGGAGTTACAGCAGGTATCCGGCAGCTTTACAGCGTCGGCCTTTGTAGAAAATACGATAGGAGTTGATAATGTCTGTGAGAGAAGTGCAGCTCTTGGAAGCGGTTATGGAAAACAACTTATAGCAAAGGTGAGCGGAGAAGGAATGACGCTATCTGTTTATGAGAAAGAATATCAGATTAACTTTTAATTAATGGTACAGTCTAGAGAAATCATAAGTAGGAAAGAAGGCAGAATATGAAATTGTACATAGTAGGTTTTGGTGCAGGCGATTACGAATACATGACGATTCAAGCAAAAACAGCACTTGAGGAAAGTCAGGTGATTGCAGGCTATACAACTTATATAGATTTAGTAAAAGATTATTTTTATGATAAAGAATTCTACAGCACACCAATGAAGAAAGAAGAGGAGCGTTGCAGATGGGCGATAGAAGAAGCATTAAAGGGAAAAACGGTTTCTCTGGTTTGCAGTGGGGATAGTGGTGTATATGGTCTTGCCAGTCTGGTTCTAGAGCTGGCAGAGGAGTATCCCCCCTTTGAAATTGAGATAGTGCCGGGGGTTACGGCAGCATTAAGTGGGGGAGCAGTGCTTGGAGCACCTTTAAGTCATGATTTTGCAGTTATTAGCTTGAGTGATCTTTTGACACCCTGGGATAAAATTGAGAGTCGTCTAAGGCATAGTGCGATGGCTGATTTAGTCATCAGTCTTTATAATCCTTCCAGTAAGAAACGCAGTGACTATTTAAAAAGGGCCTGTAGTATTCTTTTAGAATATCTAAGAGAAGATACGGTATGCGGCTATGTAAAAAATATCGGCAGGGAAGGTGAAGAGGCAGTTCTTACTACCTTGAATCAATTAAAAGACATGACGGTTGACATGTTTACAACCGTATTCATCGGTAACTCAGACACAAGAGAGATAAATGGTAAGATGGTAACACCAAGAGGTTATAGAATCCAGAGAGAGGAGAGTCGTTAATGGGAAAAATACTCATATTTGCAGGAACTACAGAAGGAAGACTATTATGGGAAGAATGCGATAAACGTGCCATTCCGATAACGGCTTCTGTGGCAACAGATTATGGGGAAACAATGCTTCCATTAAGTAAGTATTCAGATATTGTTACCGGACGCTTAACCTGTGAAGAGATGAAGAATTTTATAGAAGAGGGCAATTATACGTTAGTTCTTGATGCTACGCATCCATATGCCTCTTTCGTCACCGAGAACCTAAAAAAGGCTTCTCAGGAGACGAAAGCGAAGTATGTACGTATTATAAGGGAGGCTGTACAGACCTTAGAGGGGATATTTGTTGATTCGGTACAGGAAGCGGCGGAGTATTTAAACCATCACCCCGGTAATGCCTTGCTTACGACTGGAAGCAAAGAATTAAAAGAATATACCAAGGTCACAGATTATACAACACGACTGACAGCAAGGGTACTGCCGGATGCAGAAGTTGTGAGACAGTGTACCTCTTTGGGTTTTCAGGGAAAACATTTAATCTGTATGCAGGGACCTTTTTCTGCGGAAATGAATTATCTTATGCTTAAGGAGACTTCCTCTGACTATCTTGTTACTAAGGAGGCTGGAACCTATGGAGGATTTTCTGAAAAATTGGAAGGTGCAAAAAGGGCAGGCGCAAAGCTTCTCATTATCAGACGTCCGGGTGCAGAAACAGGAGTCACGCTTTTTGAAGCAATGGAGTTGGTTCAAGAACACCATAATACTTCCGAATCCTAACGTACCGTAAACATAGAAGGAGGAGTTTAATGAAACAGGTTACATTAATTGGAATCGGCATGGGAAATACAGACACTCTAACCTTGGAGGGGAAGCGTTCTATCGAAGAAGCTGAGGTATTGATTGGTGCTAAAAGGATGGTGGAATCCGCCTATAGCAGTGGCAAAGCCTGCTTCATAACAAAAAACAATGAGCAGACACTGCAATATATTAAAGAAACTAGCTATCATAAATATGCCATATTGCTTTCAGGAGATACTGGTTTTTACAGCGGAACAAACCGGCTGTTACCTTTGCTTTTAGAGTATGAAGTCAAGGTATTACCGGGTATTTCTTCTGTTTCTTATTTTGCTGCAAAGCTTGGGATGTCCTGGGAGAACGCTTATATTTTAAGCCTTCACGGAAGGAAAGGAAATGTGACAGCAGCCGTAAGAGAGCATGAGAAGACCTTTCTTCTTACCGATGGAAACCTAGATAAGATATGCTTGGAACTTACACAGGCAGGGCTGGGTGAAGCAACGATTTATATAGGGGAGTGTCTTTCCTATCCGGAGGAAAAATTAACAAAAGCACAGGTGAAAGACTTGACGCACCAATCATTTGCGTCTATAAGTGTGGCTTTTATTATAAATTTTTCTTATCAAAAAGAAGTCAGGATTGGAATCCCGGAAGAGGAATTTATAAGAGGTCAAGTACCTATGACCAAAAGTGAGATACGTGCCATCTCAATTAGTAAGCTGCAAATCGCTAAAGATTCTGTGGTTTATGATATAGGAGCAGGTACCGGCTCGGTTTCGGTGGAAATGGCTTTACTGGCAACAAAAGGAAAAGTCTATGCTGTTGAGCAGAAAGAAGAAGCAGTGGATTTAATTCATCAGAATAAAGAGAAGTTCGGTTTAACAAATCTTACTGTCATTCACGGTCTTGCACCGGAAGTAATGGAGGAACTAGAAGTACCGGATATGGCTTTTATTGGCGGCAGTAGCGGCAATTTAAGGGAGATAGTCAAGTGCCTTATAGAAAAAAACAGCAGCATACGTCTTGTAATAAATGCCATTGCATTAGAAACACTAACAGAAGCTGTACAAGTTTGCACTGCGTTTAAATTAGACCAGGTAGAAATTGTACAGGCATCCATAGCAAAAGCCAGAGAACTGGGCAGCTATCATTTATTAATGGGGCAAAATCCAGTATTTATCATAAGTGGAAGGGGAGCTGGACCGTGCAGCAAAGAAAAATAAACCGCATTATGTTTGCCGGAACCAAAAGCGGCAGCGGAAAAACTACCATAACCTGCGGTATACTGCAGTGTCTCATAGACAATGGCTTAAGCGTAAGTTCCTTTAAATCTGGACCCGATTATATTGACCCAATGTTTCATAGCAAAGTACTTGGTACAAAATCCGGCAACCTGGATGGGTATTTCACAGAGAGTGAAGTTCTGAAAGAAATTTTATATAGAAATTCTGTTGATACGGATATCAGTGTATTAGAAGGTGTTATGGGTTATTATGACGGTATTGGTTTTACAGATATGGCAAGCAGTTATGCACTGGCAGCGCAAACGAACACCCCGGTTATATTAATTGTGGATGCTAAGGGTATGGGCTGCTCCATAGGCGCTGTATTAAAGGGGTTCTTAGAGTTTAGAAAAGATAGCTTTATAAAAGGCGTTATTTTTAACCGCCTGCCTGCCAGTCTTTATTTACAGGCGAAGCAAATGGCAGAGGCTGAGGGGATTAAATGTTTTGGATATGTACCTTCCTTAAAGAATATGGAGTTAAAAAGCAGACATTTAGGGCTGGTAACTGCTCAGGAAATTAAAGACTTACAAGATTTTATAAAAGGACTGGCAGAAGAGCTAAAAAAAACCTTGGATATAGACGGGATTATAACGCTGGCAGGACAAGCTGAATCCATTGAGAGTATAGATTTAGAAGAAGATGGTTCGGTCGTAAGTAGAATTCCTAAGATTAAAATAGCAGTGGCGATGGATAAAGCTTTCTGCTTTTATTATAAGGAGAATTTCCAGTTGCTAGAGGAACTTGGTTGCGAATTGATATATTTTAGTCCTATTAACGATAAAAAACTGCCAGAGCATGTGAGTGGTCTTTTATTAGGAGGGGGGTACCCAGAGATTTACGCTAAAGCATTGTCAGAAAATACATCCATGCTTAAGGAGATAAAGGAAAAGCTGTCTGCTGGGCTTCCTGCCATTGCAGAATGCGGTGGCTTTATGTATTTGCATGAGAGCCTTAAGGATATTGAAGAAAAGGAGTATCCCATGGTTGGTTTTTTGTCCGGAACTTCTTTTATGACAGGACGTTTGCAAAGGTTTGGGTATATTGAAATGAAAGCAAAAAAGGATAATCTGCTAACTGCTTCGGGAGAAAGTATAAAAGCACATGAATTTCACTATGGGGATAGTGATAATTGCGGGACGGATTTTCATGCCTTAAAAGCAAATAAATCCGCAGAATGGGATTGTGTACATGCAACAGACAGTTTATATACCGGTTTTCCCCATATTTATTTTTATGCCCATAAAAACATGGCAAAGCGATTTGTTGAAAAATGCTATGGTTATTTGAAGTCAGATAATAAGTAAAAGTAAAGAGGTTGCTAATAAGGGGATTAAGGAGGGATACATGGAGCAGAAACTACAGGAGACAACTACAGGAAGGCAAATGCCAGAGAAATTTTGCAAAGAGGCCTTCCGGAAGTATACAGAATTACAAGAACTAATACAAAATACCTATGCTTTAGACGGGGCAGCAATAACAGAAGCAAAAAAACGTTGGGACAGCATAGCAAAGCCTATAGGGAGTTTGGGAATATTCGAGGATATGATAGGCAGGTTGGCCGGAATTCAGAAAACACCGGATATTCTCTTACACCAGAAAGCCATGGTGGTATTTTGCAGTGATAACGGTGTTGTAGAGGAAGGGGTTACACAGACGGATAGCAGTGTCACAGCGATTGTAACCCGAAATATAGCAAAGGGATGTGCCAATATTAATCATATGGCAAGGACAGTAAATGCCCAGGTAATACCGGTGGATATGGGTATTAATTCAGATATAGTCGAGTCGGAAGTATGGCAGCGAAAGGTGTCATATGGAACCGGGAATATTGCAAAAGAGCCGGCCATGACCAGCGATAACATGTTAAAAGCATTACAGACAGGGATAGAGTTGGCAGGTGAATTAAAGGCAAAGGGGTTTCATATACTTGGAACCGGAGAAATGGGGATAGGTAATACCACTACCAGCAGTGCAGTAGCCAGTGCTTTGTTACATCTCTTGCCGGAAGAAGTCACAGGAAGGGGCGCCGGATTAAGCGATGATGGTCTGAAAAGAAAGATACAGGTGATATATAAGGCACTTGAGATTAACCGTCCTGACAGAGAAGACCCGTTTGATATACTTATGAAACTAGGTGGTTATGATATTGCCGGAATGGCAGGACTGTACCTTGGTGGTATGAAGTATGGAGTACCGGTAATTATTGACGGTTTTATATCTTCTGTAGCAGCTTTGGTGGCAAAAAGAATCTGTCCGGAAGTAGTAGATTTTATGCTGCCTTCTCATAAAAGCAAAGAACCAGCTGCGAATCTAATACTAAAGGAATTGGGATTGACACCAGTAATAGCCGGTAATCTCGCTTTAGGAGAAGGAACAGGAGCTGTGATGCTTTTCCCTCTACTGGATATGGCTCTTAGTGTATACCGCAGCAGCACCACTTTTGATGCTATACAAATAAAAGCCTATGAAAGATTCGAATTAAGCTGATAGGCGCACAGATAGGAGTTAAGTTGTTATGCTAATTGTTGTTACAGGAGGAAGCGGAAGCGGCAAGTCCGTATATGCTGAAAATTACTCAGAAAATTTTAGTACAAAAATGCTTTATTATATTGCCACAATGATGCCTTATGACACCGAGTGCCTGGAGCGTATAAAAAGGCATCAGTTTCAGAGAAAGGAAAAAGGTTTTACAACCCTTGAGTGCTATAAGGATTTAGAGACTGTTAACCTTGAGCCTAATTCTACTGTTCTACTAGAATGCATGTCCAACCTGCTTGCAAATGTCATGTTTAGTGAGGATAAAATAATTGCTAATGAAGCTGAGAATTCTAACAAGAATGTAAAAGATTGTATCTGTGATTATATATTGAATGGAATAAATCACTTAATCGTTCATGTGGAGAACCTTATAGTTGTAACCAATGAGGTGTTTTCAGATAATGGCTCAGAGTATAAAGAAACGATGGAATATATTCAGGCTTTAGGGGAAATTAATCAAAGACTTGCGCTAAAGGCAGACCGGGTTTACGAAGTAGTCTGCGGTATTCCGGTATTGTTAAAGGGATAATAGACGATTGGAGATAAAGATGGTAAGGTTGAATAAAAATAGGCAACGCCTTGATTTGTAAGCGACCAAAGGCCGCGGATGGGAATTAAATATGAATTGGATAAACGCAATGATAATTACTTTTTCCATGTATTCTAAGATACCAATGCCCAGAATGGAATGGAAAGAAAAAGATATGAAATATGCAATGATTTTCTTTCCATTTGTAGGAGCAGTTGTTGGAGGAACATTATTTGTTTGGTGGATTTTGAGTGAAAGGCTGGGTATTGAGATATTCTTTAAGAGTGCGCTGGCGGTATCTCTTCCTATTATAATAACCGGTGGAATACATCTGGATGGTTTTTTAGATACGATGGATGCGATTAGCTCTTACCAGCCAAGGGAAAAAAAGCTTGAGATATTAAAAGATCCTCATACGGGGGCCTTTGCTATCATTAGCGGTTTGGTGTATGTTATATTGTATATAGGAGCAGTTAGTGAAATAAACACACAATCCGGTTGGTTAATTATGTGTCTGGGCTTTATAGTATCCCGCAGTTTAAGCGGCCTTTCACTGGTATGGTTTCCCTCTGCCAAGAAGGAGGGACTTTTGCATACATTTTCAGAGGCAGCTCACCGCCGTCTGACAAGAATTGTCCTACTCCTTGTACTTATTTTGACTCTCACAGGAATGATTTTTTGTAACCCGGTACAGGGAATTGTGGCAGGACTTACAGCTGGCAGTGTTTTTTTCTATTATAAAAGGCTGTCCTTTAAAGAGTTTGGTGGAATAACAGGAGATTTGGCAGGATTTTTTTTACAGATTTGTGAACTTTTTATTGTAATTTCTCTTGCTTTTACAGATAAACTGTAAAATGTTAGGGGAATCTAAACGCAACTAAGTATTTAAAAAAGCGACGGATTTTGGAAGGAGGGAGAGGAAATGGAGCTATATATAGGTGGAATTAGTCAGGGGAAATTAGCCTACGTACTGCAAAAGTACGAGATAAGTAAGGATAGTCCTCTTCTATGTGATGGGGCTATCTGTTCACAGGAAGATATATTAGCAAAACCATTCATAAATCAGTTTCATGAGTTTATTAGACGCCTGTTAAAAGAGCAGCAGGAGGCAAAAGATGTAGTTGCAACTAGCTATATTGAGGAGTTTCTATTTGAATTCTTTGAGAAAAATCCCAAAGCAGTAGTAATAAGCAATGAAGTAGGTTACGGAATTGTACCAATGGATTGTAAAGACCGAATCTACAGGGAAACCGTTGGAAGAAGCCTATGTAAAATTGCAGAGAGGTCTAAAAGAGTTGAGAGGATTATTTGTGGTCTGGGTACTGTTATTAAAGGGGATTAGATTGAAACTTAAGTTACATTTTTCGGTACCCTATTTGGGCAGTATTGCAAGCAGACGCAGGATATATAATAGGAGCTAGTATGAAAGTAGTATTGATTCGTCACGGTCTAACAAAAGGAAATTTAGAGAGAAGATATATAGGCAGTACAGATGAAAGTCTATGTGAAGAAGGGGTTAACAGCTTGCAGAGCCTGGTGGCTCAACACATCTATCCGGAGGTAAAACAAGTTTTTATCAGCCCTATGAAGCGGTGTATAGAAACGGCAGGAATCATATACCCCAATCAGCATCCTATAATAGAAGAAGATTTTAGGGAATGTGATTTTGGTTTATTTGAATATAAGACTTATGAGCAGTTAAAAGAGAATATAGAATATATCCAGTGGCTTGACAGTGAAGGAAAGGGAACGATTCCACAAGGAGAAGGGCAGGAAGCCTTTAAGCTGCGCTGCCATAAAGGATTTTATAATATAATGGAGAATTTGACAGTGTCGGTTGATGAAAAGGATACCATAGGGTTTATTCTGCATGGCGGTACTATTATGGCAATTATGGAAGAGTATGCCAGCCCGCCTGAGAGCTTTTATCATTGGCAGTGTAAAAATGGTGAGGGATACGTATGTCGGTGGGATTTTGCAAAAAAGGTACTGCTTCTTGAAGCTAAGATATCAATACTGGATTTTAAGCAGGCAATGAATAGGTGTGTACGGGAAAAAGAAATTTAATGAAAGAAAGGTTGCCACAATTTGATTTTATGTATTTTTATGAGTGGCAGTATCACAGGCAAGCCTGGGATATGCAATAGGTATAAATTATGGAATTATTAAAATATCATACAGTAATTGCTCTTATCCTTGGATATATTTTAGATTTACTCTTCGGAGACCCTTATTGGCTGCCACATCCCATCCGCTTAATTGGCAGTCTGATAAACCGGATGGAAAAGGCAATTAGAAGTTTTACGTCAAAGAATCCGAAAGCTTTACTTATGGGAGGATTTCTATTACTGGCTTTTGTGGCTACTGTATCCATGGTAGTACCATTTCTGCTCTTATCATTTTTGTATAAATATCTTCCATATGCAGGTTTAATTGTTGAGAGTATTATGTGTTATCAGCTTTTGGCTACAAAATGTCTTAAGGATGAAAGTATGAAAGTTTATCATTCTCTGAAGCAAGATAATATGGAAGAAGCCAGATATCATGTATCTATGATTGTAGGCCGTGATACCAAGGTTCTTGATAAAGAGGGGATAACGAAAGCAGCCGTAGAAACTGTTGCTGAAAATACTTCTGATGGGGTAATTGCACCTATGATTTTTTTGGCAATTGGAGGACCATTTTTAGGCTTTTTATATAAGGCTGTTAATACGCTTGACTCTATGGTAGGTTATAAAAACGAAAAATACCTGTATTTTGGACGTACCAGTGCAAAGCTTGATGATGTCTTGAATTATATACCCTCTAGGATAGCAGCATTTCTTATGATTTTGGCCTGCCCCTTTGCAGGGCTTTCCATGGAAAATGCATTCAAAATATACCGCAGAGATAATAGAAACCATTCCAGTCCCAATTCTGCGCAGACAGAAGCAGCCTGTGCTGGTGCCCTAGGAGTACAGCTAGCCGGAGATGCCTGGTATTTTGGGAAACTACACAAAAAACCAACAATCGGTGATGCACTGCATCCAGTGGAAACGGAAGATATTAAAAGAGCCAATCAGTTGTTGTACATAACCTCATTTTTGTGCCTTTTATTGGTATCAATTACTGGTTTCTTACTGCGTATGGCAATTCACTAAGGGAGGGTAAACATGCATTCATATGAACATGGAGGAGAAACCTACGATAAAGAGATAACCTTGGATTTTTCAGCGAATATAAACCCTTTTGGTCTGCCGGAGGGGGTAAAAGATGCACTATTAAAGGGTATAGATAGCTTTAATGTATATCCTGACCAGCATTGTAGGAAATTAAGGACAGATTTGGCAAAAAAGATTGGAATAGAAGATAAAAGCCTTATTATAGGGAATGGAGCTTCGGATATTATCTTTCGGATATGCTTTGCAGTAAAGCCCAAAAAGGCATTACTACTTGCACCAACCTTTTCTGAATATGAAAAGGCTCTTAAAGCAGCAGGGTGCGATATTGACTACTACGCTTTAAAAGCGGAAGATAATTATTGTTTAACAGAACAATTTATCAATGCTTTAACAGCTGATTTTGATATAGTATTCTTATGTAATCCCAATAATCCGGTTGGAAATATATTGGAAAAGAGATTGGTTAAAAAGATACAAAAAGTGTGCAAAGAGAAAAAGATTTTTCTGGTAATGGATGAATGTTTTCTGGATTTTACGAACCAATGTATAGAGGCTTCTCTTCTGTCTTATATTAAAGGGAATGAAAATCTTCTTATATTAAAGGCATTTACTAAATTCTATGCAATGGCAGGTCTTAGGCTTGGCTATGGAATTTGTAGCAATAGAGAACTAATAAAGGCAATGGAGTATGCCGGTCCATCCTGGAATGTATCAATTCCAGCTCAAATAGCCGGCATTGCAGCTCTTAAGGAAGATGCTTATGATAAGGCAACCTATGAATGGCTTTTAAATGAAAGAGACTATCTCTACGAGGGATTGCTGCGTTTAGAATTTAAAGTATATAAGCCTGAAGCTAATTATATATTTTTTAAAGGGGCAGAAAATCTTTATGAAGACATGTTAGAAAAGGGAATCCTTCTGCGGCAATGTGCCAACTACCGTGGGCTTTCGGGAGAATATTACAGAATTGCAGTAAAAACCAGAAAAGAGAATGAGCAGCTGTTAAAAGCTATAAAGGAGTGGAGAGCGTATGCATAAGTCAATTATGATTCAGGGAACTATGTCCAATGTAGGTAAAAGCTTGCTTACAGCAGGGCTTTGCCGTGTGTTTAAACAAGATGGATACAAGGTAGCGCCCTTTAAGTCTCAGAATATGGCACTTAATTCCTATATTACTGAGGAGGGGCTTGAGATGGGAAGGGCGCAGGTAATGCAGGCAGAGGCCTGTGGTATTAAGCCGTCTGTGTATATGAATCCCATTTTATTAAAGCCCACAACGGATGTGGGCTCCCAAGTAATTGTAAATGGTGAAGTAATTGGGAACATGAAAGCAGTTGAATATTTTCGTTATAAAAAGACCTTGATACCAGATATAATGAAGGCCTATGAAAAGTTGACAGATGAATATGATATTGTAGTTCTTGAAGGAGCCGGCAGCCCAGCAGAGATTAATTTAAAGCAGGAGGATATTGTAAATATGGGACTAGCCCGTATGACCAAATCTCCGGTGCTGTTAGTCGGTGATATTGACAGGGGAGGTGTGTTTGCACAGTTAGCCGGTACCTTGATGCTCTTAACGGAGGAAGAGAAGGCTATAGTAAAGGCAACCGTTATTAATAAGTTCCGGGGTGACAAAGAAATATTAAAACCGGGTCTTACAATGCTTGAAGATATATGCAGTAAACCGGTAGCTGGGGTCATTCCTTATGTGTATCTGGATATTGATGATGAAGACAGCTTATCGGAACGATTTGTAAGAAGAAAAGAGGGAGGATTGGTTCAGATTGCAGTAATCAGACTCCCTCGGATATCTAATTTTACAGATTTTAATGCACTGGAGAGTATTGAGGAAGTAAACTTAAGCTATGTTACTTCACCTGCCCAGTTACAGGAGGCGGATATGGTCATAATACCAGGAACTAAGAGTACCATGTCAGATTTATTGTGGATGCGTCAGAATGGGTTGGAAGCAGCAATTAAGAAGCTTGCAGACAAGGGGAAGATAGTTATGGGTATCTGTGGTGGATATCAGATGTTAGGGGATACTCTAACAGACCCTTATGGCGTAGAAGCTTCCGGCAGCCTGGCAGGCATGGGACTTCTGCCAATGGACACAGTATTTGAAAAGGAAAAGGTAAGAACACAGGTAACGGGACAGGTTACCAGCCCTGTAGGTCATTTTAAACTGTTAGAAGGAGCGGCTATAGAAGGGTATGAAATACATATGGGTACTTCTAGCAGTAAAAGTGGAGGGATTTCTTCCTTTTCCCGGTTAGAATATGGTCTTGCCGGTAAGAGAGAGGTTAAGCAGGATGGTTATATAATGGATAATATTTTAGGAACCTACGTGCATGGTATTTTTGATAGCGAAGAATTCCTAGAAGGAATGGTAAAAACACTGCTAAAAAGTAAAGGCCTAAATTATGAACAGGTCAAAACCGTGGATGTAAAAGCTCATAAGGAAGAACAATATGATAGACTGGCAGATACCATTAGACAAAATCTGGATATAGAATTTATCTATAAAATATTGGAGGCAGGTGTATGAGTGAAACAAATGGTAGCAAGGGTTTAATTCATTTATATTGCGGTGATGGAAAAGGTAAAACAACCGCTGCGATGGGTCTTGCCATAAGAGCAGCAGGATCTGGGATGAGGGTAGTTTTTTTACAGTTTTTAAAAGGGAGACCTGTCAGTGAATTAAACAGTTTGAAATTGATCCCTGGTATTACGGTTATTCGAAATAACAAAGATTACGGCTTTTATAATACTATGTCAGAACAGGATAAAAAAGATATCACCAAACTTCATAATGAAAACTTATATAAAGCCAGAGCGTTAGTAGAGCAGGGGGAAGTTGATTTGCTGGTACTGGATGAGGTTTGTGCCGCTTACAGATACCCTCTGCTTGATACAGAAGCAATAAAGGAACTGATACTTCATAAAAGACAGGGACTTGAATTAGTACTGACTGGAAGAAATCCAGACAGCTTATTTGTAGAACAGGCAGACTATATTTCTGAAATTCAAAAAGTAAAGCACCCGTTTGATAAAAATATCCATGCTAGAAAAGGAATTGAATATTAGCATTAGGTTGAAAAATTAATATAGAAAGGAATATCATACAGTAAATGTTTCATATTTACGTATGGGGTAGCACGTCTATGTACCGACGTGCTATGCAAGGATTTGCTATGAAAACAATGATTGAGAATTTATTACCAGAAGAGATTGAAAAAAGAAGTTTTGAAATTATTGAGAAAGAGTTAAGGGAAAGAGGCGTATATGATCCTCAATCACCATATAATCCAATTCTTAAGAGGGTTATTCACACCTCAGCAGATTTCGAGTACGTTGACAATTTGTCTATATCTCCTACTGCACTTGAAAGAGCCTTTGCAGCGTTAAAAGGGGGTGCTGTCATTGTTACTGATACCAATATGGCTAAATCAGGAATCAATAAAGCTGCACTAAACCGCTTGGGTTGTGAGGTACATTGTTATATGGCGGATGAGGATGTAGCAAAAGAAGCCAAGTTAAGAGGTGTAACCAGAGCTTTAGTAAGTATGGAAAAGGCTGCAAAATTAAATAAGAAGCTTATTTTTGCAATTGGCAATGCTCCAACTGCACTTATTCGGCTTTATGAGCTTATAGAAGAGGGAGTATTAAGTCCTGAGTTAATTATCGGTGTACCGGTAGGATTTGTAAATGTTGTAGAGTCGAAGGAATTAATCATCAAGACAAATATACCCTATATAGTGGCAAAAGGAAGAAAAGGCGGAAGCAATGTTGCTGCTTGTATTTGCAATGCTTTGCTATATATGCTTGATGATAATAAAATGTAATAAAGCAACAACACTTTCAAAATTTAAATACGTAAAAGCAAGGCAAAAAAGGGAGAATAAGGAAAAGTATATGTAAAAATTACTTTAAATTTATGTAAAAATTAATAAAATCGTAAAAAACCTTAAGAATATATGAGATTGATTAATAATTGGATATGTGCTAAAATGCATTTTCGTAAACATTTCATAGCTACAACCTAGCTACTTATGAATTGAATTGAAATTCAGTCAAATGAGATACGAGAAAAAGGTTTGTGTAATAGTAAAAACACTCGGATTGAAAAGAGGCAGAATATTGAATATTATAGAAAATAGAGCATTAATGCGTCCTTTGGACACAACCTTAACATATACCAATATCACATATACAAATTTGGTCATGATGTCAGTAATCAGTATTTTTTTACCCTATGTTATTGCAGGCAGCTTTCTTATAACCCTGGCAATTTACTTATTAATGAACAAACAGACAAGGAAGTTAGTACTTGTACATAAATCTTCCAAATACTTTTTGGGCTTTTCCGGATTTTATATGCTGGTATCCTACGCCTATGAAAACTGGTTTGGAGTATTTGCAGGTATGGCTGTCGCTCTTGGTATTGTATTGGGTTATTTTCAATACAGCGTTATGACGAAGGAGCTTTTTGAAAAGGTATTAACATTAATCTGTATACTTAGTATTATCAGCACTACCTGTGCCCTAAGTGAAAAAATAATTATAGCAAGGCTTGACCAGTATTATAGTTATGATAGAATTTCAGCTATGTTCTATCATCCCAATTATTTTGGCACAATAACGGCTACGGTAATTATTATTTGTGCTTATAAAATACTGACCCATCAAGGATTTAAAGGTTTTTACTATATCATAGCAGGGATGAATGTAATAAATATATATCTGTGCGAGAGTATGTTTGCTTGGGTAGAGGTATTTGTGGGTATTGCAATTTTACTCTTTATTACAAAACAGACCCGTATGTTGGTCTTATGGGGCAGTATTGGGGCAATTGCAGGCGCAATGATACTAATAGCTAATATAAATCTGATTCCGAGGTTATCAGAAGCAGAACTTACTTTAAGTATGAGATTTAAAATCTGGGATATGTCCCTTGAACAGATAAAACGGGCTCCCATATTTGGGAATGGTCTTATGACTTATGCCAATAAGACATTGAGTAAACATAACCTAACAGTACATTCCCATAGTATTTACTTAGAAACTCTCTTAAACTTTGGGATTGTCGGCACGATAGGCTTACTTATACCCATGTTAAAATATTACATTCAAGTTTTAAAGACTTGTTTTAAGGAGAAGAACTGTAAGATAACCTCTTTAATTCTTGCGGTTACCGGAGCGGCACTGGTTCATGGAGCAGCGGATATTACATTGCTATGGATTCAGACCATGCCCATATTTATATTTTTAATAGCAGGCCTAGGAGCCTATAAAACTGAATCTAAGACTGCTGCATAGGCTTGTAGAGAATCCAACTGTCTGGTTTTAACAAGCGGATTTAAAGAAGATGCAGCGGTCTTCTTTTATCTTATAACTTCTGGATGTAATTTTTATTATCTTTTAATTTCTTAACTTAAGAAACGTAATCTTTACTTTTAAATTACAGCACAAATCAACTAATATACTGGTGGAACCTTATTAAATGATAAGATATTATTAATTAATAGTAAAATCGTCATTTGCATATTGACTTTACGAAAACAGAGTACTAAAATTTTTTTATCTGTTCTATTAATATAGGTACAATTTACTATACCTAAGAGAATAAATATTTGAAAGGATTGGGGTAAAAGCTAAGAGCAAAAAACTTATAATCACAATAAGATAAGGAAGCTTAAGAAAGGGAGTAAGGTTGAATTATGAATACAATTAAGATGAGACTGACTTTGGTTTTTGGTATATTATTCTTAGTAATGTGCCAAGGATTTGGTCTGGCAGCATTTCAAACTTCTAAAACGGAATTAATTCGTACCACAGGAGATGCCATGACACAGCTTGCCATGGAAGCGGGACACACGATAGAAGCTGGAATAGATAAGTATATTGGAGCTTTGGAGGCGGTTGCTGCCATGGATTTATACATAAAGGGAGAGGCAACAGATACCTATTATTTGCAGGTATCTGAAAGTCTTAAGAAAGAGACGGCTCGTGCCGGGTACTTGCATATGGCCTATGTGACTACTTCTGGTGAAGGAATATATGAAGATAGTACGCATGCTGATTTAAATTCAATGGATTACTATATGAGAGCCATGAAGGGTGAAACGGTTGTAACAGACCCTATGTTAGACGGAACAGGGCAGATTATAATGGTTTATGCAGTTCCTGTTTTTGATGGAGGAACAGTAAAAGGTGTAATACTGGGAATTCGTGATGCCAATGAGCTTGGTAAGATGGCAAGCCAGATTACGTATGGAGAATCGGGAGATGCTTACATAATCAACAGTAAAGGGAACACCATTGCCCATACGGATGAAGAAAATCTAAATGTTATTTTAGATAAAATATCAACAGGTACTTCAACGGACGGAAGTAAAGAGGATGTAATATCTTCTGCAACACAAACAGTGGATGCAGTTTCTTCTGCATCAGCAAATACCCAGACTGGCGGTGAGAATCTGCTGGGATATGAGGGGTATGATGATATTCAGGCGGATATGTTAAAGGGGAATACTAATTTTGGGGAATATAAAGCTGATGGAGTAGAAAAATTTATCGGATATGCACCTGTTGGTGAACGAGGCTGGATGTTTGCATTAGAAATCGATAAAAGTGAAGCTTTTATTGGTCTTTCTGAGTTACAGATTAAGTTTATGATTATAACTGCCTTATTTGTAGTTATAGGATTAATTATTGTATATAGCATGGCTGTAAGAATTAACCGTCCTATTGAGTATCTCACAAGGGTATGTCATACTATGGCAGAGGGTAATTTTAATCAGAAACTGGAGGAGAAATACCGCAGACGTAAGGATGAATTGGGGCGATTATCTATTGCTTTTCAGGAAATTGCAGATATATTTAGTGGAATGCTGCGTGAAAATGCAGAGATTGCCCGTAGTATTTCTTCTGCTGCAATGAATTTAGACCATATGATTCAGGAATCAACACTTATTCAAAAAGAAGAGTCTAATACCTTAGAACAGATTGCAGAGGGAAGTAATCAGCAGGCAGCAGATACTTTATATGGTGTAGGAAAAATGGATGAAATGGAGGATGTGTTAAAGCAGGAAGAACAAAACATGTCAGGCCTATTAATTGCCGCAGACCAGGTAGAACATCTAAAACGAGAAGGCGAGGTTATTCTGTCCGACTTAGTGTATAAAACGGGTTTAAACGGTTCCATATCAGAAGAAATCTATGTTGTGATTCAAGATACATTAGAGAGTGCTGCAAAAATTGAACAAATAAGTAATTTAATTGGAAATATTGCCAAGCAGACCAATATGCTTGCACTCAATGCATCGATTGAGGCCGCCAGAGCAGGAGAATCAGGGAAAGGTTTTACGGTAGTTGCAGAAGAAGTTAGAGTTCTTGCTGAGAATACAGATAAACTGTCAAAAGAAATCTTTGCTTTAGTGAATGAATTGAGTAAGAAAGCCGACGGTTCTGTATCAAAAGCCGGAGAGGTATTAAATATAGTAAAACAGCAATCCGATAGTGTAGAGTCTACCAGAAATATTTTTGAAGGAATTGCCACTGCGATTGAAGAAACCAGAAAAAATATCTCCATATTAAACTATTCTGTAAAAGATACAGAAAAGAAAAAGGACGAGATTGTTGAAGTAATTAAGAATCTATCTGCCGTAGCTGAGGAAAATGCGTCAGGAACGGAAGAAGTCTCAGTATCCATGCAGGAACAGGCTAATAATATGGAAAAGGTTCTTGAACTTAGCAAAAGCTTATCTAGCCTAGCAGAAGAAATGGATGCAAGCATAGAGCGTTTCAATTTTTAAAATAAATAAAAGAAAAAAATCTAAGGCATTGAAAGAAATATGGAAATATAATAATTGGTTTTTGTAGATTTTCGTCACATTCATTGACAGAAAGTGTAGAATTTGTTATGATTCAGTTGATAGATGTTATACGTGTATACCATAATATTCTAAGTCACATTTCGGACTATTTCTAATATTCTATTATATGAGATTAAGCATGCACCAATGTACATGGATGGGAGTTAATATGTCTTTAGCAAGTATTGCATTAAACCAAATATTAATCATGTTTCTAATTATCATCATAGGTATGATATGCTATAAAGCAAAACTAATAGATAGGGAATTAAATAAAAGGCTATCGAATATACTGCTTATGGTAGTAAGTCCATTGCTTATATTTAATTCCTATCAGAGAGAGTTTAGCAGCGATTTGCTTTACGGATTAGTAATATCTTTTGGCTTAGCATTAGCTAGTCATTTGGTATCTATATTAGCAGCCGGGCTATTTGTAAGAGGGAAAGATTCTAATGCTGTAATAGACAGATTCTCTGCCATCTATTCCAACTGTGGTTTTATTGGAATACCTTTAATTAATGGATTAGTAGGCAAAGAGGGAGTTTTTTATATAACCGCCTATTTAACTGTGTTTAATGTATTTGTTTGGACGCACGGTGTTATTATGATGGTGGGAAAGCAAACAAAAAAAGAGATTATTAAGACTCTAATATCTCCCACCATAATAGCAATAGCACTAGGAATGCTTGCGTTTATAGCAAGGCTTCGAATGCCTTATATTATATATGAATCCATTGAGTATGTAGCATCAATGAATACACCCTTAGCAATGCTAATAGCCGGTGTATCCATTGCTCAGACTAATATACTTAAAGTCTTTTTAAAGCCAAGAATATATTTGGTAGTAGTGTTAAAGCTGTTACTAATTCCAGTATTTTTGCTGCTTTTATACACCAGACTGCCTATTAACGAGACGGTTTTGACTACGGCACTTCTTGGAGTGGCATGCCCTACTGCTGCAACTGGTACCATGTTTGCATTAAGATACAATAAAGATGCCGTTTATGCTTCAGAAATATTTGCAATTACCACTTTGGTCTCCGTTGTAAGTATACCTATGGTAATGGCTCTATTAGGTATATTTTTAAAAGGATAGTTTAAAATGCACAGTATTAAACCTTCTATTAGACAATACAAAGGTAAGTCTGTGATATATATTCAATGGTATCTGGTGCACCAGTCTATTAGAATGCTAAAAAGGGAGAGTAACTGTAAAAACAGTACCGGTCTCAGCTGAACTTTCTACCGTTGCAGAACCATTATGGGCCATGATTATATTATTAACGATGGCTAATCCTAGCCCACCCTTTTTATAGTCAATATCATTCGCAGAGAAAAGACTATTATTATTAAACCTATCTTTGACTTCAGGGGCCAAGCCCTTTCCATTATCGGTAATGGTAATGATAACTGTACCATGCTTTGCGTTCGATACTGCAACAGCAATAGAGGTTCCCTCTTTGTTATGTCGAAGGGCATTTACTAAAAGATTTTGAAAGGCCCGGTACAAAAGTTTAGGGTCAGCCTGTATAATTAATGCCTTTTCCGTGGAGAAAAAGGAGAAATTATATTTGTCAGCATTGGGTGCATTCGAAATATCAGCAACCAGTTTTTTAAGATAGGCTATCAAATCAAAGGAATTCTTATCAATCGGCAATTCAACCTGATATGAATGGGCTGAGTATACCAGATTCATATCTTCTACTAATTGTTCAATGTATGTTCCTCTTTCATAGATTTCATTTAGAAATCGAAGACGTTCTTCCTTCTCCCACGTATAGTCGTCATTCTTTAGCAGTGCCGCATAACCTATTATATAGGATAAGGGAGTTTTTAAGTCATGAGATATTCCCTTAATCCAATTTTTCTTAGACATTTCAAGTTGATTACGTTCCTTCTTAACAGTTTCTAAAATATCTGACAGGTCAAAAAGGTCAGCTAAAACCTCTTTGTATAAAAAATATCTTCTTTTTAGTTTGTTCCCTTTATAAACTTCTTTACGTATGGTATCTAAATTGTAATCTCCCTGGGATAACTGTCCAACCAGTGACAGAATATAGAGCAGTGGTTTTACAAAGTACTGACTTAGGAAAAAACCTCCGCTTACAAAGGAGAATAAAAATGTGAATAAATATAAAAAGGATTCTTTGTTCTGGGTAAAAGTCAGTAAAAATATAACCTGATTATTGTTTTTTGGCTGCGTAAATACGGGGAGGATATAGGAAAAAACAAAGGATGTTAAAATCCCCATATATAAGAGAAATAGGAATAATCCCCCAGTAAAAAAGAAGAGAAAGCGTAATTTTAATTTCATATAAGGTGTTCCTTTTTGGGAGGATTAAATTTATAACCGATTCCTCTTAAAGTTATAAGAAGTTTTGGGGTTTTAGGGTCGTCACCAAGCTTTTTACGAAGTTTTGATATATGCATAGTTACGGTTTTATCATCACCAAGTCCCAGTGTATCCCAAACTGCTTCATATATTTGGGTAGTCGTAAATACATGATTGGGATTATTACAAAAAAAGCAAAGCAAATCGAACTCCTTTGCAGTACACTCTACCTCTTGATTATTCACAACCAACGTAGCGGTTGCAGGATTTAGCTGAAATATTCCAAAATCAAAAAGCTGAGGTTGATTAGACTCTATAGTTTGCGTGGTGGTATAGTGCTTCTGACGGCGTAAAATTGCCTTTATTCTTGCCATGACTTCTAAAGGGTTAAAGGGTTTGGTTATATAGTCATCTCCCCCAAGTGCAAGCCCTGTAAGTTTATCAAAATCACTTCCGCATGCAGTCAAGAAAATAATAGGGGCGAAGGTATATTTTCGGATTTCACTGCATAAATCAAAGCCGGAGAAGTCCGGCAGCATTACATCCAGTAGAATTAAGTCATAGGTATTCTGTTTTATAATTTCTAATGCTTGTGCACCTGTCATAGCACAGGTAATATTATGATAGCGCTCTTTTTCTAAGGTTATTTTTAACAAATGCAGAAGTCCGGCTTCGTCATCTACAAGCAGGATTTTTTCATCATTATACAAGTTATGTCCTCCTTTACAGCCAGATACATCTTTTATATCTTATAATAAATAGTATCATATGAAGAGGCTGACAACAATAAATATATAAATTTTATATTCTTTTGGCGTAGTTTTTACTTTCTTTTGGTTCTGAGAGTATATGATTAGTTATTGTAAAGTAGGTTGAAAATGATGATTTTCAACCTTTCTATGTAGAGCTTTCAATTTTTTGAATAGGCCATTAAAACATTGAAAGGCACAGGTATAAAAATAAAACATTTCAGAGCACCTATATACGAATGAGATAAGGTGGCATTTATGAAGAAAAGGGAGGAATATGAAAAAACATTTGAAAAAGATTATTATAACCATATTGGGGCTAATCGTTACAACAGGGATTTGCTTCGGGATATATGAATATCAAGGAAGACCGGATGCAGACCGTATTCTAAGCTTCTTAAAAGATAATCCGGAGAAAGTATCTTTGACCATTCAGGAAAATGGCAAGCCTGTGGTTGCGTATTATGCAGACCGCAGTATGCCTTTAGCCAGTGTTGCTAAAATAATAGTAGCTATAGAATATGCCAAGCAGGCAGGAGCACAGAAAATTGATACTGAGCAAATGGTAAGCCTTAAAGATATAAACCGGTTTTATATTCCGGGGCTTGATGGCAATGCACAGCCTCAATGGGAAGCCTATGTGAAGGAGCAAAATAAAATTGAATCCGGTGAAGTATCTCTAAAAGAAGTAGCAAAAGGTATGATTGATTTTAGTAGTAATGCGAATATGGAATATTTAATTGATATTTTAGGCCTGGATGAAATCAATAAGAATATTAGTGAATTAAAGCTAACAGAGCATGAAGAGATTTATCCCTTTTATGCAAGCCTTTTAATTCCAGGCAGCCTTATGAAAGAATATAAGGAGCTAACACAGGAGGAAAAGATTACAAAGGTAAAATCCATTTTAAAGACTATGCCAAAGGAGGAATTTGACCTTCGTGCTATACAGGAGCATAACAGGCTAAAGGAGGATGCGGATGGGAGCTATCAAAGCTCGATACAATTAAAGCAGTGGTATGATATGGAAATTGATAAGATGAATTCAGACAGATTAGTTGCTGCAACAACACGAGAATATGGTCAAATACTTGCTATGATAAATCAGGGGGAGTATCTGTCAAAAGAGGCAGACTCCTACTTAAGAGAGATTATGGAAGGACCCATGGAAAGGGAGGGAAATAAGAAGCTGTTTAAGCATCTGGGCTTTAAAGGCGGCTCAACCAATTATATACTCAATATGGCCATGTATTCCCTGGATAAAGAGGAGCAGGCAGTAGAGATAGCGTTATTTACAGATGGACTTACGACAGATGAATTTAAAATAGTATCTAAAAACATGAATGAATTTCTGAACCAGATTTTAACCAATAAAGAATTCAGGCAAAAAGTAAAAGGTATATTGCAGTAAGGAATATTAAAAACGTACAAAGGCCATAAGCAGTGCCGCTCTATTTAGAACTGTTTAATTTTGGAATGGGGCATCAAAAAATAAAAAAAGCACGGGTGTTAGGCTGAAAAATGAATGCTTTTTTAACATCTTGATTTATCCGTGCGCTAAAGCCCACAGTTTGAAGTTTAATATGATACATATAATAAAAAAATTAGGATTCGTAAATCTATTAATTATTATTTTAATTTCAGTTCTTTGGGTATCGGTTTTCTTTATTAAAAGTGTATGATATGAAAGATGATATATCGCCTAATACAGAAGCGTTTAAATCTGTGGAGGGTAATCATGTATATATAAAAATAAAGGAGACGGGAACCTATCTGCTTCTTAATCAATTCAAAAAAGGAAGCATAACAGTTAAAACCGGAGATTATGTGATGAAAGGTGAAACCATTGGGTATGTAGGTAACAGTAGTTCTTCATCAGAACCGCATTTACATATTCACCATCAACGCCAGAATCCTACGAAAATGTTGATCCCGGTATTTGCAGAAGGACTTCCGTTGTACTTTGAGGGCATACAAGGAGAGAATATGCCTGTAAAGGGTACCGTGGTGAAGCTGCTTCCATAGAGAAGATTCTATACATTCTGTATCGTAAGTACCTACAATGTAAAAAGATAACTAATAATAGAATTAGAAAGAGATTCTTCATAAATCAAAATGAATAAAAATAGCATAGTAAAAACCCCATGACATATAATGCCATGGGGTTTTTGCAGTTAACCTGCTTATATATAAAAGAATTATTAGTCCTGAGCTGCAAGTCTTACTAATCTAGTATATTTTGCTTTTGCATTCTTTTCAGCTTTATCGAATAATACTTTTGCTCTTTCTGGATTAGAACGTGCAAGAGAGCTGTAACGAACTTCGCTGTTTAAGAATTCCTGATAATCAGCAGTAGGTTCTTTGGAATCTAACTGGAATGGATTCTTTCCTTGTTCTTCTAAACGAGGGTCGAAACGGAATAAATGCCAGTAACCAGACTGTACAGCACGTTTTTCTTCTGTCTGAGCACCTTTCATACCACCTTTGATACCATGGTTGATACATGGAGCATAAGCGATTACAAGAGAAGGTCCTGGATAGTTTTCTGCTTCAACCAATGCTTTTACACATTGATTGTAATCAGCACCCTGTGCAATCTGTGCTACGTATACATAGCCGTAACTCATTGCTATAGCAGCTAAATCCTTTTTCTTAACTTCCTTACCAGCAGCAGCGAACTGTGCAATAGCACCGGTAGGAGTGGATTTAGAGGACTGACCGCCTGTGTTGGAGTAAACCTCTGTATCAAATACAAGGATGTTTACATCTTCACCGCTTGCAATTACATGGTCTAAACCACCAAAACCAATATCGTAAGCCCAACCGTCACCACCGAAAATCCATTGGGATTTCTTGGATAAGAAGTCTTTGTTAGCTAAGATGTTTGTTTTATCTGCGTTATCGCAGTCACAGCCTTCTAACTTAGCAACTAAATCTCTTGCTGCAGGGCCATTAGCAGTGCTGGATTCACTTGTTTCAAGATATTTTTCACAAGCAGCTTTTACGTCAGCACTGTCTACTATAGAAGAAAGTGCTTCTACGGAGGAAAGCAAACGTCTTCTTAAAGCTTTCTGAGCAAGTGCCATACCGTAACCAAATTCTGCATTGTCTTCGAATAAGGAGTTAGCCCAAGCTGGACCGTGGCCTTCTCTATTTACAGTGTAAGGTGTGGAAGGAGCAGAACCACCCCAGATAGAGGAGCAACCTGTTGCATTTGCAATGTACATTCTATCACCGAACAACTGAGTAACTAATTTAGCATAAGGAGTTTCACCACAACCTGCGCAGGCACCGGAGAACTCAAGTAAAGGTTTCTTAAACTGGCTTCCTTTAACAGTAGTTTCTTTAAATTTAGCAACTACTTCATCAGGATATCCGATTTCTACACCATAATCAAATAATTTCTGAGCATCTAACTGACTGTCGAGGCTCTTCATTGTTAATGCTTTTTCACCCTTCTTACCAGGACAAACATTTGCACAGGAACCGCAACCTTGACAATCAAGGGCAGATACGGAAATAGCAAATTTATATCCAGGAAGACCTGTTAAGTCCATAATGGAAGCTTCTGCAGGAGCGGCTTTTGCTTGTTCTTCTGTCATAGCAACCGGACGGATGGATGCGTGAGGGCAAACATAAGAACAGAAGTTACACTGGATACAGTTATCTGGATTCCAGCTAGGAACGTCAATAGCAATACCACGTTTTTCAAAGGCAGCTGAACCTAAAGGAACTGTTCCGTCTGCTGTATCAACGAAAGCAGAAACAGGCAGGCTGTTACCATCTTGTGCGTTCATCACGTTCTGGATGTTGTTTACATAATCAACAACTTCTTTTCTGGAACCAGTTGCTACTGAAGCCAGGCTTTCGTCAACGGATTCGCCCCAGGAAGCTGGTACTTTAACTTCTTTGACATCTGTAATACCACGATCAATTGCATCATGATTCATTTTAACAATAGCTTCGCCTTTTTTACTGTAAGAAGCAGTAGCAGCATCTTTCATATATTTAACAGCATCTTCTACAGGGATAATATTAGCAAGTTTAAAGAAAGCTGCCTGAAGAACTGTATTAATACGTCCGCCAAGACCGATTTCCTTACCAATGCTGATACCATCGATTGTATAGAATTTGATATTATGTTTTGCTATGTAGCGTTTTACCTGACCTGGAAGATGTTCTTCAATTTCTTCCATAGACCATCCGCAGTTAAGTAAGAAAGTACCGCCTTCTTTTAAATCCTGTACCATGTTATATTTTCTTACATAGGAAGGATTATGGCAGGCTACAAAATTAGCTTTACTTACTAAATAGGTAGCTTTAATTGGGTCTTTACCAAAACGTAAGTTGGAAATGGTAACACCGCCGGATTTCTTTGAATCATAGTCAAAGTAAGCCTGTGCGTACATATCTGTGTGGTCACCAATAATCTTAATGGAGTTTTTGTTAGCACCTACAGTACCATCGGCACCCAGTCCCCAGAATTTGCAGCTGATTGTGCTTTCAGGAGTCGTATTAGGATTGTCCTTGATTTCAAGGGAAAGATTTGTAACATCATCCACAATACCAATTGTGAATTTTTTCTTTTCTGTATTGTTATAAACTGCAATAATCTGTGCAGGAGTAGTATCTTTGGAACCTAAACCATAACGTCCTGAATATACAGGGATATCATGGAATTTAGTCTCCTTTAAGGCTGCAACGATGTCAAGCCATAAAGGTTCACCAAGAGCACCTGGTTCTTTTGTTCTATCTAATACAGTAATCTGCTTTACAGTTTCAGGAATTACATTTAATAAATGCTCTACACTGAAAGGTCTGTAAAGTCTAACTTTGATAACACCGATTTTAGCACCGGAAGCAACAAGGTAATCGATTGTTTCATCAATGGTATCACATACGGAACCCATTGCAATGATTACATGTTCTGCGTCAGCAGCACCATAATAGTTGAATAATTTATAATCAGTACCAATCTTAGCATTGACTTTATTCATGTAATCTTCTACGATGCCGGGAATAGCATTGTAATATGTATTGCTTGCTTCTCTTGCCTGGAAGAAGATATCAGGGTTCTGTGCAGTACCGCGGGTTACAGGGTGTTCAGGATTTAACGCACGATTACGAAAAGCAGTAACTGCATCCATATCTGTAAGTTCCTTTAAATCCTCATAATCCCAGGTTTCAATTTTCTGTATTTCATGGGATGTTCTAAAACCATCGAAGAAATGAACGAAAGGAACACGTCCTTTAATCGTTGAAAGATGGGCAACAGCACCTAAATCCATAACTTCCTGTACGTTGCTTGAACATAGCATTGCAAAACCAGTCTGACGACATGCATATACGTCGGAGTGATCGCCGAAGATAGATAATGCGTGGCTTGCAAGAGCACGTGCAGATACATCGATAACACAAGGCAATAATTCACCTGCTATTTTGTACATGTTAGGTATCATTAACAGTAAACCTTGGGATGCTGTGAACGTGGTAGTCAATGCACCGGCTGCTAAAGAACCGTGAACAGTACCAGCAGCACCGGCCTCTGATTGCATTTCGGTTACCTGAACTTCATGTCCGAAGATGTTTTTTCTACCTTGTGTAGACCAAGCATCTGTAACTTCAGCCATAACTGAAGATGGTGTAATCGGATAGATAGCTGCAACATCGGTAAATGCATATGACACGTGAGCCGCAGCATTGTTTCCATCCATGGTTTTCATTTTTCTAGCCATGTTATATTATCCTCCTTATGAATGTAGTAATGGGGTTACTGTGCAAAAGACAACAAAAGAAAGAGTCACCTTAAGCGCGCCTCAATTACTAATATATGTATTTAGAAAAAATACCTATACTAGAGAATAGCACTATTCGACACCTGTGTAAAGGGTTTCTTCCAACTTATTTAAAATTTTAATAAAAGCGCCTTAATATGAAAAAATATTTATATATTATACAAAAGAATCTGAATCTAAGGTATAATTTTAAGAGTACCTTGATAAGATATACAATAGTCTTTGGAGGAGCGAATAATAGTAAGAACGGCTCTTCTGCAACAGCCTCTGAAAAGGGGATAAAATCTGCTAAAGTATTAGATAAATAGGACTTTAAGCTGTTGACAAGGCTACAGTGATACGTTATAATACTTTGAATGTATCGTAATATCGATTAAAACGGAGGAAGGGTGTTTAAATATGGCAGATAAAAAGAACATATTGACCTATGAGGGATTAAAACTTTTAGAGGAAGAACTTCAGGATTTAAAAGTAAACAAAAGAAAAGAAGTTGCCCAGAAGATAAAAGAAGCCAGAGAACAAGGCGATTTATCTGAAAATGCTGAATACGATGCAGCGAAAGATGAACAAAGAGAGATTGAAGCCAGAATTGAAGAAATAGATAAAATTCTTAAAAATGCAGAAGTTGTTGTTGAAGATGAGGTAGAAGTAGATGTTATCAACATCGGCTGCAGAGTTAGAATTATTGATCTTGAGTATGATGAGGAAATGGAATATAAAATTGTTGGTTCTACAGAAGCAAACAGCCTGAAAGGTAAGATTTCTAACGAATCCCCTGTAGGCAAGGCCTTAATTGGAGCAAGAATTGGAGATGTTGTTAGTGTAGAAACCCATTCAGGCGTCTTACAATATAAAATAGTAGAAATTCTGAAATCAAATTAAATTTTAAGAGTGAATCAGGGGCTGTTGCAAAGTGGATAAATTCATCTAATAAATCCATGCATAACCCCTGTTATTTCCTTTGATACCCTGTATATGGCACAGATTTATTGTATTGCCAATACAGGTAGGATGACAGCAGGCTTTAATTTAGGACATGTTTGTCCTATCCTGGCATTAGGTGTAAGAGGTAGTTGTGAAACGTTCCATTTTATTTTAGCAAGGTTTTGCAATTATCAAATCAATTGAAAGAAAGGGTGAAAGATTGTGGCTGAAGAAAAGATACAGGCGGAACAGGACCTAAATGAACTGTTAAAGATAAAAAGAGCAAAACTCACCGAATTAAAGGAAAATGGTAAAGATCCATTCCAGATTATGAAATACGATGTGACTCATCATTCAGCAGAAGTAGCAGCAGAATTTGAGCAGTTAGAAGGCAAGGAGGTATCCATAGCCGGTCGTATTATGTCTAAGAGAATCATGGGTAAGGCTTCCTTTTGTAATATTCAGGATATCAAAGGGAATATCCAGTCTTATATCAGAAAAGATGCAATCGGCGAAGAGGAATACGCTGATTTTAAAAAGTATGATATTGGAGATATCATAGGAATTACAGGTGAAGTTTTTAAAACTCATACGGAAGAAATATCAATTAAAGCGACTAAAGTAGTTTTGCTAACCAAAAGTCTTCAGATACTTCCAGAAAAATTCCATGGATTAAAGGATACGGATACTCGCTATAGACAAAGATATGTAGACCTAATTGTGAATCCGGAAGTAAAGGATACCTTTGTAAAACGTTCCTTAATTATACGTGAAATCCGCAGATACTTGGACTCTAAAAACTTTATAGAAGTGGAAACACCGGTATTGGTACCCAATGCAGGCGGTGCCGCAGCCAGACCTTTCTTGACACATCACAATGCCCTGGATGAAGATATTCATTTAAGAATTTCTCTTGAGTTATATTTAAAACGTCTAATTGTCGGCGGTTTAGAAAGAGTATATGAAATCGGAAGAGTATTTCGAAATGAAGGACTTTCTGTAAGACATAATCCTGAATTTACATTACTTGAGTTATATCAGGCATATACAGATTACTATGGTATGATGGATTTAGCGGAAGAATTGTATCGTACAGTTGCGAAAAATGTTCTTGGGACAACCCTTATCTCATACGACGGAGTGGAAATTGATTTATCAAAGCCTTTTGAACGTATGACAATGTTAGAGGCTGTTAAAAAATATTCCGGCGTTGACTTTACGCAGGTCACTTCCGAAGAGGAAGCAAAAGCGCTGGCAAAAGAACATCACATAAAATATGAAGACCGACATAAAAAGGGTGATATTATTAATCTTTTCTTCGAAGAATTCGTAGAAGAGAACTTAATACAACCCACCTTTATTATGGATCATCCTGTTGAAATTTCACCATTAGCAAAAAGAAAACCGGATGCACCAGATTTTACAGAGCGTTTTGAGTTGTTTATTACAAAGAGAGAAATGGCAAATGCTTTCTCTGAGTTAAATGATCCAATTGACCAAAGAGGCAGATTTGAAGCCCAGGAAGCACTTCGTGCAGCAGGAGATGAAGAAGCCAACTCTCTAGATGAAGATTTCTTAAATGCCCTGGAATATGGTATGCCGCCAACTGGTGGTATTGGTATCGGTATTGATCGTTTGGTTATGCTGTTAACAGATTCTGCGGCAATCAGGGATGTATTGTTGTTCCCGACGATGAAGAGCTTGGAGAAGTAAGTTCAGTAAAATCAAGGGTTTGAGGCACTTCGCTAGTCCTAAGTACAGCAAGAGTACAGCAAATTTACAGCGTATAGTACAGCATAATACGTGATAATATAAATTTGCATCCAGAGACCAATTTAATATTTTGCACTTTAAGGACATTTTTCTAGAAGAAATTTTAGAAAGATGTCCTTTTTTTGCTTGCGTAGAAATCATAGTATTATTGGAAAAATCTAAAAAACTTATTTGATAATGGATTTACCATTACATGGTAAGTTTATAAAAATATTTACCATGTGGCGGAATGTTCAAATGAACCTATCTGATGTAATCTTAATGCATCAACTAAATAGCAGTTACAGCATGGAAAATTCCGGTGTATATCTGGACATAAAATCAGTCAAGGCTTGCCACGAGAGTCGAAGGACCGAAAGGTGAAGAGGGAGCGAGTTTAAGGAAAAGCATGAATATGGCGGAAGGATAATAACCTACACGGGGGTCTAACGAGAACTCCCAATCCTCGAAATGGCAGAAGAGGGGATTGCATCAAGAAATTAATTTGAGGCATCGTAATCACAATCAAGTGACATGCGGCGTTAATTCGCCAGTAACTCCCGGGGATGAGTACATCCCTTGTGTACGGGGCGATGAGGTGCTTTGAGAGAAGCGGCGTACACTTACATAGTATTTTGCTATGAATAAAGTAGGAGGATGTAAGCGTGCGAATTACAACAGTTACAAGCAAATCAGCGGACAAGGATACAAAGAAAAAGTATGAATTAGAGCGAGATTTAAAATCTTGTATGAAATGTAAATTTTTCTGGGGCAACAGTCATGGCTGTTCCAGAAAACAGTGTTATAAAGAAAAAAGACAGCCAGTAGCAGAGAATGACCAAAAGAAAAAGGAATGCGAGGGATGTGCCTATCGGCAGTCCGAACGATATTGCTTTCCCTGCATGAAAAAGTTATTAGAGAGAAAGTAGGCTGTGTAGATGAAGTGGTTATTACATATCAAAAACAGGAGGGATAAAACGGTGAATAATAAGATTGAAGTAATAGGGATTGATCATGGCTGGAGTCATATGAAAACTCCAACAACAGTGTTTACTACATCCATAAAAGAGAATCCGTCACCTACATTTTTTAAGGATGTGTTGGAGTACAAGGGTAAGTACTACAACATTGGTGGTGAACGTCTGGAGATTAAGAATACCAAGGTGGAAAACGATGATTTTTATCTGCTTACCTTGGCAGCCATTGCAAAGGAGTTAGAAAAGAGAGGAAACATTACAGAAGCAACGGTGTATTTGGCAGTGGGTTTACCGCTGACAAGGTTTGGAGAGGAGAAGCAAGCATTTATTGAGTACCTGTCAAAGAATCAGGAAGTCCAGTTTAAGTTTGAAGAAAAGCAGTACCATATCAAGATTGTAAAGGTTTCGGTATATCCTCAGTGCTATTCGGCAGTTACAGAGCTGATACCAAATTTTCAAAGAAGAGCAGTGGTGGTAGACATTGGTTCCTGGACAATTGATATTATGCCGGTCATTAATAAAAAGCCGGATGACAGAAAGTGTAACAGCCTACCACACGGATTAATTACCTGTATGAGAGAAATTAACAGAGACTGTGTTAAAAACTTTAACTATGAATTGGAAGGAGTCGATATCGAGCATTATATCCGTCACCATCACTTAAACAATGTACCGGAAGAAGTATTACAGTTGGTAGACCGATATCTGAAAAGCTATGCCGACATGGTAATTCGTTCACTAAAGGAATTGGAAATCAACATTCAGACGACGCCCATTATTATCGTAGGTGGGGGAGCAAGTGTTGTGAAGAACTATGGCAGTGTGAGGCTGCCCAATATTGAATATAAGCTGGATGTCAAAGCCAATGCCAAGGGATATGAAATGATGGCAAGAATAGCTCTTAGAAATGTAAGGGGGTAGGGAGTATGGGAAAGGTAAAAAATAAAGATGATGTGATTCAATATACCTTCCGTTTGAACTTGACAAACCAAGAGCATCTAACCATACATCAGACCTTGCAGAACTTAAATAAGGGAATTCATAAATCACAGAATCAATTTATCACAGATTCGATTCTCAGAAATATTCGGAACTATGCAAGAGAAGAGCTATTAAGTGAGGCTGCTTTGGAACAGGAACTTGGTACTGGATATATAAAAAGAAAAGAGCTGGAAGACTTGGAACAACGAGTAACGGATAAAGTGATGAAAGAGGTAGTGAATCTCCTTTGTTCCTCTCTTGCAGGACGAGCAGGTATTGGTGCACCAGCAATGCCATATGTGGCGGAAAATCCAGAGGTAATTTCAGAGAATAAGGATAGGCTGGAAGAAGATGAAGTCTTATCTTCCTTATCCAATGTATGGTCATAGGAGGAACTGAGCTATGAAAAAGATGGTTACATGGGTGAGAGTAGCAGCACTTACTTTGCTGAAATGGATAGGAATACTTCTTTTGAGCGGTATAAAACTTGCATTGGAACTTGTGAAAGTTATACTTTGGTTATTTGGGCTTGTGGCAAGAATTTTTATGGCTTTTGTGAGAGTAGGAACGCCGTAGATATCATTGGAGTTGGGTAGTATAAAATTTAAGGATTATCACAAGAAAAACAGGTTCAATAAGAGAGTATATTAGCTATCATATATATCAGAATGTAGGGAAAGGAATTGAAATGAATCGGATACGGGACAAACCGGATTAAGGGTTGTTTCGTGTAGAAATTAAATATTCACTTATAGAGTGGGATGGTACACGGACAATCTGCCATCCACTTTATGGGGTGGATGGTTTGGAACAAAGAAGATATCAAACTGGCTATGTAAGTAACATAGTAAAAATGTTTGCGAAAGCAGTTTTATAAGCATTCAGAAAAAATAGGTTAAGACAGGTCTTTTTATGCTGTCTTATTTTTTTACAACAAAACAAGCAAATAAAAGAAAGAATGAGGAAGATTAAGATGAAAAAGTTTGGAAAGAAAGTAAGCAAATTCATGGGAAAACAGGCAGTGAAGGTACAGCTTGCACTAAGCAATAATAAGGGGGAAGGCTACATCGACACCGCGGTCAAAATTTTAATTGCAGTTGTGCTGGGAGCATTATTGCTAGCAGGGTTATATGCATTGTTTGGAAATATTGTAATGCCCACCCTAAGCAGAAGAATTCAGGACATGTTTAATTATGCAGGCTAATACCATGCTTCAGGCAGTGCTATTTTTTATCCTGATGGTGGGAGCAGCGTATCTGGATATTCGAAAGCGGGTGATACCGACCGTTATCTGGTGCTCTGTTGGAGCAATCTCCTGTTTGGATTTTAGACCAATCCATCTCATGGGAATTTTGGCAGCAGTACCTTTGTTAATCATTGCGGTATGGATAGCACCAAACCGCTTAGGTGGTGGCGACATAAAGCTGGTCGCTGCCACCGGGCTGGTGCTCGGATTACAAGAAACTAATATGGCAGTTATCCTTGGACTCTCCTTACAAATCGTAGTATTTGGCTTTGTATTTTTACTACAAAGAGTTAAAGCGAAAGAGAAGGGACGAAAAGACTTCAAAGACTGTTCCATGCCATTGGCACCGTGCCTGACCATTGGATTTTTGTGTATTTATAGTTTGAAATTAGGAGGAGTTATCAATGAGCTTATTTAAAAATAGAACCGTTGTGGGAATCGGCTGTATTATTCTTTCCCTGCTCATCTGCTTTGGGATTACGCCTATGTTTAATCGGCAGGTGAATCAGAAGAAGGAGATTATCCGGGTGGTAAAAGAAATAAAGACGGGAGAAATCATTACCAAAGATATGATTCAAAGTGTGGAAGTAGGAAGTTATCAGCTTCCAGAAAACGTGATTCAGTCCAAGGAAACGGTGTTAGGTTATTATGCGTTGGCTGATTTATCGGTGGGAGATTATATTCTAAACACAAAAGTGTCAGAAACGCCACAAGCTGAAAATGCCTATTTATATCAGTTAGATGGAAGTAAACAAGCAATTTCTATTACTCTGAAAAACTTTGCCAATGGACTATCTGGCAAGTTACAGAGTGGAGATGTGGTATCCGTGATTGCACCAGATTATAAGAAGCAGGGGCTTACGGTAATCCCACCGGAACTTCGGTATGTAGAAGTGATTTCGGTTACTACGTCCAGTGGACAGGATGCAAATACAGGGAAGGGGAAAGAAAGCAAAAAAGAGGAGAGAGAACTGCCCTCTACCGTTACCTTACTGGTGACACCGGAGCAGGGCAATATTTTGGCAAACCTGGAAGCGGATGGAGAAAGCCATCTTTCCCTTGTGTACCGTGGAGAAGCGAGCAATGCCAAGAAATTTCTGGAGGCACAGGAGAAAGCATTGGCAGAATTATATCCTGATACAGAAACCACTTCGGAATATAAAGAGGGGGAATAAGAATGTTGCAATTTAAAAAGGATTCTATTTTTACCCGTAATAACAAGAGTAAGACTTGTGTAGAAGAACTTCCTCAAGGTGGTATTTTTGCAGTCTGGGGGAGTCCCGGTACTGGGAAAACTACGGTTGCGGTAAAGCTTGCAAAATACCTGGCAGATCATAAGAAAAATGTGGTGTTAGTGCTATGCGATATGACGGCACCCATGCTTCCTTGTATTTGTCCGCCTTCTTCTTTGGAAATCCAGAAAGATTCCGCTCGACCCTTGGGTTCATTAGGAAGTATTCTGTCTGCAACCCATGTAACGGATCAACTTGTAAAAAGTAATATAATTACTCATAAGAAACTGGCATACCTGACCATGATTGGAATGTTAAAAGGAGAAAATGAATACACCTATGCTGCCTATTCAAGAATTCAGGCAGAGGAATTTCTTACAGCGCTGCGAAAAACAGCACCCTATATCATTATTGATTGTAGCAGCTATATTGCAAATGACATTTTATCAGCAGTTTCTATTATGGAGTGTGATGCTATGCTTCGCCTATCCAACCGTGACCTCAAATCCATTAGCTATCTTTCTAGTCAGTTGAAGCTTCTGTATAGTGATGCAAAGAATTCTGGTAAGCAGTATAAAGTGTTGTCAAATGTAAAACCAAACCAGGGGGTAGAGCATATGGCAGGAGCATTGGGTAATATTGATTTTCAATTACCCTATTCCAGAGAACTGGAAGAACAATATCTTGCTGGTACATTACTGGAAGATATGAATTTGAGAAATAGTAAAGCATTTTGCTCAGAAATAGAAAAAATCGCAAAGGAGGTGCTGGGATGCTAAAGAAGAAATGGTTGCAGAAAGAAAAAGAAAGCAAAAACAATTCCGTGCAAAAGGTAAGTTTAGATAATGAGACAGAAGAAAATCATCCTTTCTGCCAGAGAGAAAGTGATTTTAAGGAAAATCAAATGAAAGAACGAATGGACGAGCTGTTGAATCTGGCAATGAATGAGCAGGCAATCCACCCATCAACTATTTTCTCAAAACACCCCACCCAGGATTACATACTTTCTACCGAATTGGAACAAAGAGAATTTCAAGATGTTTTAAAAGAGGTACAGGAGTATATTTCAGAGCGATACTCCGAGTTGATTACCAATCAGGAGCTGGAAGATGCCAAAGAGCAGATGAAACGCTATATCCATCAATACATTCTGGAGAAAAAAATTAGCGTAAAAGGGATGGAGAGTCAGGAACTTATTGACGCCTTATATACCGAGATGGCAGAGTATGGGTTCCTTACCAAATATATTTTTGGAAAAGGGATTGAAGAAATCGATATTAATTCCTGGCAGGACATTGAGGTGCAGTATTCCGATGGAAGAACTGTAAAGCTGGAGGAGCATTTTGAATCCCCGGAGCATGCCATTCATGTAATCCGAAGAATGCTTCATGTATCAGGAATTGTGTTAGATAATGCAAGTCCTGCTGTTTTGGGTCACTTGTCTAAGAATATTCGTATTGCCGTTCTAAAAACACCTCTGGTAGATGAAGATGTAGGAGTAGCAGCTTCCATTCGTATTGTCAATCCTCAGAGTATGCAAAAGAACGACTTTGTCCAGAGTGGAACAGCCACGGGTCAAATGCTGGATTTTTTGTCCAACCTCATTCGTTATGGAATCTCTATTTGTGTGGCAGGAGCAACCAGTTCCGGTAAAACCACGGTACTTGGCTGGCTCTTAACCACCATTCCCAATCACAAGAGAATCTACACCATTGAAACGGGATCAAGGGAATTGGATTTAACTAGGTTCCAAGAGGGTAAGGTGGTAAATTCCGTAATCCATACCATTACCAAAGATAGTGAAAATGAGAAGCAAAAGATTGACCAAATCAAGCTCCTGGATATGGCACTTCGATTCAATCCGGATATTGCGGTGGTAGGGGAAATGAGAGGAGCAGAAGCCAATGCGGCACAGGAAGCAGCACGAACGGGGATTGCAGTTCTCACTACAATTCATGCCAATTCCTGTGAATCGACCTATCGCAGAATGGTCTCTTTATGCAAACGTGCCGTGGATATGTCCGATGAGACCTTGATGGGCTACGTAACAGAAGCCTATCCCATTATTGTATTTTGCAAGCAGCTGGAAAATAAGCAGCGAAGAATGATGGAGATTATGGAGTGTGAAATTCTGCCCAATGGAACCAGAAACTATCGAACCTTATTTCAATATGTGATAACAGAAAATTATATGGATGAGGCAAGGAAGTTTTGCATTAGCGGATATCATGAGCAAAAATCCAATATTTCCGAAGGACTTTCTAAACGGTTATTAGAAAATGGAATGCCGCTTGAATTAATCCATTCCATGAAAGCAAAGGAGGAAGCAGTGCTATGAATTTAGTTTTATTAATTGCCAGTCTTAGCATGATTATGGGATTTTTCTTGCTATTGTCCATTCAACCAAAAGAATTAACATCACAGATTTTCAATGGGCTTACACGTACCCCAAAAAGTATACGAGAAGAAGTGAAGGAAGCCACGGGGCAAAAGAAGCCTTCCATTTTCAAACGGGAAGTGAAGGAGATTGAATCCATCTTAACCATTACAGGCAGAGAACATCGTTTTCCCATGATTTGCGCCTGCTCTCTTATTTTATTTGCCATAGGAGCGTCCATTGCGATTCTGTTAGAAAACGTATTTTTAGTGCCGGTTTTGGCAGGAGGATTTCTTTTTCTTCCCTTCTGGTATGTTAGACTGACTCAGACCCACTATAAGAAGGACATTGCGGCAGAACTGGAAACGGCGCTTTCTATCATTACAACGGCATATCTACGAAACGATGATATCCTAACAGCGGTGGAAGAAAACATGGATTATCTGAATCCGCCTATTTTATCCGTGTTTCAATCCTTTGTATACCGAATAAAAATGATTTACCCGGACATTACAAAAGGTATTTTGGATATGAGAGGGAAAATTGAAAACAATGTGTTTCAGGAATGGTGCGATGCCATGATTGCCTGCCAGTATGATAGGAGTCTAAAGACTACTTTGACACCCATTGTATCTAAACTATCTGATATGCGGGTGGTAAATGGGGAATTGGAGAATCTGGTGTTTGAACCGAGAAAAGAGTTCATTACCATGGAGTTTCTGGTGCTTTTGAACATTCCACTCTTGTACTTTCTGAACAAAGACTGGTACCATACCTTGATGCATACCCTACCGGGGCAATTTATTGTGGCAATCTGTCTGGTCGCCATATTTGTATCCACGGCATTTGTAATCCGGTTGACACAGCCCATTGAGTATCGGAGGTAGGGAACATGAATGTTATGATAGTATTTGGTGTATTACTTGCAACGGGGTTGTATTTGATAGTTGCAGATTGTTTAAAGTTACCACGATATGGAACAAGCAGGGCAATGATAACCGCAAGCAGGAAACAAAATAAAAAAGTAAATAGTTTGGACACCGTGTTAAGTGGGTGGTCTGTTGCATTGGGAAGGCATATTCCTATGGATGAATATAAAAGGCACAGGTTAAGCAACACCTTACATGCGGCGGGAATCAGCCAAACACCGGAAGAGTATGTGGCATATGCCCTGTTAAAGGCTGGCCTTATAGGGATGGGAGGAGTTCTTTCCTTATTCGTTGTACCTTTGCTTACACCTATTCTATTCTTTCTGGCAATCGCTATCTATTTTCAGGAAAGTAAGAAAGCAGATAAGAAACTATCTGCCAAACGAGAACGAATTGAATCCGAATTACCAAGGTTTGTTGCAACCATTACCCAGGAGCTAAAGGCAAGCAGAGATGTCATTGGTATACTGGAACATTACAAGAAAAATGCAGGAGAAGCTTTTTGTTATGAACTGGATGTGTTAACAGCGGATATGCGTTCCAGCAGTTATGAAGCGGCGCTTACCCGGTTTGAGGCAAGGCTCAATTCCCCCATGTTATCGGACATCACAAGAGGGCTAATCAGCGTCCTTCGTGGAGATGATGGAGCCATGTATTTTCAAATGCTTTCTCATGATATGAAGCAGTTTGAATTGCAACGATTGAAAGCAAAGGCAATGAAGATACCGCCTAAAATCAGAGTATTCAGCTTTGTAATGCTGTTATGCTTTGTCATGACATATGTGGTTGTTATCTTTTCAGAGATTTTACAATCCCTTCGGGGATTGTTTTAGGAGGTGGCAGAGTTGAAACGCATTATAAAGAATAATCGTGGAGAAGGGTATCTGGATGTGGTGGTTTTGGTACTTTGTGCCATGCTTGTCATAGCCATAGCGGTAAAGGTACTTCCGGCTTACATCATCAAACAGCAAGTGGATACCTTTGCGACTGAACTGGTACGGGAAGCAGAAAGAGCAGGAGGGGTGGGAACAGAAACCTCACAACGAGAAGCCGTATTACGAGAAAAAATAGGGATTACCCCTGTGGTAACCTGGTCAAAAAGTGGAAGGATTCAGTTGAATGAAGAAATTAGCGTAACTGTTACCTACCATATGAATATCGGACTATTTGGAGGATTTGCCTCATTTCCCATTACATTAAAAGCCGATGCTGCCGGGAAGGGGGAAGTCTATTGGAAGTAAAAAAGAGGATTTCAGTGCTACATAATAATAAGGGAAATGGATTTCCCTTAGCGGTAGCAGTTACTTTGGCACTTGTCTTACTCTTTACTGGTATCTCCGAGTATTTCCGGCTTATGATTATTGCAAAAGGGGTACAGGATGCTTTGCAATCTGCTGTTATATCAACCGTCAGTGATAATTATGATGAGGTTTATCACGGAGTCAGGGAAGGCTATTCTGGAGGGTATCAGCCCATTGCATCTGAATTTGAAGAGTCCTTGGATTATGGAGATATGTATGAGAGACTTGCTATTATTTTAGGTTTGACCGATAATGAAGAGTATAGTAGTAAAATAACAGAAGATGGAAAAACGGAATTTACCATATCGGACTTAGAAGTGGAAATCACCAATGCACCCTTTGCCACCAGTGATCAAACAGAACATCGATTTCGAATAGACAGTACTATCCTGCTGGAAGTGCCAGTGTCATTTGCAGGAAAGCAACTGACCAATATGAAAATAAAAGTTCGAACCAGTGCAGGGTATACACCAAAGTTTTGAAATAAGCATGATTTAGGATAGAGAGAAAAACAAAAACGATAAGGGAAGGAAATGAGGGAGCTTATGAAAAAGAAGAGTGGAAAAAAGTTTGTAATTGCAGGAGGAATACTGCTCATGGCAGTGCTTATGATAGTAATTGGAAGGCGATTTCAGAACAAACCAGTGGCAGAAGATGTTTTTCCAACGGATAACAAAGAAAGCAGTGAGCTTACCGTGAAAACTCCAGAAAATCAGGAAAAAGTAGAATCAGGAGAAAATAAAGTAACCGTGACAGTAGCACCCGTTACAAAAGAAGCAGTCAATGAGGGAAGCGGCTCTATTGATACAGGAACAAATCAAACGATTCAACCAGACATTTCTCCTAAACCAACGGGGAGAGAAGAACAGGGGACGGAGCCAACGGAGAAACAAACCAACGAAAAAGGAGAACCAACAAAGCAGAAAGAGAAAAAACCGGAGGCGACACCGACGGCAAAACCAGAACCTACCCCAACACCTTCACCAAAACCAACAAAAAAACCAACACCAACGGCAAAGCCTACATCAAAGCCAGAGAAGAAGAACTCATCCGGTGGATTTCCGGGATTTGATAATGTACCGGACGGTGGAGATAATACAGTAATATATGGGGATAGTGATGGAGACATCGACAAACAAGTGGGAGACATGGACTAATAGAATATTCAGTAAGAGAGGGCACTGCGATGAGCAGTGCCTTCTTTGTGGAGGAGGAAGAATGTACAAGCATTTCATAAGAATAATAGCAGTTATTATGGTGCTTTATCTCATAATACCCATCCCAGCATTAGCTGCAGGAAATGGAAATGTGGATTCTGGAGGTGGGGGACTTGGTCATGGCTCCAGTGGAAATACCTGGTCATCCAGTAATGAAGGAGTACGGATAACCGTAGTACGTGTGAGGGATCATGCCATTGTTGCAACACCAATTGATTTAACGAACAAGCCACCCAAAGTAGGAATTAATAATTTTGGAAAAGTAAGCAAAATACAATATAGCACAGGGAGAGCTTTAACCCCAGTCAAGGGAGGTTATACCAGTGTAAAACCCTCCAAAAGTATTCCGAAAATCATTTCTGTTAGTGGAGAAAGTAATATTACTGCAATCAAAAAATATTTTTGCTCGGAGTATTTGGTTAAGCTAATCGCAAAGCAAACAGGTATGAACTACGATGTTTTAATAAATGGGGAATATAAATTACTCTTGGAACCAATCGCCTATTACAAGTTTGAAGGTAATATGACAGCGACAACAGCTACCGAGGCAGCATTGTATAATAAAAAGTTGGATGGGTTGCTCCGAAGAAGAATGGTTTCTCTCACCCATAAAAACTTACCACTTTCTATGTTTTTAGAAGAAGCGGATTTGGGATATCCAGCATGGAGTGGAAGCAGGAATACAACAGCGTCAGATGCCGATATTATATCGTCTCTTGGACTGGGAATTGTCCGGTTCCAAGAAGAACCTTCGGAACCACCTACCGTTAGTACCAATGATTATACCTATCGAGTCAACACAGATGTGATTACCGCAGTAACCGTAAGCGGAGGGCAGTCCGACCCAGATCACCCCACTACGGTTTCTTTTCAGATTGCAGGAACAACCTATCAAGTTGGTAATGTATTTTATCCAGAAGGCGGTTCCCAACTTGTTTGGGTAAAATGGAGAACTCCATCCAAGAAACAGAAGATGGATATTCCCGTTACCATAAGCGGCAGTGGCAGTGCTTCCAAAGGTGTGATTCATGTGAAGATAGTGGATTTAGATAAAAATCCTCCACCCAATCCAGAAGCAGATGACCAAAACGATTCTTTTATCTATGCACCAATTCCATCCCGAGAGGAAAAAACAAGGGCAGATTGGAGTGTCTGGAGACCAAGGTGGAAAACCAAATGGGTAGATGAAGGGTATTGGGACAGTGATAGCTGGACGGATAGTGAAGGCACGGTGCATTCCAGCAGTACTTGGGTAGAAAAATGGGTTGATCGTGGTTGGTGGGAGTTTGATGAAAACCAGTATTATGCTACATTTTCGGCAGATATGAAGATACAGGTGGATGGTAAGAATCCGACAGCCAATGGCAGGACTATGAAAAGTGGTTATGGCGTAAATGAATTGGTAACGGCATCCGTTAGTAGCAATCAGAGTTCAGCAATTACATATCCACAAAATGCAGTGTCCTATTTTCCGGAATTTCAATATAAGACCTATTGGAGGGTGTTGGATTTAAAAAGAGGTGGCACCAGAGCAGAGTTTGAATTTCAAGAAAATGAATACAGTACCTATCAGAACCGGACACATTTTTCGCCGATTTGGATGCCGGATGGTAGTTATACGGTAAATACCTGGGTGATAGATGTATGGACGCGTGCGACTCGCTCGTAACTGAAAAGGTTACGCACAAGTCTGCATTATCTCTTAATAAAATTAATGTAATGCAGTTCTTGGAGAACTGATATTCCAATGAGTGGAATGATGGTGTAACGCCCTGAAACGCTCACCCTGATACTCCGATATGCGTGAGCTTGGCAAAAAGCAAAGCGTATAAAGCTCGGTGAAGTCGGCTGAAAGCTACCGTAGTTTCAATAATTACTATTGAAAACGAAAGCTTCCCAGAGGTGGGAGGTGTGGCTGATAGGTCGGGGGTCTATAAAATGCCTATGGTTAGAATGTGTAAGACTAACACTGACGAAAATCCGAATGTACGGGTCTATAAGGCTGAACATATAGAAATGTATGTGAAACTACGGTTTGGCATATGGGGTAAAGTAAAACTGTCGTCCTATGAAATACCCTATACCGTTACAGGCGGTATCAAGTATGCAGGCTCAGAGGATTACCTAAGGGCATCATGTAAAGATAGGAATATCGGAACGAGGAAAGGTCAGAACGCAGAGAGTTGCCCTCTATGAAGCGTTGTCAAGGAAAGTGATTTTCACATAACTTGGCTTTATCTGACTGAGAGTAGTGGCATGACCTGTGAAGCGGTGATAATAAGCCGTGGAGGAATAGCCACAAGTCACTAAAATTACAAGAAAAACAAACACTAACAAATCAAAGGTTCGAGTATGACTAAGAAAAGCAAATCCATATTGAAAGGATTTACTGACTTTGACAGGACTGCGAGCAGCGAAGAAAGCATATCTGCGAAATGCTGAATATTATGACTTCCAGCAGGTTCTTGATGATTTATATGCAGAAAGCAAAGAGCAAAAGGTATTCTCAGATTTAATGGGATACATTTGTTCAGAGCAGAATATTCGATTGGCGTATAGAAATATCAAAACCAATTCAGGGAGTAAAACAGCGGGAGCAGACAATAAAACAATTTCTCATTTAGAAAAATGGGAGACGGCAAAATTAATACAGCATATTCAGAAAAAGCTCGATTACTACCAGCCACAAAAAGTCCGCAGAGTGGAAATACCAAAAGGGAACGGAAAAACCAGACCGCTTGGAATTCCTACTATCATGGATAGGCTTATCCAGCAGTGCATTCTACAAGTGCTGGAGCCTATTTGTGAAGCAAAGTTCTTTGAGAGAAGCAATGGATTCAGACCAAATCGAAATGCAGAACAGGCAATGGCGCAAGCCTACAAATGTATACAGATTCAGCACTTGTATTTTGTGGTTGACATTGATATTAAAGGCTTCTTTGATAATGTCAGCCATGGAAAGCTATTGAAACAAATGTGGGCTATGGGTATCAGGGACAAGAAGCTTTTATCAATCATTTCCTGTATGCTCAAAGCAGAGGTCGTTGGCATAGGGTTTCCAGAAAAAGGAACGCCGCAGGGTGGCATAATATCCCCACTCCTGTCAAATATTGTGCTAAATGAATTGGATTGGTGGATAGCCAGCCAGTTTGAACTTATGCCTACACAACATAAATATAGCCTGCAAACAGCAAGAAATGGTACTGGAATCAGGGGTCATATCTACTCATCATTGCGGAAATATACAGCACTAAAGGAATGCTTTGTTGTTCGTTACGCCGATGATTTTAAAATATTTTGTCGGTACAGAAGCGATGCGGATAAAATGTTCATTGCAACAAAAATGTGGTTAAAAGAACGTTTGGGGCTTGATATTAGTCCCGAAAAATCAAAGGTAGTCAATCTGAAAAGAAGCTACTCCGAATTTCTGGGGTTTAAGCTTAGAGCCACTCCAAAAGGTAAACAGCCAAACGGAGAAACGAGGTATGTTGTTCAATCGAAATTGAATGAGAAATCCATGAAGAAGATTGCAGAGAAGCTGAAAAGTGCCATTAAGGAGATACAATGTCCTTCAAATGACACGGAAGAATACAAGGCGATTATGCGATACAATTCAATGATAATCGGCTGGCATACTTATTACAGAATTGCTACCGATGTCAATCTTGACCTTAATAAATATGCTTTCTTAGTACACCGAGCCTTAAAAAGAAGACTGAAAGACCGTTTGAAAAAGACCTCTGATGTTCCATTGTCTCCATTTATCAAAGTGAAATATGGTAAAAGCAAGCAGTTGAGGTACGTGAAGAAGCACCCAATCCTTCCCATAGGCTATATAAAACACTCAAGTCCTATGTTTAAAAAGAAAAGTATTAACAAGTTTACAACCGATGGTCGGGCTGAAATTCATAAACAGCTCGGAAATATCAACATGGGTGTTTTGCATTACCTTATGCTGAATGCTGATGCAAGCAAAAGCATTGAGTACAATGACAATCGACTGTCATTGTACTGCGCACAGCAAGGGAAATGTGCTGTCTCGAAGAAATTGCTTGAAATTGATGATATTCATTGTCATCATAAAGTTTCCCGAAAATTAGGAGGAAACGATAAATACCAGAATCTAATTATCGTGAGTGAAGATGTACACATACTTCTCCACGCTACTACCAAGGAGATAATAGAAAAGTATCTGAGGAAACTAAAACCCGATAAACGGCAGTTGAGCAAGGTGAATTCCTTGCGTAAGCTTCTAAGTTTAGAAGTGATTAAGCAGTCTTGAAAGTTATGTGTATTGTGTAAATGAATTTTAGTGATGGAACGCCGTATGAGCTGAAAGGCTCATGTACGGTGTGGGTCGGGGGAAAAGACGGAGATTATATCAAGGTCTTACCTATCGACATCAGGGGGGATGCTGGCAAGGAATTTAACAGATACTATTATGATAAAGGGGAGTTTGTGGGATGATTGGCACATTGCGCCGTTGGGGTGAGGTGAGTATAGGTAGCATATTTTGTGGGAGAAAGGAGATGGAGAGAGAAATATAATGAAATATGTTAATTATTGGTGACATCTTGTAGGCTGAGGGGTATAATTAAATGGTAAATGATAGGTGATATAGTAAGAGACATAGTTCTCCTTTTTACTGATTATAGCAATAATGGGAAGTTCAAAATAGAGCAAAATAAAATTTTATTAAAGAAGCATGTAGCATATCTTGAACTTTCCGTTATATTTATAAAATGAACATATTAGTTTATGGGTTAAAATGTAATTCAAATTTTTTGTGAAAATAGTTAATGCTTGTTTTAAAACATAAATAATAAATCCTGAAAATCCACAGGAAATGGTCTTGATAGACATTGGATTCTTAGCATGTCGGAAAGTGTGATTTCGAGTTCCTAAGTTGCGGGATGAAAAACCTCAGGAATTAACATTTTGGACTTTAGTATATATTTTTGCAATAGTTGTGAAAAATAGACTGATTATATTGAAATAAAATCATGACCAGGAGGAAGTAAATTGGTTGATAAGAATACAGATGCTAAAGAGAGTTTTAGGGGATATAATCTGCAGGTTTTGAGGGCAATACGAAGATTACTTCAAGGGATTAGTGAAAATAAACTAATATATTCAGCTATAGAATGTGGTGATGATGTATATGAAATAAAAATAACAGATACGGACTACAAACATACCTATGAGCAAGATAAATTGTATAGTAATAATGGATTTTCGTTAAATAGTAAAGAAGTAAAGAAATCAATATGTATTTTTTTGAATAAGTGGATTAATGTAAAAGATGAGTCGATAAAATTTGTTTTTTATACTAATGTTGAAACTACGAAAGAGAAAAAAGTTGGAATATTACAGCCACCAAAAAATAAATGTATTGATTTGTTGACTGATATTAAGAATCCTAGCAGTTGGTTAGAGGTAAAAGCATATTTCATAAATGTGATTAAAGACTATTACATAAATACATATAATTCATCAAATTCAAACGTTACCCAAATACAATCTTTAACAGAAGAAGATTGGCACACATTTGCAACTTGTATTGAATGGATGTTTCGCAGTGATGATGATATTAAATTAAGGAAGTTGCTTAGGGAAGAAATAGTTGAACTATGCAAACAATATGAAGTCAAATTAGGCTTCGTCGATTTTTTGTTAGCTGCAATTGAATCTGATATAAGACAAGGAGTTGTAGAAAAAGACTTTATTAATCAACTTGTTTCAACAGAACGATTAATAAACTATTTTTTAAACTTATCACAATATAGGTTTAAAGAGAGTTTAGAATTGAATGACGCTTGGTTTGCTAAGAGATTGCAAAGCAGTATAGAGCGTTTGTCTGATAGATATTCGCAGGAGCTTGATATTGAAAGAGAAGAGACTGTATTTTTAGACTATATGTCTAGAGAGTTTTGCGAACAAGATATCACGAATAACAAAGAGTACAAAAAATTATTAGATTCTCCATTCCTTATGATAACAGGAGAGGCTGGAGTGGGAAAATCTCATTTTATAGCACACGCAGCTGCTAAGTATTTAAATAATTATGGAAAAGCTGTATTAATTTTAGGACAGTATTGTAGAAGTGAAGAAATATTAAAACGCAAGATAATAAACTATCTTGAAGTAGGAAATAAATGTGAATTTGATGATTTTCTTAAATGTATGGATGACTGGGGACGTGTTACTGAAAGAAGGAGTATTATTTTTTTTGATGCAGTAAATGAAGGAAAAAACATAGAAGAAGAAATAAAAGAATTAGCATTAACAATAAAACAATATGAAAATGTAGGGTTTGTGTATAGTGTACGGGGCAATAGAAAAGCAATAGAGAATGTTAATGATTTTTTATGTATAAATCTAGGTAGGTTGAAAAAAAAGAAAGATATTGAGGCATTTTTTATATTCTTTAATATTCCTTTATCATACAATTATCAGGATATGGATATATTTACTCTGCCGTTATTACTTAAGATGTATTGCAGATTATTTGAGGGCAAGGAATTTAATGCGGAGGACGGATTATATACAATTTTCCCTTTATATTTTAAAAGTGTAACGAAAAGGATTTTAAAAAAGTATCCTCATGATAAAACCAAAGCAGATATTGTAGGAACAGCATTAGAGATATATGCTGATCTAGTTATAAAATATGTAGACGAATATGTAAATTATAGTATACTTAGTGCTGATATAGATAAAAAATTGGGATGCTATAAATTATCTTTTAATGTAGTTGATGAACTGCTGAATGAAAATATATTAGTTTACAACGAAAAGGATCATACCGTATTTGTAGAATTTAATTTGTGGTCAGATTATTTAATTATAAAGCAAATTTTACATAATGAAAAAGTAAAAGAGTTTCAAAATGAAAAACAGTTAAAACAGTTTTTTAACCCTCAAAACCCATATTATAATTTACTAGTTACAAGGGATGAGATGTTAGCTATATTATTGCCAGATATCTCATGTAAATACAAAAACGGTGGATTTGAATTATATTATTGGGCAAGTTATTTGAAATATAGTGAAAATGTATATCTCTTTTTGAACAGTATGTATTGGCGTGATCTGAGAAAAATATGTGCAGTAGGATTTAGTATATATGTCAATGATAATAGCGTTGCTATTAATAATTCATATGATGCCAGATTTGATGTATGGGACTGTATTATGATGCAATGTAGTCGAAGTACCAGATACTTTAGTGTGAATTATATCTATGAAATGAGTCAAATATGGATTAATGAAGTGATGCAAAGAAATTGGGCTTCTTATTTAAATGATAAATTCCTTGAGTCAGATTATTTTAAAAGATTAAATTATTCTATAGATAATCAACTTGATTTATTAGATAATGATCAAATATTTAATCAGTTAAGAGTCTTTACACTTTTTTTGTATAGTTTAGATAGTCGTATTATTAGTAGAAGTATGAAAACAATTACGATACTGATGAAGAAAGAACCCAAAGTGATTATAAAATTTCTTCAATCAATAAATGGTAACTGTAAAGATGAAACGGTATATACAAAGTTAGTACAGATAATATTTAATATTACGGATTATGTAGATGCTCTAACTATAACTGAGATATACCGATTTTTATTTGAAAATCTTAAATGGAGTTTTTATATAGGAAAATATAAATTCCTAGATTTATGGTATATAAATGGAATTAAGGATATTATGGTAACTAGAAATCTGAAAATAGATTATGATGTCAATCTTGATATAACTTCTTTTATAAATCATTTTGTATTTCAGGGACTAGAGGATATATCAAGCAACGACTTGGAAAAGTATTACAGAGAGAAGAATGAGAGAGAAACTGAATTTGATGAGTATATAGAATATAATGATGATGAGGAAGGAGAACTTTATTATCAATGCCAAAATAAAATTGTTAATGCATTTCTAAATAACTTTAAGGAAGATAGTTATAGATTCAGTTCAGACTTTATAGTTAGTGAAATAGCAGAGCCATACAAGCGGATGTTCTTAAATAATGTATTGTTAGAAATACTAAAAGGTGAATATTCATATATAAGATATGGTTTTCATGATTACTGGAGTAATGGACCAGATTATCAGAAAAAATATGCAGAAAAATATGAAGAAATCGCATTAGATAGGATTATATGTAAATATTTAAAAACCCTGTTAACTAATGGTATTAAATTAAGTATTTGGGTTCAAAAGATTGTTACACTTATAAATAATTTTACAACCGTAGACTGCTCTATTCCTGAAAAAGTTATTAATCCAATTATGATTAACACAGAGATTGATACGGAGATAATCAAATTGCAAGATAAACTTGAAAATAACGATAAATGGATTCCAATTACCTTTGGATACAATTTGAATTATGATCTGTATATTTATATTAAAGGTCAAATAATGGATAGGAATATAAGAGAAAAAGCATTGCCTGAGGGAATTTTTTATAATGAGTTGTATAGGACAAAACATTTTTATAAAACTGTTGAATTAACTTATAAGAATGAACAAGTTTTTATAAATTATTTATGGGATTATGAACCATTTACAAGTATAACCTTATTACATCCTAAAATAATAGATAAATTAGATTTACAAGTAGGGGAATACCAATGTACATATTACTATAAAGATGAATTAGTTTGTAAAAATACTGTTTTGGAGAATAGAACAGACCAACTTGTAATAAAGAAAAGTTTTTTGATAGAGCTGCAAAAAAAATATGAAATAGCTTGGTGCTTTATAAATGGCAAGGAATTTATACTTAATTAGTATATGCTGTGATAGTAATAATTGAGGATGCTTTCGAACTTTATTTTGCAAGGGGCAAACAAAATCTAGACCTTCCAAAGACTCTGAAAGGAGCTGAATCTGTATGTAAGTACAAGAAGAATTAATCATTGCATTAAAAGTTCTTATTTGAAACAAGTAGGAATTGCAGCTGCCTTAAAAATCATACAGTCAACATTTGAAATAATTACAGTTGACATATAAGAAAAATTAGGCGTGAGGTATATCTAACGGCAAGAGGATTGGAACATTATAAATATAGAATGATGTTTGTTAATTATGGAACAGTTTCATATCCAGTTATGGTTGTTATAAATGAGGAATTATCAATTGATTATAATGGTAAAAGAAACTACACATATTTAATTAATTCGATGAAAGGGCTAGAAAATATGATTAATAAAGTAATTGATTCCAATATTATAGTGTTTCTTGCTCAAAACCTGATTAATGAATCATTAAGGCAAGAAAGCAAAGAAGAGATGTACCTGGAAAATGAAAGTATTGATCAAATATGAGTAAACTCACTACTAAGTAGTAGAGAGGCTGAACATAGTAAATTATATGGCTGATGGTACGTATTCTCCATTGATGTTTCTATGAAACTCAAGTATAGATATACTAGGAATAATTCATTGATATGATTTTGAACTACTCATTATATAAAAAAGAGGTAATTACCGTAAAAGTGAGAATCTTTTACAATTCTAATTTAATTAGGAGGTAATCACATGCAGTATGTGATAACAGGAATCATTTTATATGCATTGTTCTTCTTGCTCTGTTATCTTGGCACTGGCGGAGATAGAAAAAACATCAAAAACTTTTATAGTTATCCTGATGCCGTTCAGACAAAGATTAGACAGAATGAAATGCTAAATAAAATGATTCCGAAGAAATCTACTTATTTGAAATCTTTTCTGTCAAATCTGGTGTTGTTTACTATTGCGTTTATCGTTATAGGCTTGGTATTAAGGCTTTCAAAATTTATGTCAGCATTCATCTATCTTTTGATATTAGGGGAAGGGTTAAATCTTTTTGATTTACTTGTTATTGATTGTTGCTGGTGGAGCAGGACGAAAAGAACACATTTCACAGAGATAGCTGACGACAAAGAGTATCATGGATTTAGAAAGCATTTTAAGGCTTTTTTGAGAGGAATTCCAGTATTTATTTTTGCAGCACTGATTGCAGCAGTAATCAGTACAATTCTCTGATACTTAGTAGGATTTTGAATCTGCTACTGCTTCTTAATAGCCAGGTAAATTAACCCACAGCAAAGGAGAAAATCATGAATACCAACTTACAATTCAAATGCACTGGCATAACCGAAGGACAAAAGTTCCCCCTACAGCACACCGGGCGAGGAGAAGATCAGTCACCTGAATTTATTCTTGCAAACCTTTCTCCAGATGCCAAATCCATTGCAATTATATTAGACGATATCAAGCACCCACTCTTTGGAATTTATAACCATTGGGTCATTTGGAACATCCCTGTTCTTGATAGAATTCCAGGAAATATTCCTGCCGGAAAGGTAGTTCCCTCATTAGGCAATGCCATACAGGGCATAGGCTATGGACGACATAAATATGCGGGACCGAAGCCACCAAGAGGAAAGCAGCATGCTTATCAATTCACCATTTATGTACTGGACAGTACAATTACCTTAAAAGAGAATGCGAAAAAGAAACATCTGCTTCGTGCGATTAAGCCCCACATCATTCAACAGGGTGAGCTTACCGGTGTTTTTGAATAAAACGTAATTCATAAAAGCATAAGGATTCCTAACCAGTGGGGGATTGTATTCGTACCAATATTTCAGAAGGCACAGCTACATATCTACATATGTAAAACAAAATTTTATAAGACATGCCCCCTCAAGCCAGCTAACCACTGGCTTTTTTCATACCCATTTTCGAAAGGAGAACGATATCCATGACCAATTTCAAACGCCAGAAGGTACCGCCATAACCAATACCTCACTATCTAACTTAACAAGTAACCAATCACCGGGAGATACAAGCTTTTTCGTATCTCCCCATTTTTATTTTTAGGAGGAAAAATTGATGATGAATTATGAGATTTTTAAAGAAGTACTGGCAGAGAAATTCTTAGACTATATGCCAGCGGAGTACCAGAACATGAAGTTAGAGATTCACCCCGTGGATAAGGTCAATGTAACCCTGGATGGCTTGAATCTGATTACAGAGGGAGACACCAGAGTAACTCCAACCATCTATATTAATGATATATATGCACAATATCAGAAGAACAATGATCTTCAAGAGGTATTGCAGACCGCAGCCAATCGGATGGAAAAAGCAATAAAGGAAGCCCCGGATATTGTCACTGGCATTGAGATGGATTCTGCTAAAAATAATATCGTGTTTCAACTTGTGAATACCGAGCAGAACAAGGACATGTTACAGAACGTGCCCAACAGGGCATTCCAGGATTTATCTATTATTTATCGCTGGGTAGTAAAAACAGACGCAGAAGGAATTCAGAGCACCGTTATTCATGATTCCCTGGCAGAGCGCTTGGGGTTATCCGAAGAGCAGATGTTTCAACTGGCAGTGGACAACACAAGAAGATTATTTCCACCCAGCATCAAAAGCATGAATGATGTGATTCGTGAGATGTTTGCAAAGGATGGAATGCCCGCAGAGGTTGCAGATATGATGATAGGAGAAATGCCGCCGGAACAGACGATGTGGATAATTAGCAATGAACGGGGGATAAATGGAGCGATTTCCATGCTGTATGAGGATAAACTTCATGGATTGGCGGAGGAATTAGAAACAGACCTTTATATTATGCCCTCATCTCTCCATGAAGTCATTGCAGTATCTGTTTCTATGGGAGATCCCAATGAACTTGCCCAGATGGTAGCGGAAATCAATATGGATCAGGTTGCCTTGGATGAGAGGCTGTCCAACCAAGTGTACCATTATGATAAGGATTTGCGAAAGCTTTCCTTGGCTACAGATACACCAAACAAGAGATTGGATGGGATTGTTGGGGATACGAAACTGATTTACGATTCCAAAGAAAAGTCTCGTTAGGAGGCAGGAATGGAGCAGAAAATCTTAAAAAATGAAATATCCATACAGGAACTGACTGCTTTTATCAATGAAAGCAAAGAGGAATTTCTAATCAGTATTGAACTTGGAGGGGAGGCTGATATAAATGCCAAAGAAGAACCCATTCAAGGTTGATGTAGTATCGGTACGGCTGGTAAAGGATGCACCCATCTATTCTGATCAACCATTCAACAGTCCCTATGAGGTAGTCTCTGCAATGGGAGAGATTATGTGTGAATTTGACCGGGAGGTGGTCTGTGTAATTCATTTAAAATCAGACATCACACCTATTAATGTTCACTTTGCCAGTATGGGAGCATTAAATGAAGCAATGGCACATCCCAGAGAATTATTAAAGGCAAGTATACTCAGTAACGCCGCCAGTATGATGCTCGTCCATTGCCATCCCTCGGGTAATCTGTTACCGAGTAAGGCGGATACCATGATGACCGATAGAATGAATCGGATTTGTGAACTCGTGGGGATTCACTTAATTGACCACGTGATTGTGGGAGGAAACAATCAGGAGTTCTTTAGCTTTAAGGAAAAGGGAGTACTCACCAATCCAAGAATCGTTCTAACACAGGATTATAAGTCCCTAAATATTTCCTCACCAATTGTAGCAGAACGGGGGAGAGGAAGGTGATGTGGGGTGGAAAGAAACCGATTTACAGAAGAAGAACTTGCCCTTGCTAAGCGTGTTGATTTGACCGCAGTAGCCTCTTATCTTGGATACACAGTAAAGCGGGTTGGCAAGTATTACACCTTAAAAGAAATGGATTCTATCCGTATTTATGAAAAATCCCACTGGTTCCGATGGTCAAGACAGTATGAAACAGGAGAAAATGGTGGATCTCAGATTGACTTCTTGCGGGTATTTTGTGGAATGGATGTAAAAACGGCAGTGTTCTGGCTTTTAGATTTTACAGGCTATAGGCGAATACCAGACATGGAAAAGAAGATGCAACGAAGCTATCATGAGAGACAGCTGGAAAAACATCAGCAGACTGTAAGCACAGAGAAGAAAGTCTCCTTTCTTCTGCCACCAGAATCCAGGGATAACAAGTACTTATATTCCTATTTAAAGCATAACAGGGGAATCCGAACGGAAGTCATTGATTATTTTGTGAATCAGGGATTACTTTATGAAAGCAGTCCCTATCACAACCTTGTATTTAAAGGAAATGACCGAAAGGGAGTTACCCGGTTTGCCAGTATGCGCGGGGTATTTGATAAAGGGGGAAAGGGTTTTCGGTGTGATGTGGCGGGCAATGATAAAAACTATGGATTCAATGTGGTAAATGAAAAGAGTCAGGAGCTGATTGTTTTTGAAGCAGCTATTGACATAATGAGCTATGTGGATATTTTTAATGATTTCGATTCCAACAAACTGGCACTGGGAATGCTTGCAGACTTACCTTTGATTACGTTCTTAAAGGAGCATCCTCAAATAACCTTTCTTCGGTTTTGTCTGGATGGAGATGAACCGGGGAGAAAGGCAGCGAAAGAATTGGTAAAGAAGTATAACGAGCTTGGATATGAGGTGGAAGATGCACCTCCACCAGAGGGTTATAAGGATTACAATGAGTGGTTAGTGAAAAGCAAAGGATTAGAAAAACAGATGGTAGGACAAAGTCATACCAAACAACACAACTGGTAGGACTTTGTCCTACCATGGAGCAAATTTGGTAGAGAAAAGTCCTACCACAAAAGAGAGGGGAAACGTGACGACAAGATTTGTGGTAGCAGAAAGTCCTGCCAATTTCCAAAATGGTAGGAAAAAGTCCTACCAAAGAATCAAAGTGGTAGTAGAAAGTCCTACCATCGGTAGAAATCAGGGGTTTTAGGGGGTGATTCTCCCCTAACCAGTTTGCATGGAGGATGGATATCCACTATGCGTATCTGGCGATGTACGGGGGCTTTTCTTCCGGACATCGGAGCAAGGATAGAAATAAAAAAGAAACAAAGAGCTTTCAGAAAAAAGCAGAGCCTTAAGAAAAAATAGGGACATAGAAAAGGTAGGTATTTCGAAAGGCAATGAATCAGGGAAGACCAGGGAATTAAGAAAGAAGAGAATATCAAGAAAAAAGAGAATATCAAGAAAGAACAGGAGGTGTGGGGTAACGATGAAAGAAGACTATGCATTTATAACGGAGCAAGGAGAAAGTACCGTTCATGAGCTAAGCACAGTAGAAGCCTTGATAAAATATCAGGAGCAGTTTCATACAGGCTTTCCTTTAACGGATAAAGAAGCAGAGATGATTCTTGGCTATATGGAAGGACACGATTATGTGCTGGGAGAAGTGCAGGGGAACTTTTACCAGGGAGACCTTGCGGAGGTAAGGGAACGGATTTGCTGGGAAGAGTATTCCATGGATGATGTCATTGATGCAGTATGTGAATGGAATTATGAGTTAGTTTTAGAAGCAGAGGCGCAACGAAATAATCCAGAAGACTTTGTAGACTTCGCCAAGTCACAGAGCAGATATGAGCGCTTAAAAGCAGAAGAGGCAACCTTGGATTAGCTATTTGACCAAACCAAGTATGGTAAAGAGTTAGAAGAGCTTGCTACAAAATTAGCAGGTGAATTTCTTGCTCATGTAAATCCGACGAATGGAAGACAGGGCAGTTTAGGGGGAGAAACAAAAGAGTTAGAGGAAACCATTGCTTCGGTAACGGAGCAAATTCACCAGTATGGAAGCACCCATAGAGGAAGGTGATGGAATGGCAAAGCGTGTTCACAGTGTTAGTAAGCTGTTACGAATGACACCCGAGGAAGCAAAGATGTTAGAGGAAAAAGCAGTCCAGGCAGGCATGGTGGAATCGGCTTACTTGCGATTGCTGATTAGTCAGAAACCCAATGACTACCCGGAGGTACGAAGGCTGTTAAAAGATTTGATTAATGAGGTGAATCGAATTGGTGTAAATATCAATCAGATTGTTTGCAATCACAATTCTGGACTCTATTCCGTAAATGACAAAGACCGCTTGTTTGCTTATATGCGGAAATTAAACGTCAGAATTGAGGAGGCGGTGAGGCTCATTGGCAATTACTAAATTACTCTATATGAAAGACTGCGGCGGTAACTTTCATGGAAAACATTTAAAAAGTGCTCTGGAATATGTGATGAATGTAGAGAAAACTCAAAATGGCAGTTTAATTGGCGGAATCAATTGCCAGCCAGATACTGCTTTTGAGCAAATGAAGGAAACCAAGCGTAAGTTTAATAAAATCGGGAAGCGACAGGGCTATCATCTGATTCTATCCTTCCAGGAAGAGGAGGTAACACCGGATACAGCATTTGAAATCACCCAGAAGTTTGTATCGGAATATCTGGGAAAATCCTATGAAGCTGTTTTTGTGGTTCATGACAACACCGATCATGTACATTCTCATATTATATTTAACAGTGTCAGTTTTGTGGATGGAAAGAAATATCGCTATGAAAAGGGAGAGTGGGCAAAAGAGATTCAGCCCATTACCAATCGCTTATGTGAAGCGTATGGCTTATCCACCATTGAGATTGAAGAGGAAGCAAGGAAGGAAAAGAGAAAAAGCAGTGAGCATTACAAGGAGTGGAATGAGTACCGGGATGGGAAGTTTTTGTGGTCGGATATGATAAAGCGGGATTTGGATGCCTGTGTGTTGCAGGCAGGAGATTATGAAAGCTTCCTGGAACTTCTCTCTGAAAAAGGATATGAAATCAAGGAAGGAAAACACTTAGCCCTAAAACCCCAAGGAATGATGCGTTATCGAAGATGTGATACGCTGGGAACTGCTTATACAGAAGAAGCAATCCGGGAACGGGTTATTACAGAAGACTTAAACAGTTACCGTTCTTCTAATATAGAAGAAAAGCCCCAGATTTTTCATTGCCATGTAAAAAGGTATAAGAGAGCCAAACTGTCCGGTCTGCAAAAGAAATATTATGGAAAGCTCTATCGATTGGGGCAGTTAAAAAAGAAGCCGTACAGTCAGGTATGGAAGTACCGGCGGGAAATTAGTAAGATGCAGCAATTGCAAGCACAATATTTATTTCTTGCGAGACATGATATTTATAGCATAGAAGAACTGTCAGCTACCCTTTACCTATTAGAGGATTCTCGGAAAGGAAGCAACCAAGAAAAAAGTCGTGTCTATCGTGATAAGCAAAAAATGAAGTCCTTGTTTGACCTTACGGATGAAATGAAAGCTCTTTTACCAGCAGAAAAGGCATATCAACAGGGAGATAAATTCTTTTGGGAGGAACATGAAACATTTCAAACGCTGACTGGTCAGTTGGAGAAGCAGGGATATTCCTATGAGGAAGTAGAGAAACTTCGGGAGTACTATAGAGGAAAGGTAGCAGAAGTAAAGGAGAAGGAGACTGTGATTCGGAAAGAATTACGAGTCGGACAGGGAATCTGGAAAGAACTATGGGAAAAAGAGGATAGCAGAGTTCCTCAAAAAGAACAGAAACGAGAAGAACAGATGGAAAAAAGAAAAGAAGATGGAAGAGAACAGCCGACCAGATAGATTGGCTGTATTTTTTACGTCATTTTTAGAGGGAGGTAAGGATGAATCGAGAGAGAACACCAATGGATGCAAAGGAAATCGATATTATCATTGAAAAAATGCAGCGACGAGGCAAATACAGCAGTGAAATCATTCAACTTGTCCAATCGGATTTGGAGCATGGCATAGCAAAAGAAGAGACCGAACAGTATACCAATAAAAAATATGATATCAGGCAGATGCGAGTGTATTCTAACTGCTTAAGAAGGAACTGCTCCCAAGAAGAAATTTCAGTGATTTGCAAAGAGGGACTAAGTAACTGTCAGATGGAGGTGCTGTATGATTTCTTTGATAAAGGAGTTTCCTTAGAAACCATAGGTTCCATAATGGAGAAGGCAGAAGGAATTCCCCAACGAATGAAAAAGTTGTATGAGAACTATCAGGAAGAAATCAGCAAAGCAATGTCAGTGGTGGAAGTAGTAAGTCAGGAGCTGGATTCAGTGGTAGATACGGATTATATCAAGGAGCTACTTACCTTATTACACGGCATTTTTGAAAAGATTACGTATCAGGAAGAACGTTATGATGAGTTAAATAAGAATCTAAAGCTTTTTGAAAACAGTAAGGAAGATGAAGCCGTAAGAAAAAACCTGATCGGTGAAATGGATGAGAGAGATAGCATGTTAGAAAAGCAGCAGGAGGAGCTGAATAAAGCAACAGGAGCTATCGCGCGTCTTAGAAAGGATAAAGAGAAGTATGAGGAGGAGATAAGAAAAATGGGAAATCAAATGGAAGAGTTACAGAGAACTGTCAAAAGCCAGGAATTTGAATTGCAGGAGGGAAAGCACCGATTAAAACAGCCGTATGGGAAGGAAAAAGAAATGACTGAGATAAATGAGATAGATAAAGAGCAGGAACAACCCATTAATACTACTACCCATGGAAAATCGGAGACACAGGAGCCAACTAAGAACGTATTTCAACCGAGAGGTTATGGAATTCCGGTATATTATCAAATTCCTGTAGTAGATAGGAGAGGTCATTTGGTACAAAAGGTACCGATAGATCATAGTGCACAAAAAACCAGTGGAATCGTAAGCCTCTTAGCAAAGCTTGGCTTTAAGAAGAAATCCAGGGGAGATATTGTAAAGTTAGTTGCCAGTGGAGACTTGGTGCCGGCACAGCTCATCCAGATTAAAAGCGGAATTGAAAAAGGTCTGACAGAAGGGCAATTAGTGGAGCTGATTAACAATAACCTATCGGCGGAGAAAATGAAAGAAATCATTGAAATTGCAGTACTGGAAAACAGCATGATATTTTAAAGGAAAGGATGGAACCAAGGTAAGGCAACCGGAAAGGTAAGGTAAATGTATGAATTTAGCAATGGTGAAGGAAGCAATGGAAGAGATGAAGCGGAAAAATCATCCGTTTACAGCATTAGAACAGGAGTTTATCGCCCTGTTTGCATCTCAAACAGGAGACAAGAAACGTGTTAATCAACTAATGGAGGAGTTTCTTCAAGCAGAAAATGATACAGAATCACAGCAGATGATTGAAAGGTATTCCACCCAGTACATGGGGAAACAACCGTGGGTGGAGCAGATTGAAAGGCTACTGGTATCCCTTGAACGGTATCGCCTGGAGGAAGAAAGGGCAATGCAAGGGCTAGTGGATATTTTGGAAGCCTATGGAATTCCCACAACCGTTTCTGAAAAGGAGCAATAAGAGTTAAGTTAACGAGTGTATATGAGGCGGTAACCAGACAGCTGGGAATGGGAAAATGAGTGACAGAAGCGAAAGCAACAAAGGGACTATTTCCCAAGAGCGGTTTAAAGGGTGCGGTTTCAGAGGAGGAGGACTAAATGGCAGAAGAGTTACAAGATGCCGTGCAGATTATCCGTGTGGCATATGATGGCATTGAAATTGCAATGAAGGTAGGGCATGGCGGAATCAATGCCCTGCAAAAGGCAATGGATGTTCTAAAAGGTATGCTGGATTATGAGAAGCAACTTGGTAAAACATCCATGCGAAAGCTTTTGATGAAAGGCGGAGATTTGCAGGTATTACAGTTTAAGACCAAGGACATTGGTAAGGTGGAGAAGATGGCAAAAAAATATGGAATCCTGTATTCCGTATTGCCAGACGGGGATAAAACGGATGGAATGGGTGAGGTGATTTTCCATACAGAAGCAGTGCCAAGAGCCAATATGATGATACAAAAATTACAGTATGGGCGTATTGATACCTTTGACGACTATCTGAAAAAGGGAGATGAAAATACCCATGAAACAATGATGGATTTTTTTAAAAAGCAGCAAGAGCAGGGAAACAAATCATTTCCCAAAGTTCACACAGAAAAGGAGGCAGCAATCCATGCCACTTTAGAAGGTCTCATTGAAAAGGTTGGTTTATTTGCCATGCAGAAACAAAGTATCAGTGTAGAAGAGGTAAAAGAGAATTTTAGCATTGGGAGAGAGCAGGCGCAGAACGTAATCAGGCAGTTGGAGACCATTGGGTTTATTGGAACTACGGATAAAGAAGGGCAACATAAGGTAATTATGGACAAGGAAGCCTTTCTCAACCGGGTCAAAGGTTATCAGGAATTAGCGGAGAGAATGCGGATAATATCCGCATCAAAGAACTTGAATTTGTCGGATGTTACCATTAGTAAAAAGCTTATTGTGGAAGAGAACAACCATGCCATAAAGACAAGAGTACCGGGCACATGGGGAGAGAAGGCAAGATATCTCTGGATTAAGAAGGAGAATATCATGGAGGTTTATCAAGGAAAATCCATCCTTACGTTTCTTGACACTGGCAGGAACTATAAGATGTACAATGGGGAAAATCAAGTGATTGAAACAAAGTCAGGAGAAGAACTCTTTGGACACTATGACAAGGTGGAATCTTCTGTAAGAGAGCGTTATGAAAAATATCCGAAAAAGCAAACAAAACAGCAAACGAAAACGCCGAAATCCTCTGTCCAAAGAAAAAGGTAGCATACGTTGTGGGGAGTTAAGACAAGCGAGAGTTATTCAAAACGTACCCAGGGAAGAAAGGGGGAATGGTAGGTTGTGAAGACAAGGAAAAAGAAACACTCGGTGGGGTTCCTTCTTCTTGGAGGAGTATTTGCCGGATATCTGGGGTATCTGATGGGAGGAGCATGGGAGCAGGGAATCAAGGTACAGGAACTTCTAAGTCGGTTTCAAAGAATTTGTGATGCTCCTTTTGACAATTATTATAATTCCTATACCATAAAAGCAGTAGCCATTGCCATAGGAGTCTATGGGATGGCTATTGTTATGTATTGCACCAGTCAGAAAAATTATATGCCCGGTAAGGAATACGGTACAGCTCGATTTGAAAATCCCAAGCGGGTAAACCAAGTGCTGATGGATAAGGAGGAACACTTCAATCGAATTCTAAGCCAGAATGTAAAGATGTCCTTGGATTTTAGAAAGCTAAAATTAAATGGAAATATCTTAATCTGTGGAGGTTCTGGTGCTGGAAAGACTTTTTATGAGGTAAAACCTAATTTGATGCAGATGCCACGGAACTGTTCCTTTATCTGTACCGACCCCAAGGGGGAGATTCTTAGAAGCTGTGGGCAGATGCTAAAGAACAATGGATATCAGGTGAAAGTAATTAATCTCCTAGAAATGGAGCAATCCGATTGTTATAATCCATTTTCCTATATCAGAGAAGAAACCGATGTAGTCAAGCTGATTACCAACCTGATTGTCAATACCACACCCAAGGGCGCAACACCTTCAGACCCATTTTGGGAGAAGGCAGAAGGATTGTTTCTGCAAGCTATTTTCTATTATGTGTGGCTGGAGGAAAAGCCGTCAAAGAGAAATTTTGAAACCGTATTAAAGTTACTTGGAGAAGCAGAAGTAAAAGAACAGGGCAAACCCTCCAGACTGGATATGCGAATGAAATTCTTAGAGGATCAGTCTCCTCTTGGCAGCAGTCACCCGGCAGTAAAACAATACAATAAATGTATGCGAGGAGCAGGGGACACGGTTCGTTCCATTATGATTAGCGCCAATTCCAGACTGGCATTTTTGGAAAATAAAAAGGTGCTGCGGCTTCTATCAAAGGATGAGTTGCATCTTGCTGATATTGGGATTGGAGTAAATGGAGATGGCAAAACAAAGACAGCTCTCTTTTGCGTTATTCCGGATGCTGACAAATCCTACAATTTTATTATTGGAATGCTGTATACCCAAATATTTCAGGAACTTTATTATCAGGCAGATTTTAACTGTGGTGGCAGATTGCCAATTCATGTGACCTTTATGCTTGATGAGTTTGCCAATGTGGCATTGCCGGATGACTATTGTTCCTTGCTATCCACCATGCGTAGCAGAGAAATTTCCTCCATCATTATTATTCAGAACTTTGCCCAGCTAAAGGCACTGTTTAAGGATACATGGGAAACTGTACCAGGAAATTGTGACACCTTTATTTACCTTGGTGGAAATGAGCAGTCAACCCATAAATATGTGTCGGAACTCCTTGGCAAGGGTACTATTGATAAGAAATCCAGTGGGGAAACCAAGGGGCGTCAGGGAAGTTCGTCGAGAAATTATGATGTGTTAGGAAGGGAACTGTTTCTGCCAGATGAAGTGAGAAAACTGGATAATAAGAAGTGCCTGGTATTTATTCGTGGCTTTGACCCCATTATGGACAACAAGTATATTCCATTTGTTCACCCGATGTTTGAACAAACAGCAGATGGAAAAGGAACCCCCTATACCCATGCAACAAGTAAGAATTCAAATCTACTGGGTTCGTCTTTTGAAATCTTGTCAGAGAAGTCCATGGAGCATTATAAAATGCGCAAAGAAAAGGGTGAAAATGTCTACATTGACAGTCTCACCTATGAAGAATTAAAACTGCTTGGTGACGAGGAACTTAGAAAAAGATTTCAGAAGCTGGATGAAAAGGAGCAGAGGGAGTTATGCCATGGGCAACAAGGACAGGAACTGGAATATATGGATGAATCACAGGAATGTAAGCTTGGATTTACAGAGGATTTTCCCAGTGACTCAGAGGAAGGAAAACCAACCAGTGAAAGAAAAAAGCCAACCTGGGAGGACACCATTTCCAATCGTATGCTTCACTGGAAGTATTCCGAGGAGCAAAAGGAAGAGGTCAGAAAAGCAATGGCAGCAGGAATTCCAAAGGCAAAGATAATGAACTATTTTTATCCGGAAGTTTCAATCCAGCAGATGAGAAGCCTTCGGGAAACACAGGAAGCAATGCTATCGTAATAGGTAAAGTAGAAGGTATATGAAAAAACAGTGGATAACCCAACAACCAGGAGCAATCCTGTAAAAATAGATGGTACAAAATAATGCAGAAAACAACGAGCCAGGAATCAAAGGAACGCTTTGATACTGGCTCTTTTTCTGCCACCAATTCTGGAAGGAGATTAGGATTTTATGAAACAAGCACAGATTACAGTTACAGATAAGAAGGACATTACAGTGAAACAAAAAAAGAAAGGATTTTTCACAAGAGTGAAGAAGAGATTGGCTCCGGCAACGTTAGGAGTAATAACGGGAGTCATGTTGACCAGTACTACTTGCTTTGCGGCATCCGGTACCTCAGCAGTGACCCAGCCACTGGATAATTTGAAAACATTAGTAATTGCCGTAATCGGTGCGGTGGGCGTTATTATCCTGGCAAAGAATGTTATGGAGTTTGCACAGGCATATCAGCAGCAGGATTCCTCTACTATGAACTCTGCCCTTAAAGGGATTGTAGCAGGTGTTATGATGGCAGGTATTTCAGCAGTCTTATCCTTCTTAGGATTTTAGAAATCGGATATGGAAAGGCTGGGGTGGAAACACCCCAGATAAAAGGAAGGGGGTGAACAATAAGAATGGACATTTTCAAACTAGGAGACAAAATCCTTGCCTTGCTGGAAATGGTATTTGGATTTTGGAATAACCAGATATCCTTGGTGTTTTCCATGCTTGGGCAGTCTCCGGTTCAGTTTAAAGGAGGCGGTTCCTGGGGTGTAATAGAAGGAATCGAACCTATTTTTGTGGCAGTTGGTTCTTCTCTGGTAGTGCTGTTTTTTGTGATTGGTTTCTGCTCGGAAAGCGTGGATGTCAGGGAGGAGATGCGGTTTGAAGTAATCCTTCGTATGCTGATTCGCTTGGGGCTGGCGGAATGGTTTGTCGCAAATAATGTAACCATTATGAAAGCCTTTTTTACTTCCATTGGGAATCTGGTGAAGCTCATATCCGCAGGAAATACAACGACATTAAAGATTGACAGTACCCAGGCAGATATTATTAAGAATTTAGGCTTTGGAGAAAGCTTGGTTATGCTAATTCTCACGGCACTTTTATCCATTATCATCATTATCTGTGGCTTTTTTATTATATACACCGTGTATTTCCGTTTCCTAAAAATACTAATCCTGGTACCCCTTGGTGCACTTGCCTTTTCAACTATGGGAGGCAATCGAACCGTCAGCAATACGGTAGTGACCTATTGTAAATATTTCTTATCTGTAGTACTTGAGGCAGTCATGATGGCACTTGCTATTGTAGTATGCAATGCCTTTGTAAATGCGGGACTTCCCTCTTTTACGGGTGGGTATGCAGATTGGGCGCAAACATTGATTTATCTATGTGAAATGACATTTACCATAGCAATGACGGTGGGAAGTGTAAAGGGAGCACAGACAATTACCAGTAAAGCATTTGGATTGTAAACGTGGTGCAATGAAAAAGCAGAAACAGAAGAAGTAAGTTCATAGGAGGGGGAAATTTGATTATTGAAATAAACAAAGATATAGACCGATATCAGGAATCTATAATTCTTGGATTATCTGCAAAGCAACTTATTTTTTCAGCGCTCAGTATTCTAGTGGGTGGCGGTATGGTACTGCTTTTATACCGCTATATTGGTCTGACCGGAGCTGCTTATGTGGCAATACCTTGTGTAGCACCCATTGCCCTGGGAGGATTCTATTCTTATAACGGAATGGATTTTTATGAATATATGAGCAGAAAGCTTCACTTTATGTTTGGCAATAAGGCTCTTACTTATGGTTCCACGGAAGGGGAACTGGTAATCAAGGAACTTAGGAAGGAAGACAGCGGAGTTGGTCAGAAGCTTAAGCGGAACACACAAAAAGCAGATAGGGACAGGAAGGGAAAGCAAGTAAAGGAACAGATTCAGAACAACGAAGGAAACAGGAGAAATTTGAAGCCATGAAAAGAGGTTGAAAGAAAAGCACTTTCAACGATTGATTTTGAGTCTGCTGAAGCGGATATGGGGTATAAAAACAAAAAAGCTTCTATTTGACAGTATTGGAATTGTAGTTGTATTGATTGCCGGTATGGCAATCCTTAAGATTACAAAGGAAATAGTTTCGTAACCATTGTCTGACCAAAAAGGTCGGGACAATCCAGGCATGACCGGGGTTGTCCCCGGCTGTGCTTATAATCAGAAAGCGAGGTTGGATAAAATGGGTTTATTTACAGATGGATTTAAGGAACTGAAAAAAGGAAGTGAACCACTTTTTAAAACGCCCAAATCCATACAGGAAACCATTGAGATTATGGCAGTAGCAGAGAATGGGATATTTGAAGTGAGTAAAGGTGGAAAAACATCCTTAAACAAGTACTCCAAGTGTTACCGCTTTCAGGATATTAATTATACCACTGCCACGGAAGAGGAGCAGATTGGCATTTTTGAACGATACTGTAAGTTTTTAAATTCATTGGATTGTAATTACAAAATAACAATCAACAATAAGAATAAGAACATGGCGGAGCTACGAGAAAAGGTGCTGATTAGAGAGCAGGAGGATGATTTTAATCCTTTCCGAAAAATCTACAATGACATTATTGAAGAAAAGATATTAGAAGGAAGACAGGGAATCGAACAGGAACGATACCTGACCATTACCATTGAGCGAAAGAACTTTGAAGAAGCAAAGGCACAGTTTGCAACGCTAGAGGCAACCATACATAAGGCTTTTACAGAGCTTGGAGCTGAAATTCTTCCCCTATCTGGAAATGAGAGACTTCATGTACTTCATGACTATTATCATCTAGGAAAAGAGGGGACTTTTGATTTTGACATCAAACAGGGGAAAAAGATAGGAAGTGATTTTAGAAATGACCTTTGCAATGGCATGATAAAGTATTTTCCAGATTACTTTGAGGATGAGAGCAAATATTGCAGGGCACTTTTTATCAAGAAGTATCCAAGTAGCTTATCGGATCGGTTTATCAACGAGATTACCTCCTTGCCCGTACATTCCATTACCAGCATTGATGTGGTGCCGGTGCCCAAGGATTTGACTACCAAAGTGCTCCAAAGGAAATACCTTGGTATTGAATCGGATATTATTAAACAGCAGAGAGTTCGTAATAAGAATAATGACTTTGCTACCGAAATCTCTTATGCCAAGAGAACGGAGAAAAAAGAGATTGAAGCCATTATGGATGATGTCCGTGAAAATGACCAGTGCCTTTTTTATGTGGCAGTCACCATTATTCTAATGGCAGAAAGCAAGAAGGAGCTGGACAGTGTCTGCGAGACGGTAAAGACCATTGGAAAGCGTAACAGCTGTACCATTGATACCCATTATTTAAAGCAGAGAGAAGCATTAAATACCGCCCTTCCCATAGGGGTGAGGCAGGTGGAGACCATGCGAACACTGTTAACTCAGTCCCTTGCCGTGCTTATGCCTTTTAATGTACAGGAGCTAAATGACCTAACCGGTAATTATTATGGAATCAACCAGATTTCAAAGAATGTGAATATCGGGAATCGTAAGAAGCTGATTAATGGAAATGGCTTTGTATTTGGGGTACCAGGTTCCGGGAAATCCTTCTTTTGTAAGATGGAGATGGGTTCTGTTTATTTATCCGGAACAGATGAAATTATTGTAATTGATCCCATGAATGAGTACTTTGACATTGCACACACCTACGGCGGAACCGTTGTAAATATGTCCACTTATACGGATCACTATGTGAATCCCCTGGAGCTGGATGTATGGAGCATTGATCCAAACGATTCCAAAGGGATGGTAAGGGAAAAGGGAGAATTTATGCTGGGGCTTTGCGAACAGTGTATTGGAGATAGCTTAGATTCCCGCCAAAAGTCTATTATTGACCGATGTGTCAGAAAGCTGTATCTGGATATTGCTCGTAGTAAAGAAAAGTACATTCCGGTAATGAGTGACTTTTATGGTCTGCTTTTAGAACAGCCAGAGGAAGAGGCAAAGGACATTGCACTATCCTTGGAGCTATTTGTGAATGGTTCACTCAATATCTTTAACCACCAAACCAATGTGGATGTAGACAATCGCTTTACCGTCTATGGAATCAGAGATTTAGGTTCCGAATTAAGCCCCATTACAATGCTGGTTATGATGGAATCCATTCAGCAGAGAATCGTAGAAAATGGTCAGAAGGGAAAAGCAACCTGGCTCTATATTGATGAAATTCATGTGCTCTTAAATTCAGAATATTCGGCAAAGTATCTCCAACAGCTCTGGAAGAAGGTAAGAAAACAAGGTGGTCTGTGCACTGGAATAACCCAAAATTTAGTGGATTTGCTTCAAGATTATACGGCAACTACCATGCTTGCCAATTCTGAATTCGTTGCACTATTAAAGCAGGCAAATTCGGACAGCTCCAAAATGTCGGAGGTCATTGGGGTATCTGAGGCTCAGCTTCGATTTGTCACGAATACCTCATCGGGGATGGGACTGATGAAGTGTGGTTCTGTAGTGATTCCGTTTGATAATCAGATTAGTAAGGAGACGGAGCTGTATCGGCTTTATAATACGAATATACATGAGATAAATGCGAAGAAAGAGAAGTAAGTCGAATTTGTCATATGTAGGAAAAAGAATAGATTATCGTAGTTGATTGTGGTAAACTTTAAACAGGTGTCAGCAGGATGCCTGTTTATTGAAAAGTTAGGATTTAATGTTGCAGTGAAGGAACCTTGTAAAAGAGCCGAGAAAGGAGGATATATCATGTCAAATAAATTTAAATTAAAGAACCTATGGAGGGGAATACCTCGATAGGTGGAGGTAAAAATGAAAGCTCAGAAAGTTAAAATAGATAACATCCCAGCAATTATTTGGGGCAAGGAATCAGGCAAGGCATATATTCATGTTCACGGTAAAATGTCTTGCAAAGAGTATGCAGAAAATTTTGCAGAAATTGCAGAAAAAAATGGATATCAAACCATTAGTTTTGATTTACCAGAACATGGGGAAAGAAAAGATGGTAATTATCGTTGTGATATCTGGAATGGGATACATGACCTTACTGCCATAGGCAATTATACATTTTCAAGATGGAAGGAAGTTTCTTTATATGCTTGCAGCTTAGGGGCTTATTTTAGCTTGCATGCATATGCAGATAGAAACTTTACAAAATGTCTGTTCCAATCACCTATATTAGATATGGAATATTTGATTCGGCAGATGTTTACGTGGTTTCAGGTAACGGAGGAAAAGCTATTTACCGAAAAAGAAATTTCCACGCCAGTTGATTTATTGCATTGGGATTACTATCAGTACGTCATAAATCACCCAATAGAAATATGGAATCTTCCGACTTCTATTCTTTATGGTGGAAAAGACAATATGCAATCGGAAGATGTAATTCAGAAATTTGTGGAACAACATAATTGTAGCTTAACAATTTCTGGGAACAGTGAGCATCCATTTATGCAAGAGAGAGATTTTGAAATCGTTAGAAAATGGCTGGAAGAATTCATATAAAGATGTTCAACTTTATATGAAAACCATTTGGATGAAAAAGTGAAAAATGGATTCCAAATGAAACTTATGCAGATATTGAGGAGACACAAGGCGCAATTAACCTTTATGTAAATTGTGTTAATAAAAAGCATTTACCATATGTATTGCTGTTGAGTTAAAGATGACAAATGAATTGATAGGTGATACAGGTGTAAATGAAGTTATGGAGGTACTATGGTTTTATGGACAATACAGCATAAGTGTGCATATGAAGAAATGAGAAAAAAAGGAGTGCTTAGAGCAAATGAAGCACGCATTTGTGACGATTCCTTTAAAGAAGCCTATCTATGGATTTCAAGCCAAATGACCAAACGTATGGGTAATTCGCCAGAAGGCGTTATTTTTCCTGTATGGGCATGGTATCAATGGGAAGGAAAACGGAAAAGGCTTGATATGAGAATCCATGGTCGCCACTGGGGAAAGAAGGGCTCTCCAATTGTTTTGTTAACAATAGATGTCCCGGACAAGTTTGTATTGCTCTCTGATTTTGATTATTGGCATGTGGTTTTGAATAACGGAGATATCATATTTCCGTACCGTGACGAAGCTATTTATTCCCAAGCAGAAAAGCAAAAAAGCTGGGAGAATATATTTGATATAGATTGTAGTTATGATGGAGAGTCGCATCCATTCCTTACAACGCAAGCTACGCTATGGGAAATTAGATGGGAATGGGTAATAAAAGCGGAGCATTTCATATCGCGATGACTTTGAAGCGGTTAGAATGAGAAATTTAAAATATATGAGGTGAAATAAATATGTGTGACGAATGTTATGTTGATGAAAATAGAATAACACCTTTACTAAATCCTTTAGATTGTTTGGAAACACACACCCAGTACATTTGTGGAACCTGTGGGAGGTGTATTTGTATTGAGAGTGACCCAAAGCGAGGAGTGCAACGGTGGAATTTTCCATTTAAGTCACTGGAGGTTGCAAAATTATACTTACGCACTGCTGATTATACCATGAAAAAAGCATGTGGTATTTATGAGATAAAGAGTGAAGAAGGCAGGCTGTCATACAAGATTTTTGCCAATAGCATGGAGCTGGAATTATATCTGAAAAGGAACAAAGGAAAAAGGTGTGAAAGCATGAACCCGGTTTTTAATGTTAAAGATTTCAGAGAATATGCAAATACACAGGTGCGGAAATTAAATTCGGATGAAATAAAAAAATACGTGTCAGAACGATAAATTCCAAGTTGCTAATGAGCATGAGATGATGACTATAGAGTAGAAAATTATAAATAATTTTTCATATGTCATAATATAATATGAACTTATTAGGACAAAGATTTAGATTTATAAAAAATATTAGATCAATAAAATGTGAATAAAGGAGAAAAATGAGTTTTAATGATTATTTAACAAAACCTGCATTTGTTCAAATAGAGGAAGAGAGTAAAAATGAATTGAATTTTGAAAATGAAAACTCTGTTGAGCAGCGAGAATTAGCATATCAAGATTTAAAGGCAGCAAAAGCCTTGTCAAATGCATCTAAATCAACTGATAGTGCTGATAATGGTACGAAAAAAGCATTAAATAGAAAAGCAAAACAAACGGCAATGGAGGCTACTGAACATGCACAGAAATAAATACAATGGCAGATGACAAACAGAAAAATATAGCTAATGCTGAAATTCATTCAAAACTCAAGAAAACGCATAATAATAGTTTTATGCAAAGAGAACAGAAAAAAGCTGGAATAAATATTTTAGAGAAGGAAGATATTGATAGGTTGAATTCAGCTGTTAAGAAGAAAAACGGAGAGAAGTCTCCATATAATGCAATTAGGTTTACTAAACAGGAAATTGATGATAAATCCGTGGATGATTCGATCGAAGTTGCAGAAAAGGCAATAAATAATTTAGATAAAAAAGTACAAGAAAGTAAAAGTACAGAAATTCAAATAGGCAACATTAAAGTTTGTATTGATATTTAATTTCTTCCATCATATCTATGTCAATTTCAAATTTTTGGTCAAATAAGCCCGAACCCGGAGATAAAATATGGATTATACAATAAGAACTATGAAAAGGGATGAATACCCCTTACTAAATGATTTTTTGTATGAAGCAATATACATTCCTGAAGGAACAGACCCACCGCTCAAATCTATAATTAAGTCCCCTGAAATGCAAGTATATACCTATGATTTTGGAAACTCAAAGCATGACAAAGCTCTTGTTGCAGAGGTAGAAGAAAAGATTATAGGTGCTGTTTGGGTGCGAATTATGAAGGACTATGGGCACATAGATGATGAATCACCCTCTCTTGCAATATCTGTGTATAAAGAATACAGGGGATTAGGGATAGGAACCGCTTTGTTAAAAGAAATGCTCTTACTGCTGAAAGCAGAAGGGTATTCAAAAGCTTCTTTGTCTGTCCAGAAAGAAAATTATGCAGTAAAAATGTATGAAAAAGTTGGATTTATTGTTTTTGAGGAAAACGAAGAAGAATATATTATGGTAGCTTATCTTTCATGATAAACCCAACTTAGTGATAAAGCTTTCAGCTATATAAAAACAGAATAAGAGTATTGATACCCAGCCGTTAAGAAGTAAAATTCCTTGACGGCTTATTTTATTTGGTTTTCATTATAAAAATATTGACACACAAACAGTAATACTGTATATTAAACAGTGTTTAATAAATAAACAGCGTATAGTTTGGAGGGATTATTATTAGTATTGCAGAACGAAAAGAACGAGATAAAGCAGCAATGCGCGAAGAAATCTTGAATGCTGCCCGCAAAATTGTAGCAAGCAGTGGGATAGATGGGATATCAATACGAAAGATTGCAGACATGATTGAATATTCACCTGCAAGCATCTATCATTATTTCAAAAACAAAGAAGAAATTGTTGAAATTCTCATTGGAGAAAATTATAAAAAAATATTGGAAACATTGTCCTTAAGCGATCTTAGTGAAATAACACCAGAAGAAAAGCTAAAGGAGGGGAGTAAACGGTTCATTCAATTGGCTGTACAGATGGGAGATGCTTACAAAAGTGTCATGCTAAGTGACTCTAAGACTGTGCTGGCACATACTTCGGTCTTACAAAGAGGAGCTGCGAAAGAACGTCCGGCGGTTGGTATGTTGTGTGATACCTTGCGTAAACTGCCAGGCTATCAGCAAAAGGCTGACAATCAAATAGAAATGGCAGCACAAATCATCTGGTCACTTGCGTTTGGACTCGCACTGCGATTGATTATTGAACAAGTGGAGGAGGAACAGCAACAACAATTAATTGACAATGCAGCAGAGTTTATTTTTTCAGCAATTAAGAATATAACAGATTAGGAGAAATTGGATGAAATATAAAAAAAGTATCTGTGTACTTGTTTTTTTCATTGTGGGATTATCCTTGCTAGCTGGTATTATAGGAGTACTCTCAGGAGGAGGTCAAGAGGGGCAGACCTTTTTATCCATTCATGAGGAGACGGTTCCGCTATATGGTAAAGGTATTTATAAAAATGACTCTATTGCGGCAGCAGCGCAGGCCATAGCACAAGACTTAGTGACAGTGTTACTAGGAATTCCACTGCTTATCGTATCCTGTATGCTTGCCGGAAAGAAATCCATAAGAGCAAGAATTTTACTGGCAGGAACACTTGCATATTTTCTCTATACCTATATGTCCTATTCCTTTCTCTGCATGTATAATTATTTATTTCTTGTTTATGTAGCACTGATGTCATTAAGCTTTTTTGCTCTGGTTTTGGTCATGATTTCTTTTGACAGGAAGGAACTAGGGCAGGCGTTTGGTGATGAAATTCCTGTTAAGACAATCGGTATTTTAATGATTATTTTTACCTGTGCCATTGCACTGATGTGGACAGGGAGAATTATTCCGCCTTTGATTGGCAAAGAAACCCCACCTGGCTTGGAACATTATACAACCCTTGTGATACAGGTGATGGATTTGGGATTTGTCATTCCTATTTCCCTTTTGGCTGCCATTTTATTAATGGGTAGAAAACCAGTTGGATTGCTGCTTGCTTCTGTTATGTGTATGAAAGGTGCCACCATGCTGACATCACTCACAGCAATGGTAATCAATCAAGCTCTTGCAGGAGTAGAAATGTCGGTTTTCGAAATTGTCATTTTCCCCTTAGCTAACATTTTGGTATTATTCGGTGTAGTTATATTTATGAAAAAAATAAAAGAACCGGAAGTCTATGAAATGATTGATAAACAGGAGGGGCAGGAAGAATGAAAAGCATAATTTTGTATACTACACGCTATGGATGCACAGCCGAAGTAGCAAAACAAATACAAGGAAAGCTTGCCAGTGATTGCAAAAGTATTAATATTGTTACGGAACGTGTACCGTCGTTGGACCCTTTTGATAACATAATTCTTGGCGGATCCATTTACATTGGAAAAATTCAAAAGGAGCTGACATCATTTGCTATATCCAATTTAAAGGAACTATTATCAAAAAATATTGGTTTGTATCTCTGTGCCGGGGCGCCACAGGAGGAAGAGCTTAACAAGGAATTATTAGGTGCCTTCCCCAAGGAATTGTTTGAGCATGCCATTGCAAAGGATGTGCTGGGGTATGCTTTTACATTTGAAAAGATGCGCTTTTTGGATCGATTTATTATGAAGAAAATCAAAGGGGATGTAGTGAGTACCACGAAATACTTTGATGAGCGGATTGCAAGGTTTACCCAAAATTTCACAGTTAGCAAATCATGAAAAGAGGAAAAACAATGAACCCACCAAAAGTTTTAAAGTTACATGTAATTACTGTACTGATTACAGTTTTAAGTTTTCTCACAACTTTGACCGGACTTTTTTACACAACGGGTGGGAAGACCTATACTGTTACAAATCAATATGGCGATATCGTAAGAATTTACGGAGATGGTCTTTACGCACATGATTCCTATTTTATGGCACCAATATTTAGAGGGACTGACTTTACAATTCTTTGTGTTGCATTACCTCTTTTAATTCTTTCACTTGTGCTGGATATGAAAAAACAGACACTGAAAAGCAGGTTATTTTTAACTTCTGTTATTTCAATATTTACCTATTACTCGGCTAGTATTGCATTTGGAGTTACATACAATTTTCTTCAGTTAATCTACATCATGCTATTTTCTCTAAGTTTTTTTGGATTGATTTTGGCTATTAGGAGTATTAATTCTTCACTGCTTATCAAAAGTATGGAAAGAACTTTACCTCAAGTTGGAATTCGAATTTTTCTTGTTTTATCAGGCATTGCGTTAATTGTGGCGTGGCTTCCGGATATTATAGTCTCGCTCATTCACAGTCAATCTCTGCAACTTATTGAAGTGTATACAACGCAAATAACTTATGTACTTGACATGGGGGTGATTGGTCCGACTGCATTAATTTGCTTATTCATGCTAAAGAAGAAAAATGGTATGGGTTATATTTTACTCGCAATCCTGTTAACGGTTTGTACACTGGTTGGTATCATGCTTCCCATTCAGACAATATTTCAGCTCAGCGCAAACATAGAGATTCCAATAGGTGCTGTTATAACAAAGATTGGAAGTTTTGTTGCGCTTGCATCGTTTGCACTTTATTTTGACATAAGGTTATTTAAAAGCATAGAGAACTCGTTAACGTTATACGATAGAAAATGTATTGAATGATGAGCATTCAAATAAAATATTTTCCAATGAGTATTATACAAAATAATGTCTTGAATTTGCTTGAAATAAAATGATCAAATCAATAGAATATGAACTTATGAATGCCATTGCAGAGCTTATTAGTTTTGCAATGGCTTATTTCATTTCAGAGAGAAGGTGAAAAACATGAACATTAAGAAAATCCAAGAGAAACCAATGGTAATCCATACCAAGCAAAAAAACCAAATTCATTCCCATCAACCAAAGAGTGTTACTATAAAAGGAGGGAACATATACACAAGAACCCGAAGTCCCAAGATTAAAGCAGTTGCCGTGAATAAGAACTTTAGTAAAGCAGGAAAAAGTAGCCCTCAATACAGGAATCAAAAGCCAAAGAAAATTCATCTAAAAAGTACAGTACATGGAGAAGGTAATGTCAAAGAACCAGATAAAGGAAAGCTTCAAAAGAAAGCAAAGGAGTCAAACCAATCCATTAAAGGAAAACAGACCAATCTCCATATTACAGAACAAACCGGAGCAATAGGTGCAAGGGTTGCAACTGACCAGATGGAAGGTGGTAAGGAAATACAGCAGGCAACCTACATGGCTCATGAAGCATTCCGTCCTGTAACAGGAATCGCATATCTAAGTGCTAATGCTCTCAAAAAGCAGATAGTGGAGCGAAAGAAACGAGAGAGAAAAAAGGTGGAAGCAGAAAAGAAACTTGGGAAGAAATCAGAAACTAAATCTACCAAAGAAACTGCAAGAGAGACTACAAGCAAAGCAACAAACGAAACTGGAAAAAGAAAAACTGCAGAGAGAGCTACAAAACCTGGAACAATATCCCCAGACACAGCAAGAAAAACAACACCAGTAGCAGGGAGTATGGGAAGGGTAACGGGTATCAAAAAGAAATTAGCTTCTGGATATACTTCGCGAATAGCCATGGAAGCAAAGGATACCAAGGCAGCAAATAAAAACCGAAAGCTTGCATTTTTCCTGGATAAGATGAAAGCACAGGAGAATCAACAGGATAGTATTGCAAAGCTTATGAAAGACCTGGTTACAAAAAGAGCCTTTCAATGGATTAAGACGGTAGCACCGATGATTGGATTGGTGCTTTTATTATTGGTTCTTGTTGTGGCAATGATTACAATTCCAGTGATAGCGGTGGTTGCTGTTCTATATAATTCACCGTTTGCCCTGTTTCTTCCACCACTTGAAACGGGAAATACCGTTCAGACAGTGACAAGTGCATATGTGGCAGAATTTAACCGGGAGGTAACTACAGTAGCCAGTGACCATGTGGGATATGAGGAAGGGCAGATTGTATATGTGGATTACGAAGGGACAGACGCCATTCCTTCTAATTATTACGATATTTTAGCAGTATATATGGTGAAGTATGGAGTTGGTGATACCGCAACCATTATGAATGATACTTCAAAAGCATGGCTAAAGTCAGTAGTGGAGGATATGTGCTCTTACACTACCTCCACAGGTGCTGAAACAGAGACTGTTACCGAGGAAGACGGAACTACCTCTACATTGACCACCACTTATCTTTACGTGAATATATCCTTAAAATCCTACCGGGATATGATTTCGGAATACGGATTTAACAAGGATGAAGTAGAGATGTTGGAAGAAATTATGAGTCCAGAGTACCTGTCCATGCTGGGATGGTCTGGTAGTGAAGAGGAAGGAGAACCCGGTATTGGTTCCTTAATCGAGGAAGAAATCAATGCAATTTTAGCAAGCATTTCAGATACCAGGCAAAAGGCAGTTTGTTCCTATGTACTTCACCGGGTAGGGTATCCTTATAGTCAGGAACTGCGGGATAGTGGCAATTATTATGACTGCAGCTCTTTGGCATACTATGGCTGGAAAAGTGCAGGAGTGAATATCAGCAATGGTGGTGCAACCACTGCGGCGGCAGAGGGAGAGAAGCTAGAAAAAGCAGGAAAGACTGTAACCTTGGATGCAATACAGCCCGGAGATTTGATTTTCTACAGCTATACCAATAACCGAAGATATAGGGATATCAGTCATGTGGCGATTTATGTAGGCGGTGGAAAGGTGGTGGAAGCACGAAGCATAAAATATGGGGTAGTCTACAGAGAGATTCCCAATATCGGAAAGATTGTATTGATTGGTAGACCATAGATACAGATAATAAAAAAGGAAGTAAAGCAGGTAGAGCCGTTGTGGTTCTGCTTTTTTTGATTGGAGGAAAGATGGAAAGAAAATTACCTTCAAACTATTTATTAAGGCCTATTCACTTTTGAATAGGTCATCAGAAAATGAAAGGCACGGGTATTATGATGGAAATCAATGAAATGATTCTTGTAATAGAAAAGCAAAGAGGTGAAGAGATGAATGCTCTTATGACCACCCCGGATTATATCAAGTTTGCACCAGTAGAAAAAGAAGCGTTACCGCTTGAGGTGGCAGAGCGAATGGTGGCGTTGGGAAGAACAGTAGGCACAGAGATGGAATGGATAGAGTACAAAACAGCCGAGAAATCAATCTCTACAAAATACTGCAAAGAGGAACAACAGTTAATAAAGTTTTTGCAGGGCGGTTACAACAGTACGAATCAGAGTTGGACATTTGATTCAGAGCGGAGCAGCTCCCTTTGTATGGAGAAACTTATGGCAGTGGGGATTGATACGAAGGGGAGAAGAAAATACAGCGGCTTTCATTATGAATTACAGGAAGCAGCATTTGAACAGGGGGAGATTCTTCATAATTTCAATGGGAGTGACTACCGGGTGATGGAAACCTTGTCTCCTAAAAATCTTTTATTAATGGAGGAAGTAACCGGAAACTTTATTGTAGCAATTGGCGTGGAGTTTTATAAAAGAACCCATAAGGGTGAGGGGGCAAGTGAAATTAATTATACATACGGAATGGAATGGGGACATGGGATATACCTTTCCTCCACACCATCTACCATAGACTTTCACTATATCAGACAAGAGTACGGGACAACGGAACGGGTGGAAGGGTTATCCGGCTATAGAAATAGGCTGGAGAGAAAATTTAAGCAGTATCAGAAGCTGGTAAAAGATGATTTGTTATCGGATACTATTAAGAAAGCCGTTGGAACATCCATGTATGAAGAATTTGGCACCAAAAAGGCAGAAGTTTTCATGGATAAGCTGGAAGAAGGAAGGTATGACCATGGGTTTACTGGGAACAGGGTTCCCAAGAAAGGAAGGGCGAGGTAGAGTGGCAAAAGAGTATGAAATTGAAATTCAGGAGGTTTTAGCAAGGGTGGAGAAAGTAGAGGCAGAATCCCTTGGAGAAGCCATTGATATGGTAATGGCACTGTATTATGCACAGGGAATTATTTTGGATGCAGAGGATATGAAAGGGGTAGATTTTACACCCATTGAACAAAAGGAAGGAATGAGCAGATGATGGAGGATTGTAGAATGAATAATAACGGGAAAGAAATTACAAATACGATTGGGTTTCTCCTAAAGGAGCTTCATAAGGAATGGGACAGATCCGGTATTGCAACAGCATCAGTAGTAATTGCCATAGAGGAAATAAAAGAAGTAAATCAAGTTCTTTTCAGGAAAATTAGTGAGACACAGCATTTAGTGGAAGCCAACGATATGACATGGAAAGAAAGTGTTGTACTATCAAAAAAGTGCTATGTTCTGCTTCGATTGGTAAGAAAAATCAAGGCGAAGGAAGGCATGAAGAATCAAAAGGTTAGGAATCAGGAGTTATCCATCCCCCTTGATAAAGAAGAACTAAAGCTGTTCAAGGAACTTTTTGGAGCAAAGATAAAATAGTGCAGAGGGATAAATTTAGCGGAAAGGAGCAGCTTAAGTGAACATAAATTATAAGGTACAAGTCATTTATGATGAACAGATGGAAGAAATCACAAGCTCCCCAAAGAAATGGCAGGAGGTATTAAGGCTTGCCGGGCAGCTTTATCGGTATGAATTTGACAATGTTATTATGATATATGCCCAGCGTCCCCAGTCTACATTGGTTGCAGATTATGATACTTGGAAGATGGTAGAACGATATGTAAAGAGGGGAAGTAAAGGTATTGCAATCTTTCCCTCACAGGCATTGAATCCCAGAATGAGATATGTATTTGACATCAGTGACACAGGAGGAAGAGACGTAAAACTGACATGGGATTTGGAGGGGGAGAATCTCAAATGTTATTTGGATTTTTTAGCAGCAGAAGGACAGATTGAAAAGCTTGAAAGCACCAGCAGGGATGAGTTAAAAAACTTGCTAAAATTATTTACAGGAACAAATGTTTGGACTATAATAAAGGAAGAGTTTTCAGAAAGACTCCATGAATTAAAGCAGCTATCAGGTAGTGTGATAAAGGAATTTGCGCCAGATGACGAGAAAGATACTCTCCTTGCAGAAGCCTGGAACAACCAGGACGGTGAGAGAGACGTTAACAGAGCGCGTACAAAACGCGAGGGCTTACAACAGCAAACTGGTATGGAAGAGCTTTTATACCGGAGTGTAATGTATGCTGTAGGAACAAGATGTGGATTTGACTTATCAATGGAGGAACAGGATTTTAGTCAAATTGTAACAATCCAGGAGGAAGAGATTGTTTACCGCCTTGGTTCTCTCGTATGCGATGTCTCCTGTAGTGTTCTGAAAGAATTTAGCAGAAACTTAAAGACCATTGAAAAACAGACCAATTGGTCTGGGAAAAGGAGAAATGCGTATTATGGCAAAAATGACGTATCACGAAGTGGAGGGTCTACTGTATCCGGATATTCAGGAGACGTCGGAGCAGGAGCAAACAGTAAGCACACTGGGCAAGTACGGAAGAATGGCGATGGATTATCTCAAGGAGAATCAGAGGAGCCGGTACAATTCCCTTTACCGATTTGGGAAGCTGACAGAGAAGATGAATCAGGTGGACGAAGAGGCGAACCAACTACTGGATCAGTTAATGGAATCCTATCTAAAGAAACACAAGCCACAGAATCCTTCCTCAACCATGGAAATGTGGAAGCTTCGAGAACAGGCGAAAATGCAGGCGGAGGAAGTAGTATTACACCAGGTGGTACTGCGTTTTCACTAAAAAAGGAATCAGAAAATATTGCGGAAAATGAAGTGGGATATGAGGAAGAAAAAAGCCCTTCATCAACGTCTATGTCATATATATTTAGATGTTATTGGTTTAGGAAACGAGGACAAGATTAAATTGACAATTCCTTTTAGGGATAGACTATTTAGTGATTATAGCTTTGATCTTATTAAAAATATAGTTTCGCCAGAGATATTCACTAAAATTTCTATGAATGAGGAAAATGTATATTAGTAAAACACCATGATTTAGGAGGGTTGTTTATGATGGATATGGATATGCTTCAGATGACTGATTTGAAACAGGTATTAATACAAGATAGGATATTTAGTTGCTTTCAATTGCTAATCGTCAATTTTGCTGCTATTAATAAGAGAGATTATCATTTGACATTTCCAAATTCATGGGGATTTTATTTAAATGATAAGAAGTATGATACAGATTCTTTAGGATCTCGATTGTCTACTGGTTGGTCAGGAGGTTTTGACGAGATTAAGATCAATACTGGTATTGCAATTAAAAGTTATGATACAAAGAATTTGGAAGAAGTATTGAATGTTATGAAGAAATACTCAGATGAGGATACAATGTGGATAGTTAAGACAGATTCTTTTTGGTGTCCATGGACATTGGGGTATCAAAAACAGCATATGAATCATTGCATTTTGATTATTAAGAATGATACTTATCATAAGGTAATGTATTGCTTAGATCCTTACTGGAATTTTGAAATAAACAAAATAGATTATTGCGATCTAAAACAAAGCTGCAAGCAGTGTTACTCAATTAGAACGGATACTGATACGCAACCGAAGGTGGATTGGGATCAGCTGATATATCATGCTGTAGTAAGTATATTTGATCAAAGTGGAGTAACTACATTTTATGAAATACGTAAGTTTGCAGATGAAATTTCAAAAAATATCAATTTTGAAATTGAACATAAGGGCTATATCGAGCAACATTTAGCGCCTATATATCGACAGTTATTTCGTGTATCAAGTGGGAGAACTAATTTATATAATTTATTAGATGAATATAAGAAATATGATAATATAGAAGAATATATGAAAGCTAAGAATAATATCATTAAAATTAGCAACTGGTGGAGGAATGTTATTTTAATGATTGGTAAATCAGCATACCATTCGGATACTAATAATGATATGAAAGTTGTAGCAGAATACATAAATAAAATTGCTGATGTGGAAGAAAGCACGGCAACACAATTATTGAATTTATTTAAATAAAGTTGATACAAAATGCTAAGTAGATATAGAAGCAATTTGGTAATATGTCAAGAACAAAATGAAAAGAAATTCAAATGATTTTCAGAAAAACGGGTAACTTTATAAGACCTACACCCAAAACAGAATGTAATTCGATGCAGTTTATATGTATTTATCTAGAGTAAAGCTGATTTTTAGCCAGTAAACCAAAAATCAAACGAATGAATTTACGAGAAGTTAGTGCGAGTGCTCTTTTGTTCTGATGAGTAGTTACTTCAGCTCCAGCGCATTTCATAGCAATAGATTACAGGAAACTAAGTAAAAGAATAAATGCAAGTACTGATAAAACGGTACTTGACTTAAAGAGGAGGTTTGGCTATGAGAAAATTTATGACGGTACAAGAACATTATGATATGCTGATACAAAATGAGAATGATCCGGTGAATGATCCACCGAAATTGAAAGCGTATATGGATTTATGGGATGGTGAGACATTTTGGAATTTGATACAGCCAACACAAGGGAAGAGAATCTTAGAGATTGGTGTTGGAACTGGGAGATGTGCATTAATAACATTGTCGTTTGGCTGTAAAGAGTTTTGGGGAATAGATATATCTGAAAAAACGATTGAACGGGCAAAACAGCATATGCTGAACTATTCTAATGTAAAGTTAGTATTAGGTGATATCTTAACAACTGATTTCGATGATCAATTTGATACGATATATTCTACTTTGACATTTTTTCATATTGAGAATAAACAAGAATTAGTTAAGAAAATAAATAGTTTATTGTATGATCAAGGACAGCTTATCGTATCTATAGAGAAGGATTCTAAGAAGGTATTTGAATATGATAACTATAATGTCAGAGCGTTCCCTGATACGGTTTCATCTATTTCAGATATATTGAATAAATGTGGATTTAAAGTTACAGATATAAGAGAAGTTGAAAAGGCAAGTATTCTTCGAGCAGTGAAAGTTACTAATCTATCATAATTTATTATGTAGTTAATGTGTATAGTCTGATGATCTAAAACATCAAAGTAATAAGAAAAAGAGATTAAGCGGATTAAAATGCTAAATAGTAGTATGATTTTATTATATTCAATAGCTTCAGGGTACTATAGTTGAAAAAATGTAAGACTTTAATTGCAATTAATAACAATGAATATGCCACTATTTTTAATTATAGTGATTATGAATTGTTGAAGATGTAAGCTAAGTGTTGGACAGAGTAATATACAAAGTTGGAGGTGATAAGGTTGAATGATCTTAGATTGTTTAGCATTCCGCATGCAGGAGGGAGTTCGATTAGCTATTATCCTTGGAGAAAATATTTAGATAACAATATTGAATTCATACCACTTGAATTAAAAGGAAGGGGAAGAAGAATAACAGAGGAATTAAGTCAGAGCTTAGAGGATATGGTAACTGATTTATATATTAGAATAAGACCTTTTATTTATACAGGAAAGTATGCAATTTTTGGGCACAGTATGGGAAGTATCTTAACATATGAATTAGTTAGAAGAATACAGATCCAAAATGATCTAATGCCTGTACACCTTTTTTTCTCTGGTAGTAAACCACCCGAATATATATCTAGAATAGCTTCAGTATATAAAGAAACCGATGAAAAAATATGCGATGAAATTATAAAACTAGGCGGAACACCCAAAATACTCTTTGAAAGTGATGAGTTATTAAACTTATATTTGAATATCATTAAAACTGATTTTAAAAATTTGTATGAATATTCATATCATAATAATAAATTAGATTGTAATGCATCGTTTTTTTATGGCATGGAGGATGACGAAATAGAACCTAGTAAAATGATACAATGGAATAACTATATTTCAGGAAATACGGATATATTGAGCTTCCCTGGAAACCATTTTTATTTATTTGATAATTGTCAAAGAGTAGTTCAGCAGGTAAACGACATGCTTGAAAAATATATATGAATATAATAAAGTTACCTACATTTTCTGCACAGTCAAAAGTTTTCAATAAAAAATAACCCTTTCAAGTCATTTTATAGTATCCTAAAAGTCACTACTCTATAAAGGATAAAAATCGTCAAAAGAGTTATCTAGTGGTTAGTTTACCATACTTTTGAGTGATTGACTATAAACTATGCTTGAATATATTGATAAAATTTTTAACAACTTTAAATCGTGCTTTTCCAGACAATCAGCATTTCAATGGTTTGTCGTAATTATTGTTGGATTTATGATTCGTTCCGATAAGATTGGAACTACCTCCGTTATTCGTGACCTTGCCCTGAGTTCAAAGATTTATGATACTATGAATCATTTCTTCCGTGCTTCTTCCTGGAGTCTTGAATCAATCAAGCTCAAGTGGTTTGAAGTTGTAAATTCCTCTGCTCCTCTTTATAAAGAAGAAGGGTACACTATCCTCATTGGTGATGGTGTGAAGCAAGCAAAAGAAGGCAGACATATGCCGGGAGTTAAAAAACTATTTCAGGAATCCGAAAACTCCTCAAAACCTGAATACATCTTCGGGTACATGTTTGGTGTTCTTGCAGGAAATGTTTCTAAATGGTTTTGTATTCCGCTTCATGTCAATTTTCAAGATGGTATCCAGACTATTCTATCTTGGAAAGCAAAGGAAGAACAACCCCGTACTCATATGGTTCAGATGATTGAAAATGGTTATGAGGCTGCGAAAACATTTGGCAAATCACTTCTTTTACTTAACCGTTACTTTCTTTCTGTTCCTGCATTGGTACAATTGGAACAGTGCAATCATTCGGAAGATGCAATAATGCACCTTATTTCTAAAGCAAAAAAGTCCTGTATGGCATATCAATAGCCAAAGGAAAAGAAACCCGGCCGAGGCAGGCCATCAAAAAAGGTGATACTGTGAAGTTAAAGGAACTGTTTTCCAGTAAATCAAATGAGTTCCATGAAACAACTGCAATGCTGTATGGAAAGCAGGAATCTATCCGTTATTATTGCACTAACCTACTGTGGGGACAGAAGCTTTATAAGGAATTACGGTTTGTTCTGGTAGAATATAACAATATACAATGCATTCTAGTTAGTACTGACCTTACACTAGACTCTGCCGCAATCATACGCCTTTATAGAATCGATTCAAAATCGAATGCATCTTTCGTGAGCTGAAGCAGATGATTGGTGGATTCAGCTATCAATTTTGGAGTAAGTCCATGCCTAAATTGAAACGATATCTAAAAAAGAATGAAAAGCCTCCAATTGAAGACATAAGCAATCCCCAGGAACAGGAAAAAATCCAGTTGACAGTCAAAGCCATCGAAGGGTATGTTATGTTCAGCTGCATTGCAATGGGTCTGCTTCAAATGATATCCCTTTCCTTTTCCAAAGATATTCAGACAAAACATTTCGATTTCTACGGACACCATCCAAAGCTATCGTGTCTGAAGCAACAGTAATGTGCTATTTAAGGCAGAATATTTTTCGAATTATGGATAAAAAGCCCAATTTAAGCATAATACGATTTATTCAAAACAAGCAGGAACAGCCTGATATTTCAGAAGATTTGCAGGCTTCTTAGGGCAACAAACTTTTGACTATTCAGATTTTTTACAAGTCATCATTAATAAGGAGTTTCCAGCATTATTAAAAATAAGAATTTTAGCAAGTGAAACACAATTATAAAAAGAAAGGAGTAGAAGTATTGCATATTTTAATATTTCAAAACAAAAAATGATCTTAGATATTAAAATTGAAAAAAATCGTGAAATGAGATGTTATGAAACTATACTAGCGACTACTGCTGTTTGGTTGGGAAGACGTTTTGAAATGATGTTTTCGCAATTTTGGAAATTCGATTTGATAGAAGATTCAAAACATAAACCCCAATTAATTGGGGAGAGAATAACACTTGATACTGCTGGCGATGATATTCTATTATTAGAGCAATACCATGGAATCAAAGTGAGATCATATGATCCCATGCTTATCGATAATTCTACAATTATGCAAACTATTTATACAGAAATTAATAAAGGATATCCTATTTGTACTAGTATAAAAGGGGAGAATATTCCATGGTCATTTTCCAATGAAAAGCAAAATTATTACCCTTTTTTAATCGTAGGATATGATGATACGGAACAAAATGTATATTGTCTTGATGTTCATTATTTGAATGAAGTTTCTAAAATACCATACGAAGTTTTTCTTTTGGGATATAGAGGAATGCAAACATTTTCAATTAGTCATGATGAATATAGTACGCTTGACTGGAGAGGAATCATATCAAAAATTACTTGTAAGTTAAATAACAGTGATGCATTTAGAAAAATGAAAGAAGTTTCTAACTTTTTAAGAAATGCACATAACTATATGATTTGCAACAGAGAGAACCTTAATACTGGGGATATTGATCTAGTAGAGAAAATTCAAAATTTACATCGTTCAAGATTTTTGTTTTCACGTACACTTGATTATTTTGTAAATTATCATAATGCAAAACCACTAAAAGAATATTCAGAAAAATTTATAAAGATATCAGATAGATGGTTATGTATTTGGACTATAATAAATAAGTCTATATACAAGAATAATTTTGAAGCAAAAAGAGAAATTGTAGCTGAAAAGATAAATGAACTCGCTGAGCTAGAAGAAAATGTATGTAAACAGTTGACGAACATAATAGATACTAGTGACGACTTGACTTTTATACAAGTTGAGAATAATGATGATATTTTAGAAGATTTAGAAGTTGTACAATTAGAGGGAAAAGATGTTTGTTATATAGATATTTCAGCATATTTTAATAATAAAGGATTTAGTTTAAATTTAAATTCTAATAGTAAGGCTGATTTAACAGGGATAGAAGAGTTTATTCTGGCAGAAGGATTACCTAATAATCAATACTGGGATATAAATAATATTAAATTTCAATTTCCAATTCTTACGGATACGGATAATGATAATATTTCATGTTCAAAACAAAGCATTTCGTTTCCAGAAGGTCAGTATTCATATATTGTTTTTGTTGGTTGTGCCGAGTGGGGGAACCAATCAGCCGAACTTGTTTTAAATTATTGTGAAGAGAATGTTGAAGTTGTAACATTTAATATGTCAGATTGGTCGCTGTCAACTCCATTATATGGAGAATCTGTTGTCTGGGAAGGTAATAGCTATCATCGTACAAAAAGTGGCATAGAATTAATTGAGTGGTTTAAGGGGCATATCTTTGCTAAAGTCATAAAATTGAAGAATGAAAAGAAACTAGATTCAATAACACTTCCAGATTGCAACAATATTCACATTTTTTCTTTATCGTTATATAAATAGTACCTGCTGAACAGATCTTAAAGTATTGAATTTGCTGTCTTTTTCGGTAAAAAAAACGCAAGGGTGCATATTCCTAAATCTGCTGGTTATAGTTTACCACTTACAGAGCAGGTATTTCCGCTCTCCAGTGCAACTCCTATAATGAATACATGCACATGATATATGTGTAAATTCACTTAGGAGGACGATAACCATGGTTGATTATCGAGAAATCATCAGACTGAAAAGTCTGAATTTTAGCAACGTGGGTATTGCAAATAGTATCCGTTGCTCACGTAATACCGTTTCTGATGTGTTAAAGCTAACAGAAGCGCGTGAACTGGCATGGCCAATTCCAGAATCTTTAACAATTCGCGACATTGAGGTACTGTTCTATCCCGATCGTCAACTACTTTTTGAAAAAATATCAAATAAAATGCATTAAACATAGGGGTGAAAGCTAAAAGCAAAATATTAAAAAAATGAGCAAACTCAGGACGTGTAGAGTTTCCGAGAGTGCTCGATAAAGGAGGGGATGCTATGTGCAGAAGAAAATAAATCAGAAGCGATTTGTTAGATATAAAGTAGGTGCTGAGTTGTACTCGATGTGTCAGTCTAAATTTGAAGAAATGGCAAAAGAAGCTAATGCTATATATAAGCTAAATAAGCTCGTATTAGTAAATTGTGACATTTTTGAAGAGTATCTGGAGACATTTCGTATAAGAGAGTAATTAGTAAAACACATAAGAAATTTAACACTATCTATTGACAAAATGTCCGACATGAAGTGTGATTAATACATGTTATGAAGGAGGATGCATATACATGGCAAAGATGGGAAGACCAACGGTCGATGATCCAAGCTTGCACAGAGTAACTGTACGTTTTACAGAAAGCGAATATCAGGCACTCAAGAAATATGCGGAATCTCATAATCAGACTATGACTCAGGCAATGAAAATAGGGATTGAATTGTTATATAGGACATCCCAAAAGTAGTGTAGAATCTCTTTTCTTCATATTAGAAAGGAGAAAGAGATGGCAGCACGAAAAGATAATAAAGGAAGAGCCTTGAGAAAAGGTGAGATATATCGGGAAATCGACAACAGATACGCCTATGGTTACACAGACCCTTATGGGAATAGAAGATTTATCTATTCAAAAGATTTGAAAAAGTTAAGGGAACGTGAGGAAAACTTATTAAGGATCAGCTGGATGGACTTGATGTTTATGTTGCAGGTAATGCGGATTTAAATTTTGTTTTTGACAGGTATATTTCTACTAAGTCTGAACTTAGAGAGACGACATATACGAATTACACGTATATGTATGATCACTTTGTCAGGGATGGCTTTGGAAAGAAAAAAATAGGAGAGATAAAGTATTCAGATGTACTTTATTTCTATTATGACTTGTTGAATGAAAAGAAAATTCATATTAATACATTGGAGACTATTCACACGGTACTTCACCCAACATTTCAATTAGCAGTACGTGATGATATTATTCGGAATAATCCGAGTGATAGAGTGATGGCTGAGATCAAGAAAAAGGGTGGTAAGAATAAAGGCGTAAGACATGCACTAACGTTGGAGCAACAGAGAGCATTCATGAATTATATTGCGACAAGCCCGGTATTTTGTCACTGGAGTCCGTTCTTTACAGTATTATTGGGAACGGGGTGTCGTATTGGTGAGGTTGTAGGACTAAGGTGGCAGGATGTGGATATGGGATCTCGCCTGATTGATATCAATCATAGCATGACTTATTATCCGAGAAGAACAGATACTTATAAGTGTGAGTTTAAGGTATCACTTCCTAAAACAAATGCAGGTATTAGAAAACTACCGATTATGCAGCCGGTATATGACGCACTTCAGTCAGAATATGAGAGACAGAAGGAAGATGGTTTTTGCAGTACAGTCGTTGATGGAATGACAGGATTTATCTTTACCAATCGTTTTAACACGATTCATAATCCGTTAGCTGTGAATCGAGCGATTCGTAGAATCTTAGAAGCATATAACGCTGATGAGATTATTAATGCAAAGAAAGAAAAAAGACAACCTATCATTATTCCGCATTTCTCTTGTCACCACTTAAGGCACACATTCTGTTCTCGCTTTTGCGAGAATGAAACAAACGTAAAGGTAATCCAGGCAATTATGGGTCATGCAAGTATTGAGACCACTATGGATATCTATGCAGAAGTAACTGATTCAAAGAAACAAGAAGCGATTGAAAACCTAGCACGAAACTTGGATGTATTTTAGAAAAGAGTCTTTAAATAGGCTTCTTATAGAGGACAACAAGAAATTAGGAAAGACAACAAAATGACAACTTTTTTTGATTTTATGGTACCTGATAGTAAGTGATAATACTTTTAAGAAAATAGCTTAAATACTGAATAATCAGGTACAATTGGTGATACTAATCTAGCTCGGAGAGTATTCCCGACGATGAAATCATTAGACAAATAAAACTTATAAAATGGGTGTTGTAGAGTGTTAAGTGCTGCACTAAAACTGCACCAAATTTCATAGAGTTCAAGAAACGGATTCTAAAAAAGAAAGGACTCAGTATATGTATTTTGTTAACATATATTGAGTCCTTTCTTATTAATTGAACTGTGTATAGTTCGAAGTATTGATGTATCCTTCTAGAGTATCTTCTCTAAGATTACAAGCCGTATTTCATGAGGTTCTAGAGTGCTGTAATAATTTATAACATATTGTTCAGAAGAAAGCTTCGATTTTTTTATAAATGGTCTGGATAAATCACTTAAGGTACAGATTTCTTCTGATGTGGACAAAGACATAGAACCCATCTCGACCCATTTATCATAACAGCTTCCATATGTTCTGTTTACAATCTTTTCGGTTACCAGATAATCCCCCTGCTCCATATCCATTAATTTCAGATGAAATTCTTTAGCGGCAGTGTCAGGAAAAACCTCATAACGGTTTGTGAAGCCTATATTAAAATTAATACCCTCCTGGTAGGAATCAGAAACATCAAAATAGTTATATAAAATAATTCTATAGTCTTTTCTACTTTTAGTTACAAAGTAACCTTCACCCTCTGATAGAAATTCATCCCCTAATTCTGATAAAAACTGATACGCGTAGTAGACCGGTTTCTTTATTCCGTTTTTCGTAAAATGTCCAACTCCTCCATGGAATAATTCATTGGGAAAATCCAGTTCCTCAATCCAATCCGTTAAAGCCCAATGACAAAAACTATCAGCCAATTCATGATTTCTGCAAATATTTCGAATTATATAAGCGGCCGCGTAACAGGTATCATTCAACCATTCCCTGTGTGAGGAGCTTAAATTCCATTCTGTGATATAAAGAGGAAGAGCATTTCTGTCGGGTAAATGCTCATTCAGCATTTTTAAATAGGAGCGGAAGATGTCCGGATCCTTTGAAACGATACCATTTAAGGGTATAGAAAAGGTTTCAGTACTTTTATCAGATTTAATCTTTGGAGACTGGGGAGAAATCGGATAAAAATGAAACAGGTATACATCAGGTCTACAGTTATTTACAGCAGCAAAATCTAAATAATAGTCATACTTTGCTGAGGGAAATGTATTGCTTAAATAGGATGTAGAAGCAAATAGGAGATTAGGATTGCAGGTTTTTACACTTTCGAAAGTGATTTTGTATAAACGGAGGAAAGTATCCACTTCTTTAAAATCAAAAGGATGCCCTGTCATCGTTTCATTCCAGAAGGTAAATATCCATTGGGATACTTCATTATACCCATAACGCTCTAATAAATGATTCACAAAGGCGGTAATCAAATCGGACCATTTTTTTTCATCTTTTGGTTCACTGACACAAAAGGGAAGGGAGAATATAGTTAAAGCAGGGTCTTTAGCCAATGCCTTTGGCATAAAGGACAGTTGTACTAATGGCATTAGATGAATACTCAATATAAAATCAAATACCTCATCAAGCATTGTGAAATTGTAATGAGGACATCCCAGTGTGTCTTCTTTGTAAACCATAAGTTCATCACTAAAGATATCGTGGAACTTAATAAATTTAAAACCAATTTCTTCCTGCTGCGTAATCAACATTTTCTGAATGTTTCCCAAGAGAATTTCTTTTGCTCTTCCAACAGAACAAAAATTTAAAAAATTCTTTTTCATAAGCCTTTTAGTGTTTTCTGTTTTTTTTGTTTCGATAGAGTAGGTGACAGCTATAATAGGAGCAGCAGCCTGTACTGTTCCCGAGTTATGAAAGTAAGAAGAAAGCTTTTCATAAAAATCATATTTTTCAAGGTTTAGATATTTGGTTGAGGTATTCATAGGAAGAGAACGAATCCCCTTTTCAGAGATTTGGTTTGCTTTTCGGTAATGACTTGGAAGCATACCGTAATGCTTTTTAAAGAGGACGGCGTAAGAACGCTGATTTGGGAAACCACAAGCTTCGGCTATTTCTTCTATAGACATATCCGTATCCATTAGATAGGTAAATGAATGGTTTAAACGGATGTTAGCAATATAGCTTGTAAGGGATATTTCCATGTTCTTTTCAAAGAAGGAGGATAAATAGGGAGGAGTCAAGGCTTCCATTTCTGCAATTTCTGTTAATGAGATATCTCTTTGGTAGTTTTCTTCTATATACCGGATAACTCTCTTTAAGCGTTCCATATGTTTGAGAGGGCGTACTTTTCCAGGATTATGGCTCACAAAATGAAGTAGCAACAAATATAAGATATGATAAGCATAGGAAAGCCTGAGGAACTGTGTGTGGGGGGAACTGGAAGTCAACTGGATTAACCTGGCTATGGTCTCACGAAGCTGGTCAAAGGCTTTATTATTCTTCTGAACTGCTGAATTGCAGTCAAAATGCAAGGTTTCGAGATTAAGCCAATCAATATGGAATCTGGGCAGACTCATTTGCAGAAGAACCAGTACGCAGTCTTCACTGCTGGTGTCGTGAACCTGGTTGGAATTTATAAGTAGTATATCATCTTCGTGAAGTATATATGTCTGGCTTTCCACCTGTACGGATAGAGTACCTGAAAGAACCAGAAGTAATTCGATACTTCTATGCCAATGCTTTTCCACAAATCCAATTCGCTGACAAAAAAGCTTTATGGGAAGGTTTTTGTTGTATTCAATGGTTTCGTGCGTATCTTTAATTTTCTCTGTCATGTCTTATCCTCCAAGTTATATGAGTGTATCTCTACAGTAATTATTATACCAAGATATTTCATATTACTCAAATGCAACTGTAAAAAATTAATATATTGAAAAGTGAGTACTATTATTTACAGAGGTAAAATAATAAAAAAATGCAGTAAAATACCTAGCTTATGACCTTGTTTTGAACTGTAAATTATTTTAATGTATTAGGTATAGAATAACGTGCTGGAGGTAAAGTATGCAGGAAATAGTGAAGAAGAAGGAAATCAAAGGATTATTGTTTGACTTGGATGGAGTAATTGTTGATACAGCAAAATATCATTACCTTGCGTGGAAAAAGTTGGCTGATGACATGGGGATTCCTTTTACCACAGGCAATAATGAGAGATTAAAAGGGGTCAGCCGGAAGCGCTCTCTAGAAATTATTCTTGAAATCGGTAATTTAAGCCTGTCGGAAGAAGAAAAAGAAAAAAATTGCGAGAAAAAGAATGCTTTATATCTTACATACATAAAGCAGCTAACGGAAGAGGAAGTGCTTCCTGGAGTGAGAAAGTTTTTAACAGAGGCAAGGGCAAAAGGGTATAAGATAGCCTTAGGTTCTGCCAGTAGAAACGCAGTATTAATATTAGACAGGCTGGGGATAAAAGAATTATTTGATGAAATTATAGATGGCAATGCAGTATCAAAAGCAAAGCCGGACCCGGAAGTATTTATAATGGGAGCCAAGTCATTAAAGGTGCCTTATGACAACTGTATTGTGTTTGAAGATGCTGCAGCCGGAATTGAAGCCGCCCATAATGCAGGGATGTTTGCGGTAGGTATTGGGAGTAGTGAAAATTTACCACAGGCAGATTTATTATTACCGGGATTAAATAATATAACAATAGAAGAAATATGTAAAAGATTGCAGGAGGTAAGGAAATGATTCAGTATGATGTATTGAAAAAGAATCCGTTTAATTTGAAGGATAAGCAGGTGGAGTGGGTGAAAAGAACCCTAGAAACTATGACAGTTGAGGAAAAAATCGGTCAGTTGTTTCATCTTATCATGTACAGCAGCAACGAGGAATATTTACAAGAGCTGGTACATAAATATAAAATCGGTGGCATTATGGGACGTCAGATGACATTAGAAGAATGCTGCAAGGCAGTTACTTATTTACAAAAGGAATCCCAAGTACCCATGCTTATCTCTGCTAATTTCGAAGCCGGGGGTGATGGAATGATTGCAGAGGGTACAAATGTTGGACCTAATATGCAGATTGGGGCAACTGGTAATCCTGAATTTGCCGGCAAACAAGGTTATGTCTGTGCAAGAGAAGGGCTTGCTGTTGGTGCAAACTATGCATTCGCTCCGGTGATTGATATAGATTATAATTTTAGGAACCCAATTATGGCTACTAGACTTTATGGCTCTGACCCGAAGCTAGTTCGTGACTGTGGAGTTGCGTATACGAAGGCTGTCCAAGAGCAGGGAATGGCAGTTTCCATCAAACATTTTCCTGGGGATGGTGTTGATGAAAGAGATCAGCATTTGGTAACCAGTATCAATTCGCTTTCCTGCGAAGAGTGGGACGAGTCTTTTGGAACAGCATATAAGGCATGCATTGATGCAGGTGCACTTACTGTTATGGTAGGGCATATTATGCAGCCGGCATATTCTAGAAAGCTGGTACCAGGTATTAAAGATGAGAGTATTATGCCCGCAACACTGGCACCGGAATTACTGAACGGATTACTAAGAGAAAAATTAGGTTTTAACGGTTTAATCATCACAGATGCCACAACCATGGCAGGTATGTGTATTCCAATGTCTCGTGATAAAGCGGTTCCCTATACCATTGCAGCCGGATGTGATATGTTCTTATTTGCTAAAAATCTGGAGGAAGACTATCAGTTCATGACAGAGGGTGTTAAGAATGGAATGATCACACCTGAGAGGCTTAACGAAGCAGTTATGAGAATTCTTGCTACAAAGGCGGCTCTTAAACTGCCAGAAAAAAAAGAAAACGGAACACTGATTCCAAATGTGGAAGAAGCAAAGAAGATCATTGGCTGTAAAGAGCATAGAGAGATTGACGTTCAGGTTGCAGACTCTTCTGCAACTTTAATAAAGAATTTGCAGGATATTATTCCTCTGGATGTTAATAAATATAGGAGGATGCTTCTATATCCAATGTTTACTGGCGAGAATGCTTATATGGGCGGAGGTAATGAGGATATTGATAAGATTAGGGAAGCTTTTGAAGGGGAGGGCTTTGAGGTAAGTATCTATCAGCCGCCGGCTAGTCTTCAGGAGGGATTTTCCGTATCTCACAAGGATATGGTGAGCAAATACGATTTACTTGTTTATGTATCTAACCTGATAACAAAGAGCAATCAGACCACCGTACGAATTGAATGGGCACAACCCATGGGAGCAAATTGTCCGAATTTTCAGGCTGCAATTCCTACAATATTTATCTCCTTTGCAAATCCATATCATTTATTAGATGTACCAAGGATTCGAACCTTTATAAATACATATAAATTAAAACCAAGTACCCTTCGTGCAGTCATAGATAAGTTATTAGGACGTTCTGAATTTAAAGGAACCAGCCCTATTGATCCGTTTGTCGGAAGATGGGATACCAGATTATAGTTGTACATATATTAGATATGTGTATAAAAGATATACATATAAAAGTTCTTAATTCGTAAAGTATATAATGCTTGGAGGGTGAGGGGATGAAATACAGTACAATAACTGAGGTTTATGATTTAGGCCCATTTGTTTCAAAAATAATAGTAGAAGTGGGGCAGCCATTATGGGAATGTGATGTGAATGAAGAAACATTTCAGGTATATGTAGAAAGGAAGGATAAAAAAAGCGGTGAGATAATAAAGATAAGCAAATCATGGGGTTCTGATGAAGTTTATCCTTCCGTAGGGGAAAGAAAGGTCTGCGGAGCATATACTTCTGACAAAGAAGGGAAAGCCAGCCAGGGTGGTACCTGTATTACACTTGAAATGGAGGTAGATCCCCGAATATCCTTAGGATCTGCTATTACATATGATGGTAAATTTAATGTAATGGTAAGTTGTGATTATACGATTACCCAAATTAAACCCATGAACATAGGTAAATGTAAGATAGAAAATATGGTATTTACAGAATCAAATTGGAATAAAACAATACTGGCAGATGAATTTATTACAGGTGAATCAACTTATCAGGGAATACATTTGAACTATGCATGTTACCAGCCAAAAAATAATAAAGCAAAGAACCCTTTATTAATTTGGCTGCATGGAGCTGGGGAAGGCGGTACCGACCCGGCAATAGCCGTCAGCGGTAATAAAGTTGTAAATCTTATTTCAGATAAGATTCAGTATATATTCAGCGGCTGCCATGTTTTGGTTCCCCAGGCCCCTACTATGTGGATGGACGATGGTACAGGCAGATACAATACAGATGGCAGTACAATGTATTTGGATAGCTTGAAGAAATTGATTGATGAATATATAGCAGCCCATGATGACATTGATGAAGAAAGAGTATATATAGGAGGTTGTTCGAATGGAGGTTTTATGACCATGAAAATGATCATTGCCTATCCGCAGATGTTTGCGGCAGCCTTTCCAATCTGTGAGGCATTAGCTGATGAATTTATAACTGACAACGACATTGAAAGAATTAAGAAAATACCCATATGGTTTACTCATGCAGCCAATGATCCTGTCATTGATGTAAATAAGCATACCAAAGCCACCTATGGCAGATTACTGAGTGCCGGCGCGGCTGATGTACATTTTTCCTGCTTTCCTTCAGTAACTGATGGTACGGGACGGTATGTTAATCAGGATAGAACGCCATATGAGTATAATGGGCATTTTAGTTGGATACCGGCATTAAACAATGAATGCATTCTCGATTATAATAATACGCCTGTGTATAAGAAAGGAGAAAGTGTATCTCTATTTGAGTGGCTGGCATTATCAAACCGTGGTAAGTTGTAACAACACATCTACAAACACAGCAGATGAAAATTAAATCTTAGGCTTGGTCACTAGGTGATTCAAGCCTTTTATAATATAAAAATAAATTTATAATATTTTAAGTTGCATTACAGTTTTGATTGCAGCAGCCTTGGTAAAATGTTATGCAAAAAACGACTAAAAATATCAAAAATATGACATTTTCCACAAATTACAACATTTATCGATGTTCAAACTGTTGACATAACAAATACATTCATTTAATCTTTGTAGTAGGTAAACAAAAAATCTCATACAGGATGGTACTAGATGAAAATACGAAAAATGTTAAAGCAAAAGCTGCGGTTAAAGCATCGGATAATAATAGCAATTTTGTGTGTTTTAATTCCTGTATCAATTGTTTTTGCAGGGATAATCAAGGAAGCAATGAAGCAGATTCAAGACCAGATAACACAGGCAAACAGGAATAGTTTACAAGTCTACTATAATACATTGCGAACAGAAATTGAAGTTGCTGAACAGTATTTGACCAAACTGATATGGGATGATAAAAATTTTAAAGTATTTTATAGTGCGGATGATACGATTGATGCAGAGAAGGCCGGTCAGATTATTTTTAGTGATACTGTTGAAATGTTTCAAACAAATAAGGACTTAACAGGGGTAGTTCTATATGATACTAAAAAGGATATTTACCTTACGAAGTATAACCAAGTAGTTGCATATGGAAAAATAAAGCAGGAAATAGAATTTTTACTAAGGGAAAAGCTTAGTTCAGAAGAGGATAAACCAATAGGATGGTTTTTGTTTCATTGTTCGGAGCGTTGGTTATTAACTCGAGTTGTAGAAAGAAAAGGAGCATATGCAGTATGCCTGATTGATTTAACACAGGCTGTTAGAAATGCAAGGCTTATATACGGAATTGAAGGAGAGGTTTTCTTTTTTAGAAGAGGAGATTTTCTCGCAAATGAGAGATGGATTTTAGAAAGCGGTATTACGTTAGATTATGACAAGGATGAATTTTATTTTACGGGAGTAAAGCGGGATTATATTGTTGTGCAAAAGCAATTAGCCGGTTTTAAGGTGGGACTGGCACTCTCTTTTGAAAAAAATGAGGAGAGCATAAGAATTCTTTATTACAGTCCATTTATTTATCTGGGTGTAGCGGTGTTTTCGTTAATATCCGTTGTTCTTTATTTAAAATATGAATTATTTGTTCCTATGGATAATCTGGTGATTGCGATGCAGAGAATCCAAACCGGGGATTTGGAGGCAAGACCTACTAAGCATAAAGGAACTGAATTTGCACAGGTTGATAATGCCTTCAATAATATGATGAAGGAGATTACCTCTTTACGAATAAAAAGCTATGAGCAGCAGCTATTGGCTAAAAAAGCGCAGATGGATGCACTGCGTATGCAAATCCGCCCACATTTTTTCTTGAACTGTCTGAAAAGTATATTTGGCTTGGCTCAGGCAGGTAAGACGGAAGAGATTCAAAAGACCGTTCTATGCCTTTCGCCCCATTTAAGATATATATTTGATATAAATACGGAGGTGATTACCCTGGAAAAAGAACTGCAAATGTGTGAAAACTATATTTCACTGCAGGTTGCAACTAGAAGAGGAACACCAGAGTGTAAACTTTCCGTGGATACCAAAGTATTGATGCTTAAAGTACCTCCGGTCAGCATATTGACCTTGGTGGAAAATTGTATAAAGCATGCGATGGCACAGGATGGGTCACTTATCGTGCAGATTATTGCAAAAAGTTATGAAATTGACGGTCAAAGGTTGGCGGATATCATAGTAAGGGATAATGGTCCGGGTTTTTCTGCAGGGGTGTTGGACTTGCTAAATAATGGGAGGGAGGTCGAAAAGAATGGTTCTTGCGTGGGATTATGGAATGCAGTAAATCGATTTAAGGTACTGTATGGAGAAGATTTTGCTATTACATTTTCAAATAATAACGGAGCACAGATTGAAATTATGTTTTTAATGAAGGAGGAAGAAGTATAAAAAAGGCAGTATGTGATGCATGGTTTCTTTCAGTGGTTATTGTGCTGCCGTGGCAGCGGAAGGAGAGGTAAAGATGAAAATACTGATTGTAGATGACCAGGTTTCTGTTGTTGAGGGATTGTTGAAAGGAATCCATTGGGTTGAATTGGGGATAGAAAAAGTATATACGGCATTAAATGCTCTTGAAGCAAAGAATATTTTAATGAACGAAATGATAGACATTATTCTTTGTGACATTGAGATGCCAGTAGAGAGTGGTTTGCAGCTTTATGAATGGATGAACAAGAAAGGTTTTTCTAACTATTGTATTTTTCTTACCAGTCATGCTGAATTTGAATATGCACAGGAAGCCGTGAAATTGGGTGCATTTGATTATATTTTACAGCCGGCGTCCTATGAGGAAATTTTTCAGACGATACAAAAGGCAGTTAAGGTAATACATGTAAAAGTCTATAAGGATAAACTGTACAATAAAGGTAAAGTTTTCAGGCAGCAGGAGAAATCCATAGCGGGCAATGCTATCCGTAATTGGTTGAGCAGCTCAGGTAATAAAAAGGACATGCTTACATTGGCTGAACTGGAGGTTTTGCCGTGTCTTAGCGAACCTGGATACTTAGTGCTGATTCATATTGTGAAATGGAGCACTCTTTCGGAAAAATGGGAAAACACACTGCTGGAAATATCGTTGGAAAATATAGTGAGCGAGATTTTTGCTCCGAATAACCAGCTTACGGGATTGGCTTTTATAGAAGAAAACACCTTTGCAATGTTACTACAGGGACGTGACAAGGAAGAAATCGTAAGAGAAAGTCTTATAAGACAGCTCCAGTATCTGAATAGCGTTTGCGAACAGTACTTTAGATGCAGCATTGCTTGTTATTTTAATGGGCCCTTTCCTTTGGAAAACTCCTTGGAAATCTGGCCCGGTCTGATAGCACACAGAGATAATAATGTGCTTTTAAAAGGCGGTGTATTTCCTATGGGAAGCATTGAGCAAAAAAGTAATCACATGTTTCGAATTCCGCAAATAAAACACTGGCACGAACTTATGAAGGAAGGCTTTGCAAATACAGTGGAGCAGCAGGCGCTGGGGCTTTTGGATGAGATGTGTGAGAATGGTACGATTAATCGGATTACCTTACGGTATTTTTATCAGGATTTTATGCAGATGTTATATAATTCAATGGATGGAAATCAACGTATGTTAAATGATATGTTTGGCACGACAGAAGGACTTAAGTTATACAAAAATGGTATGAATTCTGCTCCACAGATGAAAATGCTTATTAGTTATGTTACAAAACATTTCCATGTTAATGATAACCAAGAGGACCCCAAGGCATTGGTACGGCGGGTGATAGAGTATATCGACCAGAATCTTGAGGATGACATCAGGCGGGATGAACTGGCAGCACATATACACTTAAATCCGGATTATCTATCACGGATTTTTAAGAAAGAAACAGGTATGAATATAAAAGAATATATCACAGAACAGAAAATGCGTGCTGCCCGGGGATTCCTACGTACGACTGGGTTACCTGTCAGTTATATTGCTGCTAAAATGGGTTATTGCAATTTCAGCCACTTTTCTTTTACATATAAAAAAGTGATGGGTAGAACACCCCAGGAGGAACGTTTTGAGACGTTTGAAAAAGTAAATTAATATAGTAACAAACAGACAGCAGAAATGTTGTCTGTTTTTATGTTTATATAGATTCTGTTCATTATTATTAAACATCAATAAATAAAGTTGTATTAACAGTTTTATACGGTGAGGGCAGGTCGGAAATACGATAAATCAGTACGGAATTATTACAGTTATACTGGATTTATATTTATATAATTAGGATTAAATACATATGCAATTAGCTTTACAGGCGTAAAAACGCAAATGCAGCAGTGCATTCATTAATAGGAAAAATACATTTATCAAAAGAGAGGCTTTGGAGAAAAGGAGCAATACAATGAATCAAAAGGATATACTTATATTTTTAAGTGACCAGCATGCAGGCCTCTGTACAGGATATGCTGGAGACAACATAATACGTACACCAAATCTGGACAGGATAGCGGCACAGGGCACTGTTTTTGAAGAGGTGTATACGTCCTGTCCGTTGTGTATTCCTGCAAGGATGTCTATGCTGTCAGGCCAGCTGCCTACTAAAACGGGTGTTCTTGACAATGCAGGTTCTATTTCCTCAGATCAGGCTACCTTTCTCCATGCTTTGGGGGCAGAAGGTTATGAAACGGTCTTGTGCGGAAGGATGCATTTTGAAGGACCAGATCAGCGGCATGGGTTTACGAAAAGAATTTTTGGCGATATCACTCCAATTTATACCGGAGAGCGGAGAGCGTTCAGGGAAATGAAGCACTTTGGGCTTACTTTGACAGAAGTAGGGTGCTTAGACATTATTGGAGGTGGAAATTCACCTACATTGGAATATGACAGACATGTAATACAGACAGCCTTGGAATATCTCGGAAAAGATCACGAAAAGCCACAGTGCATAGTCATTGGTACCTACGCACCTCATTTTCCCTATGTAGCTCCGGTTGAGCTATATGAATATTACCTGAATAAAGTAATATATCCTCAGACTTTAAGCAAAGGCTGTAATCACGAACATCCCATTCTGGAAGAGAAATTAAGAGATATATCAGAGGAAACGGTTATAAGAGCAAGGGCTGCTTATTGGGGAATGATAGAGTTCATGGACAGGAATATAGGGTTTGTATACGATGCATGGAATGAGTATTTAAAGCGCAGCAGGAAGGAAGGTGTATTCCTTTATCTTTCAGATCATGGAGATCAGGTTGGGGAAAGGGGACTCTATGGTAAAAAGACTTTTTTTGAAATGTCAGCCCATATCCCTATGGTATTTCAGGGCAGCGGTATTATGGCAGGCGGGAAGATTAAAAACCCTTGCAGCATCATGGATGTGGGACCAACTCTATGTGAACTGGCAGGTGGGGAACAGCTTCCTGAACAAGATGGAAAAAGTCTGACTCCACAGCTTAAAGGTGGTACAGAAGAAGAGAGGTATGTCCTTAGCGAGATTTTGGAGGGGTCTGCTAACCAGCGAAGAGTGCCGGGAAGAATGGTTAGAAAGGGTAAGTGGAAATATATTACGTATGCTGGGTACGAGGATTCAGACCTGCTTTTTGACCTTGAAAAAGATCGGAATGAATTAGAGAATCTAATTGATAAACAGCCTGTAATAGCCAAAGAGATGAAAGAGATTGCAAATAAAAACTGGGATACAAAAGAAATCATAAACAGGTATGTTATCAGGGAGAAGCATCTACAGATTCAGGCTAGGTGGATAAAGCATACACAGCTTGACCAAAGTGAGCGGTGGATAACCACACCGGATGCTCTAAAAGAGCCAGAAAAATATTACAAGTCCAGCATAGAACTGCCTGAGCATATAAAAAGAAGAATAAAAAATATACTAGCCGAGTGAAGTTTTCATAGAGGAGGATATTAATGGAGTGCAATAAAAGTAAAAGGTTAACTTATACGGAGAAGGCACAGCGTATCGTAAATTCCTTAACATTGGAAGATAAGATTTCGCTGATGAGCGGCAAAATAGATTTTAAGGAAGTAAGAGAAGCCATCCGAAAAAAAACGGATCAGCACTATAACTATATTCCTTATCCTGCAGGCGGATTACCAGACTATCATGTACCGCCTATGTTATTTTGTGACGGGCCAAGAGGAGTTGTCTGCGGAACGGGAAAAAGTACCTGTTTCCCCGTTTCTATGCTGCGCGGCGCTGCTTTTGATACAGATTTGGAAGAAAAAATAGGGCATGCAATAGGAAAAGAAGTTTTGGCTTATAAAGGAAATTTATTTGCAGGCATATGCATTAATGTACCTTATAATCCGGGATGGGGTAGAAGCCAGGAAACGTATGGGGAAGAATCATTTCATATTGGAGAAATGGGCTCTGCTTTGGTAAGGGGTGTACAAAAAGAAGGCGTTATCGCCTGTGTTAAACATTTTGCTTTTAACCAAATGGAAAACTCACGTTTTAAAGTAAATATTGATTGCAATAAAAGAACAGAAAGGGAGGTTTTTCTTCCGCATTTTAAAAAATGCATTGATGAGGGTGCTGCTAGTATTATGAGTTCCTATAATTTATACAAGGGAACCTACTGCGGACATCATGATTATTTATTAAATCAGGTTTTGAAGAAAGAGTGGGGTTTTGACGGTTTCGTAATGAGTGATTTTGTATGGGGTGTTCGGGATACGGTCGAAGCTGCCAATGGTGGCCAGGATATGGAAATGTGCTGCACAACATACTATGGAGATAAGCTGGTGAATGCAGTAAAAGATGAAAAAGTCACGGAGGATAAAATAAATGAAGCTGCCCTTCGTATTATCCGGACACTGCTTGCTTTTGATGAATGCAGCAGCAAAGTAAGCGCCGGTGTGATTGGCTGCCCTGAGCATATTCAATTAGCCTTGCAGGCTGCTAGAGAGGGTATCACCTTATTAAAAAATGAAGACGAAACATTGCCCTTTGACAGAAATGTTATAAAAAAGCTGCTTGTACTTGGAAAATTAGGCATAAAGGAAGTAATCGGAGATCGTGGTTCAAGTGAAGTATATCCTCAATATATAGTAACTCCAATGCAAGGATTGATAAATGCGGCTCCTGAAACAGAAGTTATTTATTATGGAGGAATGGATTTAAATCGTTGCAAAGAATTGGCAAAAAGTGCGGATGCAGTAGTTTTTGTTGTGGGGTATGATTACAACGATGAAGGTGAATATGTTGCAGAAGACCAGAATGATCTGTATACGGGTGCAGTAGGCGGAGACCGGGTGGCAAGCCTGGGTTTGCATAAAGAAGAAATACGGTTATTGCAGGAAGTTGGGCCTCTGAATAGAAATTCAGCTGCTGTAATGATTGGCGGCAATATGATTATGGTGGAAGAATGGAAAGACTATGTTGGTGCAATTATAATGGCTTATTATCCGGGAATGGAGGGAGGAACGGCAATTGGTGAAATCATTTTTGGTGATATTAATCCGAGTGGAAAGCTGCCCTATGTTGTTCCAATCAAAGAATCGGATTTGCCTCAAGTAAATTGGGATACGGAGTATCAGCATTATGATTACTATCATGGTTATACCAAATTAGAGAAGGAAGGAATTAAACCAAGATATCCGTTTGGATTCGGACTATCTTATACAACCTTTAAAATAGATAACCTTCAAATTAAAAGTGATTTCAGAAATATTACAATGCAATGCAATGTTGCAAATACCGGAAAACGGCATGGCGCAGAAGTCATCCAGATGTATGTTGGATTTCAGAATTCAGCAGTCGATAGGCCGGTGAAGATATTGAGAGGGTTTAAAAGAGTCGATTTAGCGGCCGGAGAGAATAAGACGGTTGAAATATCTTGTCAGGTATCAGAACTTGGTTGGTATAATGAGAGGAAAAACCAAATGGAAATTGAACATATGGAGTATGAAATATATGTAGGTAATAGTTCAGATAATTTAATATCGGGAAAGTTTATTTTAGAATAGAATAATTATTGCTATATAGTGGAAAAAGTGGAAGAAAAGGACAAAAAGAACAGAACAGTAAAAGAAAGGAATGTGCGTAACGATGAATAAACGACCACATATTATTATCTTTAATCCAGATCAAATGCAGAATGCTGCATTGGCACATATGGGAGAGAATCCAGCAGCCCAAACACCATTTTTAGATGAATTTACCGCAAATGAGGCAGTTTCTTACCGGAATGCATTCTGCCAGAATCCTGTGTGTGTCCCCAGCAGATGCAGTTTTTTGACAGGCTTGTATCCGCATGTACACGGTCATCGTACCATGAATCATATGCTCCATACCCACGAAAGCAGTATATTAAAAGAATTAAAAGAAGATGGATATTATGTATGGATGAACGCTAGAAATGATTTTCTTCCGGGACAGGAGGAAGGAGTTTTTGAAGCACATGCTAATGAAATCTTCTACGGAGGAGATGTTATGCCGCCGCCTGGTCCTGTGAATCCGGGAATGCGTGGTGAGCCGGGCGGTAAATATTACTACTCTCATTATCAGGGATGTCTTAAAACAGATGAGAATGGGATACGTTACAGCAGTGATGATGAAATCGTGGATGCGGCAATTCACCGCGCACATAATCCGATTGACGAAAGGCCTCTCTGTCTGTTTTTAGGCCTGGTAAACCCACATCCGGAGTATGGAGTGGAGGAGCCTTATTTTTCTGCGATTGACAGAACAAAACTTTCTAAGAGAATTAAAGAACGCTGTCCGGGTTCCTTTGAACCTGTAATTGAAACGAAAATCAGGGAAAATCAAGGAATGGAAGGATTTACGGAAGAAGACTGGGATGAATTACGTGCTTGCTATTTAGGAATGTGCCTGAAGGTGGATGATATGTTCCGAAGGTTATGCGATGGACTGAAAGCAGCAGGTATCTATGATGACTGTGCTATTTTCTTTTTCAGTGATCATGGTGATTATCAGGGGCAGTTTGGCCTTACTGAAAAAAATCAAAATACTTTTTATGATAATCTTGTACGAGTTCCGTTTTTAATTAAGCCTCCAAAAGGGTATGAGATTGATCCGGGAATAAGCGATAGTATTGTTGAACTTGTAGATTTCTATGGGACAGCGACTGATTTTGCAGGAATAAAACCTAACCATACGCATTTTGGAATCAGCCTGAGAAGTAATATAGCAGACCGCAGCCTGCCTGTTCGTGAATATGCCTGTTGCGAGGGAGGACGCCTTGCAGGTGAGATACATTGTGATGAAAGTCATGTTGACGGAGAAGAAGGAGTCAATCCCCGTAATTTATACTGGCCTCGTATAAAGGCAGAAGAGGACGATAGGGCTCATACAAAGGCAACGATGCTTCGTACAAAGGAGTATAAATATATACGTCGGTTATATGAACCGGATCAGTTGTTTGATATGCAGAGTGATACGGGTGAGACACATAATCTTGCAGAGAACGGGTCATATCAAGGCATAGTATCGGAAATGCGTTTGAAAATGCTGGATTGGTACCAGTCTACCTGCGATATAGTGCCATTTACCTATGATGACCGTTTCAATTATGAAATGACATGGAACAGGGTAAAAAAGATATGTCCTCCCAATCGGGTGGAGGAGATACAGGCTCTGATACGAGACAAAAAAATGTCAATGTTTGAAATTATTCGGTATTGTTCAGATCTTCAGCAAAAATAGAATGTTGTATAATCATTGGATAGTAAAAGGTCTAAAAATCGATAATATATTAATTTTTTTGATAAGGTTTCGAATATGGGAAAACAGATAGTCGGAAATATGATAGCTGACATCTTGAATTTTATAGTGAAGAACTGAAAATTTTTTTATAATTCATGTATGACGATTCAGTTTGATTTACTTATCGTTTGAAGTTCAATCTGAAGAAGGGAGAAAACAACATGTCAGCAAAAGGTGAGGTTCTGTTTGAAGTAAAAGACATGTGTAAAAATTTTGGAGTGACGGTAGCTCTTAAATCTGTGGATATCACCATAAAGCGCGGAGAAATTAGGGGACTCATTGGTGAAAACGGGTCGGGTAAATCTACAGTTTCTTCCATTATTGCAGGAATACAGCCAGCGACCAGCGGTGAAATGTATTACAAAGGAAAGCCTTGGAAGCCAGAAAATGCTTTGGAAGCTGTTAGTAACGGAATTGGGATGATTGTGCAGGAAGCCGGCACAATTGACAATGTCACAGTTGCGGAAAATATTTTTCTTGGTAATTATCAGCCATTTAAGAGAGGTATGTTTATAAGTCGGTCAAAGATGAATGCAGAAGCAAAGAAAGCGTTGGATAAGATTGGTGCATCCCATATTAATCCTGCATATCCTACCCACTTATATGACATGCAGGAACGCAAACTCATTGAGATTGCACGAACCATGTATAATAATCCGGACCTTTTTGTGGTAGATGAAACGACAACCGCTCTGTCGCAAAAAGGAAGGAATCTTCTATATACACTGATGCATAAAGCCGCAGCGGAAAATAAAGCAGTTGTCTTTATCAGCCATGATTTGGACGAATTGATAGAACATTGCGACACACTTACCATTCTAAGGGACGGTGTTATCATTGATAACATAGAGAAAGCCGACTATGAAGAAAATGATATTAAGCATAAAATGGTAGGTCGTGAGATTAAAGGAAATTATTACCGTGTTGATACGGATGGATTTGGTGAAGAGGTTGTTCTTAAGGCAGATTGCATTACTACAATGAAAGACCTGCTGTGCTTTGACCTGGAATTACATAAAGGTGAGATATTGGGAATCGGTGGACTTTCTGACTGCGGTATGCATGAACTTGGACGTGCACTTTATGGTTTGGAGGAAGTGGTGGACGGTAAAGTTGTAATTACACAGTCCGATGTGGTTGTAAAAAGTCCTCAGATTGCTTTTAAAAACGGAATGGGGTATGTCTCCAAGAATCGTGATACAGAGTCTTTGGAACTGAACGCGTCCATCGGTGCCAATATACAAAGTACCGGCTATAAGAAAAACCGCTTGTTTGGTTCTATTATGTCAAGTAAAAAAGAAAAAGAATATGCGATGCTTCAAGTGGATGCCCTAGCCATTAAATGTGTAAATATACTCCAGCCGGTAAAGGCAATGTCAGGAGGAAATAAGCAAAAAGTAGTATTTGGTAAATGGATTGCAGACGATGCGGATATATTGATTCTGGATTGTCCGACCCGTGGGGTGGATATTGGTGTAAAAGCGTCTATGTATCGACTAATATATGAAATGAAAAAAAAGGGTAAATCAATCGTAATGATTAGTGAAGAAATGCCCGAGCTTATTGGTATGGCTGACCGTATACTTATTTTAAAAGACGGAACGTTAAACGGGGAATTTTATCGCAAGGAATCCTACAACGAACATCAACTGATTGAAAGTATGATTTAAGAAAGGTGAGTAATATGTCAGATACTGAAATTATGAAAGGCGCGCCCCGTCTTAGCCTGACGGATCGTGTCAGTATTGTTAAAAATAACCCTTCTTTTTCCTTTACATTTCCGATTGTAGTTCTTCTTCTGATTATTTCAGTTTTTGGAGCTGCAACAGGAGGAGATTTCTTTGGAAAAAATATATTCGTAGGTATATTTAACCAGGCCATTATTATCGGTACCATGGCTACGGCAGTTTCATTTATATATACAACGGGAAATCTAGATATTTCTGTAGGAAATACCATGGCCCTGTCCGCAACCATTGGAGCGTTAGTATATAATTTGACGGGAAATGCGAATCTAATGGTCGTTTCGGCAATTATTTCCGGTATACTGCTCATGCTGTTTAATTGTACAATGAGTGTTATATTCGGAGTAAAATCTATTACAGTGGCTATAGTTATGATACAGTTGTACAGTGCAATTGTAAGCAATATTTTAGGACCGGAGACTTTGAAAGTTGATTATGCAATGTGTAAAATAATGGAGAATGCTGGCTTCCGGTATGCTGCATTTATAATATATTTTATATTGTGTTTTATTGTATTCCATTTAACATCAGCCGGACGGGAACTACGCTTCATCGGCGGCAATGAAATCTGTGCGAATCAGACTGGGATGAATGCCAATAAGGCAAAGTATATCAGTTTCTTTATGGCTGGTATCGGAGTTGGACTGGCGGCGGTATTTACTATAATACGTACAGGTTCGGTTAGTACCGAGGTTGGAAACGGAATGGGAATGGATGTTATGCTTGCCACTGTATTGGGAGGAATGTCTATTTTTGGCGGAGCAAAATCCAACTCCTATGCAGGACTTCTCGGAGCCTTGACAGTTTCCGCTCTGAATAAGGGATTATTGATGGTCGGTATTTCACCTACGGTAATCCAGGGAGTACGAGGAGCAGTATTCCTGCTGCTTGTATATATGAATAGTGAACGCCCCCAGACCTTGCCGACAAGACAGCAGGTGTAGGACAAGAGATTTTTTTATAAGGTAGCAATAAAATTTTATATAAAAGAAAGGGAGAAAAGTATGAAAAAAAGAATTTTGGCATTGGCTTTAATAGCAGCTATGGGCTTTAGTTTGGTTGCCTGCGGCAAAAGAAATACCGGTGATAATAATACAGCGGTGGAAACAGGTAAAGAAACGACAGAAACAGAACAGACAAGCGGAACTGATAAACAACAAAAGACGCCCCAGGATTTTAAGACTTTTAAAATCGGTGTCTGTGAACCTCAAGCCATTGATGAGGTAGTAATTCGTCGTGATTATTATGAAAACTATCTAGCAAAAAAATATAATGTAGAATTTATATTTTCCGAACAAGTAAAAGATACGGATGATGAATTAAGCTTTATTGAGAATTGTGCTGATCTGGGTGCCGATGCGATTATCAGCTACCGTTCAGAAGATGCCAATCAAATGGTTCAGGTATGCCAGGAATATGGCATGGCTTATGTAATAAATAACCAGCGTTCAGCAATAGTAGAAGAGGCTTTTACAGGAGGCTATGAGAACTTTTCAGGTTCCTTCGCCGCTGACCAGCCATATGTTGGAAGCTTGTTTAAGCAATGGCTGACAAATAATGCTTCCGATGACGGAAGTGAAGGTTTCCTAATTACTTCTTCCCTAGCATATAAAGGGAACACACAGCATTCAGAGTGTACGGAAGCCGTTTTATCAGCACTTCAGGAGAAGTATGGTCTGACTTATGAAGACACAATTAAAAATCTTGCAGTTGTATCCGCACCAATTGAGGTTGCAAATGATAAAAATATAAAGATTTATATTTATCCGGGTGTTTCATCACAAAACGAAGGTTGGCTGGCTGGTGTCAGTACGGCTCTGCAAACAGGAAATTACGGCGTATTTATTCAGTCCGGACAATCCTTTACTGAAACAGCGGTTGTTGTTGATGAAGTAGAGAAGGCATTTAAAAAAGATATTAAAGTAGCTTCGGTAGCGTCCATTTCAAATTCGCTTTTGAATGCATTTAATACAAAAGATTCTTTTGGTAATACTTCGGTTAATATGGCATCGGTAAAATCAACCAGTCTTGTAAGTAGCATGGCGTTTGTAAAGGTATATAATGCATTAACTGGTTATAGCAATTTGAATGTGCAGTCAAGTGGTGAACCGTCAGAATTACTGTTTAAAATGTGGGCAATTGAGAATCCGGAGCAGATGAATACATTGTCTAATTGGGATGTGGCAGGAGGTAATAAGTGGATTGTGGATTATAATGTAATTGACCAGGCGCTTGGTATCTATCAACCAGACTTGACTTATGAGGCAATCCAATCGGTCTATGACAATGTTAGCTATGATGAAGCAAAATCCCGTCTTGAATAAACAAGCCATATTTTTGTTATTATTTGAAGGAAGGAAACATTCATGAATCATAAAACAGTTAGTTATAAATTACAAAGTGTGCTGAAATTAATCATATTGCCGGTTGCTGTGTATATAATATTTGAAATCATTGACAGATTGGTAACTGGTAAGGGAGTAATCAGTTCTAAGGCCGATTTGCGAGTGCTTTTCCGTACAGTCATTACCTGCTATTGCTTTGCCATGGCTCTTAATTGTAATTTACTTTTGGGGCGTATGGATCTCTCCGCTGGTGCACAGATGTTTATGGGATGTATCTTTGGAGGAAATATTGCCCTGCAGTTTAATTTGGGAGGCATAGGTATTCTTGTATTAAGTATAGTAATCGGAGCATTATGCGGACTTTTAGTGGGAGTTTTATTTGTCAATATGCGTATTCTTCCAATGGTACTTGGCATTGGTATGACACTGATTTTTGAATGTTTTTCTTTTGGTGCTTATAACCAGCAGGGACTTATGCTGTATGGGAAAAAAAATGTTGAGATTTTATCTAACCTAACGTTTATATTATTAGTAGCAATCCTGCTTATTCTCGTCATGACCTTTTTGTTCCAGCACAGTACCTTTGGTTACAGCCGCCGAGCGATTCAGGGAAGTCAGAAATTGGCAGCGGATTCAGGTATTAATATTTTTAAAAACTGTATTTTATGTTATGTACTTGCAGGTGCGCTGGTTGCCTGTGCGGGCGTTTTTGATACCGCTTATAAAGGAACATTAACACCAGGTTTGGGTATGAGCAGCAATGGCAGTGTATTCAGTAATATGTTCCCGATGTTCTTGGGTATCTGGCTTGGATCCTTTGTCAGAAACCCAGTAATCGGTGTTCTTGGAGGTGCAGTAAGTGTAAAATTGTTGACTTTAGGGCTTTCCAAACTGGCATTGGGAGGAAGTACTCAAAACATTATTATCTATTCCTTGTTTTTAATCTTCATGATTTACCGCACGAATTCCAGTAAAATGGAATATCTTAAGAAAAAGAAAGTGCGGATTAAACTAGCCCAGGAAACCAGACGGGAAAGACATCTCCAAATTACATAAATAATCGGATGCTGTAAATAAGATAATTTACAGCATCCCCTTTAGATAACAAATACTTATTAACTTGTAATATAGAAAAGGAGTCTAAAAATGCGAGCTATTATGATTATGTACGATTCTCTTCGCCGGGATATTCTATCCTGTTATGGTGAGACAGCAATTCGCATGCCGAATTTTGAACGCCTGGCAAAGCATACGGTTACCTTTGATAATAGTTATGTCTGCAGTCTGCCATGTATGCCGGCAAGGCGTGAGTTACACACAGGTCGCCCTAATTTTTTACACCGCAGCTGGGGTCCGATAGAACCGTTTGATGATTCTATGCCGGAGATATTAAAAAAGGCGGGAATTCATACACATCTTACAACGGATCATTATCATTATTTACAGGATGGTGGTGCGACCTATCATAATCGTTATTCCACCTGGGAATGCTTTCGTGGGCAGGAAACGGATACCTGGGTTGGCAATTGTGCTGAGAGACCAACGGAATATTCCCCGCAATTGTTAAATCATCATGTACAGTCAGAACCACTAAAGACCATGAGAAAAAAAGGTGGTTGGCAGAACATGGACAACCGAATGCTACATAGGGGAGAAGAAAACTATCCTCAGTCCCATACGTTTGATAACGGTATCGATTTCATTACTCGTAATGTGTCTTACGACAATTGGTTTGTCCAGATTGAAACCTTTGACCCGCATGAACCTTTTGATTCTCCGGATAATTACCTGAGCCATTGGTTTGATCCTGACAATACATTTGAGAAGGATTGGCCGCCATATGCACAAGTAACAGAGGATGCTAAAACCATTGAGAATATGCGTAAGAAGTATTATTCTCTGGTAGAGTTTTGTGATAAAAGCCTTGGAAGAGTACTGTATATTATGGACAAGTACAATATGTGGAAAGATACGATGCTAATCGTAAATACAGATCATGGTTTCAGTCTTGCTGAGCATAACTGGTGGGGGAAAAGTACCATGCCGGAATACAATGAAATTGCCCATACTCCATTCTTCCTATGGGATCCCCGCAGCAGAGTTTCTGGTGTGCACAGGAAGGCATTGGTGCAGACCATTGATATTGCGCCAACCCTACTTGACTTTTTTCAGATTCCTATTCCTAAGGATATGCTGGGGAAATCTCTTAAATATGCAGTAGAAGCAGACGAAGAAGTTCGTGAATTTGGTATGTTTGGAATACATGGCGGACCAATTAATATTACGGACGGCCGGTATGTATATATGAGGGCGGTGCGTACTCCAGATACAAAAGTGGACGAGTACACCCTAATGCCTACACACATGACCATGCCTTTTTCTGTAACAGAAATGCAGGGAGCTGAACTAACAGAAGGTTTTACTTTTACCAAAGGCTGTAAAGTTTTACGTATACCTGTAACACCCCGAGGAGCGGATAAAATAGATAAGGATTTACTGTTTGATTTAGAGATGGATTCTAAACAAGAGAATCCCGTTGAGTTGCCTGAGATTGAGAGACGTATGACGAAAGCGCTGACCTTACTTTTGAAGGATAACGAGGCTCCTAGTGCCGTCTATAAGAGATTTGGGTTGTTGCAGCCTTAACATAGTAGTACCAAATATAAACCTATAAAGCGAGGAGAGTAAATTTTGAAAATTCTATTGATTGATTGTGATACTTTAAGACCGGATCATTTGGGCTGCTATGGTTATCCGAGGCCTACTTCTCCCTTTATTGATTCCATTGCGCAGGATGGGGTGCGTTATAATGATTATTACTGCTCAGATGCTCCTTGCCTGCCTTCGCGGGCAGCCTTGGTGACCGGGAAGTTCGGAATACATACCGGAGTAGTCGGACATGGAGGAACTGCCGCAGACATGAGGCTTGATGGTACTGGACGCATTATGATGGATGGAAACTCAAGAGATAATCTTCCGGCTGTATTAAAGCGTTACGGAATGCATACTGTATCCGTTAGTTCTTTTCCGGAGCGTCATGGAGCATGGTGGTTCAACGCAGGTTTTAACGAATGTTATAATGTTGGAAAAAGAGGATTGGAAACTGCAGATGAGGTCACACCATTTGCCCTGGACTGGCTTGCGTGCAATAAAAACAAAGAGGACTGGTTTATGCATGTCCATTATTGGGATCCTCATACACCGTACCGCACGCCTCTAGAAGAAGGCAATCCCTTTGAAGACATGCCGCTTCCTCAGGAAAAATGGATGAATGAAGATATATTGAACGAGCATAGGGAAAAGGAAGTGGGTCCTCACAGTGCAAGGGAACTGTCCATGTATGATGATGCAGTAACCCCTAGATTTCCCAGACAGCTTGGACAAATCCGAACGATGAAAGACTATAAGAAAAACATGGATGATTATGATACGGGTATCTGGTATATGGATAAACATATTGGCAAAATTCTTGAATGGTTGAAGGCAGAAGGTATCTATGAAGAAACGGCTATTATTGTAACAGCTGACCATGGTGAAAGCCTAGGCGAGCTTGGAGAATATGATGAGCATGGCTCAGCGGATTATTCCACCACTCATATCCCAATGATTATTAAGTGGCCGGGTGCGGCAAAGAATGCGGTATCAAACGGTTTGCACTATAATCTGGATTTACTTCCTACCTTAAAGGAATTGCTAGGACCACTTCCGGCACATAATATATCAGAAAAGATAGTCGGAATTTTTGAAGAACCGAAATATGATGGTATCAGTTATGCAGAGACGCTTAAGGAAGGTAAGGACGGTGGAAGAGAGTATCTTGTAGTTAGCCAGTGTGCTCATGTTTGCCAGAGATCTGTGAGATTTGAGGATTGGATGTATATCAGAAATTATCATGACGGGTATCATTTACATCCGGAAGAGATGCTGTTTAACATCACAGAGGATCCGTACGAGTTACATGATCTTGCGAAAGAAAAACCGGAGTTATGCCATAAGGGTACTTATTTATTGGACAAATGGTATACGGAAAATATGAAAAAGATGGTGCATCGGTGTCAGACTGACCCGCTGTGGACGGTACTTGCAGAGGGTGGACCCTTTCACTGCAAAGGGCATTTACCAGAGTACATTAAGCGTCTCAATGAAACCGGAAGAAGCTGGGCGGCAGAAGAATTGGAGAAGAGACACCCCGAGATATGAGATAGGAAGTGATAGAGGAAAGCAAATATATGAATTTGGTTTCAACCTGAAAAAATATACCTTTAGGAAATAATCTGACAGGTCATTATAATTTAGGAACTTAAAAAACAGAGGGCTTTTAACTTTGTTCTTTAAGTTCCTATTTTTTTGCAATTTCGTCTTTTTTGGAACACAAAGTATCTTAAAGTTACAAGACTTAATTTATGCAAACTTTAAAAGAGGTCGGAAATATGATACAACAGACCATTAAATTGAAAGCAACAATGGAAATCCTAATTTATAATTATAGTAAATGGTCTGATATAAAATTATTTGAAACGCACGGTCTGTTTTAAAGCAGTTTAATTTGGAGGCAAAGATGAAAGACATATTAATTTTTATGAGTGATCAGCACAGCCCTCTGTTTTCTGAGTGGGGGAGTGAGAGGGTGGATACCCCCAATTTAATGCGTTTAAGAGATGAAGGAACATCTTTTGAGGCTGCATATACATCCTGTCCCCTTTGTGTTCCGGCAAGAATGTCAATGATGTCAGGGCTTATACCTGGGAAAACGGGGGTTTTTACCAATAATGATACGCTAAGCAGTCAGATACCTTGCTTTACTCATGCCTTGGCGGCAGCCGGTTATGAAACGGTTTTGATTGGCCGGATGCATTTTGTAGGTACCGACCAGCGTCATGGGTTTACAAAAAGATTGGCTGCGGATATGACACCTACAGGATGGAATAGACCGGTCGAACAGCTCAAAAAGGAGAGAGGTGACTTTGCAAAAACTTTTGGGGAGCCTTGGTGTACAGATGTTGTCGGTGCCGGAGAATCTCCGGTACTACATTACGATGAACAGATTGTGCAGACAGCCCTTGCATATTTAGACCAAGAGCATGAAAAGCCCCAGTTTATTATAGTTGGCACATATGGCCCTCATTTTCCTTATGTTGCCCCAGAAGAGCTTTATTTGAAATATTCAGACAGGGTAAGTATACCAAAGTTTTTTAACAACATTCCGGATTACATGGAGGGTTTTGAACTTCTGAAAAACCACTGCAATCATGAAGTGACTGAAAATACGGTAAGAGGTGTTTATGCTGCATATTGTGGAATGGTAGAGAAAATGGACAGTCAGATAGGACAAGTCAGAGATGCATTTTTATCCTATGCCAGAAAGAAGAAAAATGGACATGTCTTTGGGTATCTATCCGATCATGGAGATCAAGCTGGTGAAAGACGGATATTTGGGAAACAGACATTTTTTGAAAAATCCGTGAGAATACCCATGATTTTTGAGGGTACGGATATAAGAGCCGGAAAGAAAATTATATCGCCGGTTAGTATTTTAGATCTTGCTCCAACGTTATGTGATTTAGCTGAAACTGCCTTTTGTGAAGAAGCAGATGGTAAAAGCTTAAAACAACTATTGACTCAAGAGGGAGCAGAGGATTATGAGAGGGTCGTAATCAGCCAATTTACAGATAGCTATAAGGAGAAAATTCATTATGGTATTATGCTCCGGTATAGGGAATGTAAGTTTATATCCTATCATGGGTATGAGAGATTTGATTTATTGTTTGATTTAAAGAACGATCCTGAGGAAACAGTTAATATAATAGAAAAATTTCCAAAGCTGAGGGAATGGTTTGTAAACATTGCGGGTTTATATGGAAAACCTGAAGAAATTGAGACTGAGCAATATAGACGGGCACGTAACTTAAAATGGTTTCAGTATTACGAGAAAGTCACCGGTTGGAAAGAAAAAGAACGTTGGACAGAGAATCCCCCAAGTGCAAGAGGAGAACTTAAGATTATTGCCAATTTCAAAAAGGGGAAGATAAATAGATAGATTCTTTAGGAAAAGAGGGTAAAAGATGCCGCCAATGAGTGTATTAATCAAGCCGTCTTCAGGCAATTGTAACTTACGATGTAAATACTGTTTTTATTATGATACCATGTCGAAACGGTTAAATCCTTCTTTTGGATTCATGACGGAAGATACGTTGGAATATGTGATAAAAAATGTACTTGCCTTTGCACAAGGGGAATGTTCCATTGCATATCAGGGAGGAGAACCTACTCTAATTGGTCTTGAATTTTATAAAAAATCAATTGAATTACAGGATAAATATAATGTAAATCATGTAAAAATCTACAATTCTATTCAGACAAATGGTTATAACTGTGATAAAAGTTGGGCTGAATTCTTTGTACAGAATCATTTTCTGGTAGGCTTGTCCTTGGATGGTATCCAAAAGGTTCATAATCTCTACAGGGTAAACACTAAAGGAGAAGGAAGTTTTTACAAGGTTATGGAATCAATTAAGCTGTTTAAAAAACATGGTGTTCAATTTAATATTTTATCTGTTGTAAATGGAAAATCGGCCCTGTCTCTTGAACATAACTATGAGTTCTATAAAAGACACAAATTAAAATTCCTTCAGTTTATTGCATGTCTTGATCCTATAGGAGAAGAACCCGGGAAATTGGAATATTCTCTTACGCCGGAGCTGTATGGTGAATTTTTAATTAAACTTTTCAATCTATGGTATAAGGATTTGTTGAACGGGGAACAGCCCTATATTCGCCAGTTTGAGAACTATATTGCTATTTTGCTTGGTTCACATCCGGAGTCCTGCGATATGCGGGGAACCTGTGGGAAACAGTACGTGGTTGAGGCGGATGGCTCTGTTTATCCATGTGATTTTTACGTGTTGGAACAATATTGTCTTGGTAATTTCCGTGAAAATAGTGCAGTGGAGATTGATGAGGCAAGAAAAAAGATGGGATTTATAGAACAATCCTATACTCACCATGTGAAGTGTAAGGTGTGTAAGTATTATTTCGTATGCCGGAGTGGCTGTAAAAGAAACCGCCAGACGGAAGAACCATATCAACAATATTTTTGTAAGTCATATCAGATGTTTTTTGATGCATGTCTTCCGAAAATGATGGAAATCGCAATGAATATACAAAAAAACTAATACACAGAGGAGAAAAGTATATGTATCTTATATTTTTCCTGATATGCTTTATTGCTTCCGTTCTTGGAGCTATTTGCGGAATTGGAGGAGGAATTATAATTAAGCCGGTGCTGGATGCTTTTGGCGTAATAAGTGTTACAACAATAAGTTTTTTATCTGGTTGTACCGTACTTTCTATGGCGGGCTATACGTTTATACGATCAAGGCTGGAAGGTGTATCGGATATTAATGTAAAGACAGGAACACCGTTAGCTATCGGAGCAGCTTTTGGTGGTATAGCAGGTAAAGAGCTATTTGAAAGCTTGGTATCCATATGCACCGATAAAAACATGATAGGAGCAATACAGGCTGTATGCTTGTTTATTATTACAATAGGAACTTTAGTTTATTCTTTGCATAAAGCAAGAATCAATACATATCAAATGACGAGCCCAATCATGTGCTTACTATTAGGCAGTATACTAGGTATGTTGTCATCATTTCTGGGAATTGGAGGAGGGCCCGTTAATCTGGTAGTTTTATACTATTTCTTTTCTATGTCTACAAAGGTGGCAGCTGAAAATTCTTTGTATATTATATTGTTTTCTCAGATTACAAGTTTAATAAGTACAGTATTATCAGGAAATATACCCAACTTTCCGCTTGTTTTACTGGTTCTGATGATAGCGGCGGGCATAGCCGGTGGTGTATGTGGAAGGAATTTGAATAAAAAAATAAATGATAAATTGATTGATAAATTGTGTGTTTATATGATGATTTTTTTGATTGGCATTAATCTTTACAACATATGGAAATACCTGCAATAAATATTAATACATAACGTATCGATTCTAGAATTCTATAGGGGAAGACAACTATTATATCTTAATATCTTTATCTTACAAAGGAGAAATATGATATGAAGAAATTGGGAGCAAGGTATCAGGTTAAGGGGAAAGAGAAGAAAGGCCTATTCCAGAACAGTGGAGTTAATAGTACGAAGAAAGAAAGTGCAGCTATAATACATTTTGCTTCCATTCGGGTAAAACTGATATTGGCCTTTTTAGTGCCGGTTCTCTTTATCATTCTTCTCGGTACCGCATCTTTTAACAAAGCGGCTCAGGGGATACGCAGCAGCTATGAGCAAGCTGCCGGACAGGCTATAAATATGGCGACTCAGTATTTAGCGTTTGGTGCAAATTCCATTAAGACATTATCGAACCAGTATATTAATGATAATGAGATAAATGAATATTTTTTCGGGTTTAGGGGAAATGACACGCTGGAAAGTAATAGTTATCATAGGAATCTGAATAATTCTGCCTCAACAAAGGTTTCCGCAGATGATTTTATCTCCAATATTATAATTATTTCTGATAAAGTAAAATCAGTGACAACGTTAAAAAAACAGAAGGATAATATCTATGCCGGCTTTTTGGAAACAGAATTGGGTAAGGAGCTATTTGATTCAAAGACTTCTTATTGGATTGGGAGCAATGCGTACCTGGATGAAAAATTGGAAGTAGGCCCTGATAGCTATTCGTTAAGGTTTATTAGAAAGCTTGGGGGAACGGATGCTTTAATTGTAATAGATATGGATATGAATACCGTTCGGGATATACTAAAAAGTATGGAATTTGATAGAACAGGTACGATAGGACTGATTACAGGAGATGGAAAAGAAATCATTTCAGGAAATCAAGATAATAATTCAGATACAGTGTTCGCTGATAAAGCCTTTTATAAAGAGGCGGTTACATCGCTTGATACAAGTGGAGCGTATTATGTAAGTATTGATGGAAAAGATAACTTATTTATCTATTCAAAACTTGGTGAAACAGGGAGTATAGTATGTGGATTAATACCCAAAGGTACCATAATGAGTCAGGCAGATGGGATTAAGTATCTTACTGTAATAATTGTAATTATAGCCTGTGTTCTTGCCGTTTTCACGGGATTATTTATATCAATGGGAATAGATAAGACAATTAAGAACATTATAGAGAAATTAAAAATGGCAGCAAGCGGAGATTTGACAGTGGATTTTAGTACCAAACGAAGGGATGAATTTAAAATTCTGACAGATGAAATCAATCATACATTTTCGAATATGAAAGCATTAATTGGTCAAGTAAAAGAAATGAGCAAAGATGTATCAGAGGCCGCTACGGATGTTACAAAAACTTCAGGCAATTTTTTAAAGACAACCCAAAGCATATCAACTGCAATGAATGATATTGAAAAAGGTATCACGCAACAAGCAGAGGGTGCGGAGGAATGTCTGAAACAAATGGACAGACTTTCTAATAAAATAGTACAGACAGGCGTAAATACGGATGAAATAGGAAGAATAGCAGAAGGTACGAAGAGGCAGATTCAGGAAGGAACAATTGTAACCGGGGAACTGAATCAGCAGACCAAGTCAACGAGTATGATTACAACAGGTATCGTAAGGGGAATTGAAGAACTAAACAGGAAATCAATCTCAATTGAATCAATTATCAAGGTTATTAATGATATCTCAAGCCAGACAAATCTACTGTCATTAAATGCATCCATTGAAGCAGCAAGAGCTGGGGAGCTAGGAAGAGGTTTTGCAGTTGTGGCAGATGAAATAAGAAAACTGGCTGAACAAACGGGGCAATCGGTAAATGATATAAAAGATATCATAGAATCGATTCAGGACAATACAAAGGAACTTGTAATTTCAGCCAAAAGTGTTGAAAATGTATTGGAACTTCAGGAGAATGCCGTCAGGAATACAACCGAATCCTATCAGGGCATAAATAATAGTGTGGATAACCTAATGCTACACTTAAATAGTATTATTGAAAATGTAGATAATGTAGAGGAAGCAAGAAACAGTACTCTGGGTGCCATAGAAAACATTTCAGCAGTGCTAGAGGAAATTGCTGCTGCAAGCAGTAATGTCACTCAAATATCTGAAAGTCAGTTGCAATCAGTAGAGTCACTAAATCAATCTGCCGGTAAGTTGAACCAGAATTCAGAGCAACTGGTGCAGGAGGTACAAAGATTTGTGATATAGAAGTTATATAATGTAGGAGCCTGCCAGGAAAGACGGACGGAATATATGTCGTCTCTGGCAGGTTTTATTTTTTTGGGCTACATTAACATAACAAATAATGCGTTTATAGGTTGCAAATGGTAGATTTGTACAAACTATTAAGCACAACTTAAGAAAAAAAATACTCATTCTTAAAAAATAAGGCTCGAAAATAATTAGACAATATGTTATAATGTATGATAATACTGTGAAAAATACAAATAGTACGAGATAGTAAGCGGAGGTACGAAAATGTTAAATGACAGAAAGATTAGGCTCATGACCAAACTTGCCTTGTATGAGCAAAAAGAAGGCAAAGAGGACATTAAGATGGCTAAGTACTTCAAAACTGACTATGTCAGATTGCAGGTTCTTAAAACCGTCATTAGTGTTACGTTTGGTTATGCACTAATCCTGCTGATGATTGGTCTGTATCATGCTGAGTATATTATAAGCAAAGTTGTAACGTTTAACTTTGTAAGGCTTGGGCAATATATATTAGGTTTTTACATTATAATCATGGCTATATATATAACAGGCGCTATAATAGGATATTCATTAAAGTATAATAACTCCAGGAAGTATCTATCGAAATATTACAAATCACTAAAGAGACTAAGTAATATTTATCGGGAAGATATTACGGATGATTATTTGGGAGGAAACAAATAATGATGACACTTTTAGTGCTCAGATCAAGGCTGCGAAGTCTTTATCAAAAATATGAGCTATATATTAATCCAATTGTTAAATTTGTAATAGCCTTGATTGTATTTCAGACAATTAATTCTGCTCTTGGTTATGACAGCAGGCTGAAACAATTACCGGTGGTTCTTGCAATATCTCTGTTAAGTGCATTTACACCATCTTCTATTCTGGTATTGTTAGCAGGTTTATTTTCCGTAGGACATATCTATTCAATTTCCATAATACTGGCAGCAATTATTGTTATTTTATTTGCAATTATGTATTGTCTGTTCCTTCGGTTTACCCCTAATCTTGGATATGCTGTATTAGCTGTACCCATACTTTTTTTCTTAAAGATACCATACGTTATACCCATTTTGCTTGGGCTATTTGCTACACCTTTGTCAGTTATACCGATTGGTTGCGGCGTTGTTGTTTATTACCTGTTTGAAGTGTTAAAGGAAGCAACAGCTATGCAGGTAACTGTCAGTTTAGAGGATACACTACAGTTATATACGTATGTTATAGACAGTTTGTTCAAAAGCCAGCAGCTTTATATGACTATCATAATTTTCTCGCTGGTTACTATTGTAACTTTTATAGTCAGACGCATGAAATTTGACTATGCGAGAGAAGGTGCAGTGGCAGCAGGAAGTTTGACCTGTATTATCGGTTTTCTTATCAGTGATTTGAGATTAGATGTATCCAATCAGATAGGTGCCATGATACTGGGAACATTAGTATCCGGAATTTTTGCAATAATTATTCAGTTTTTTCGTCTGGCCTTAGACTATACGGGAGTAGAACATGTTCAGTTTGAAGATGAAGATTATTATTATTATGTGAAAGCTGTTCCAAAAATAAATGTAACTGCACCTCAGATTAATGTTAAAAGGTTTAATACCCAAAGAAATGCAGGGCTTAGCGGTCGTATTAACAAAGAAATGCTGGAAGATGAAGAAGATGATTATGATGATGAATATGAAGGTTACGATGAGGCAGATACTAATAGTAAGGGCAGCAGTGTGAAATAACAATTTGTAAAGTAAAAACAATTTCACACGCAGATTTAAGACAGTGTCTCATCTGCAAACAGATGGACATACAATGTGAGCTAACGTGTAATAATACTAGGTAGGCAGGTGTTTTATGGAGACGATAATTAATTTTTTTGAAAATTACGTAGCTTGGCTCTCCTTTCCCAGGATTCAGGTGACGGATATCATTGAAATATTAATGATAGCCTTTGCTATATACCATGTCATTGTTTGGGTGAAGCAGACAAGGGCTTGGATGCTGGTAAAGGGGCTTATTGTACTGTTAATTTTATGGTTAATTGCCTCTATATTAAACCTGAATGTTATTTTATGGATATTTTTTAAGAGCATTAATGTAGGAATTACCGCTGTTATTATTGTGTTCCAGCCTGAGTTTAGAAAAGCTCTGGAGCAGTTAGGTCAGAATAATTTAGTAATGCCTTTGTTTAACCTAAATGAATCAAAGGATAAAAATGAAAGATTTTCAGACCAGACAGTTGCAGGTATTGTAAAAGCTACCTTTGATTTAGCGAAAACAAAAACTGGCGCATTAATCGTGATAGAAAAGGAAATACCTCTTAATGAATTCGAAAAAACAGGAATAGCAATTGATTCCCTGGTAAGCAGTCAGTTATTAATTAATATATTTGAACACAATACGCCTTTACATGATGGGGCAGTTATTATTAGGAATAACCGGCTTGCGGCAGCAACCTGTTATCTGCCTCTTACGGATAATCTGCATGTAAGTAAGGATTTGGGAACCAGACATCGTGCCGGCATAGGTGTAAGCGAAGCTAGCGATTGTCTGACTGTTATTGTATCAGAGGAAACCGGTAAAGTATCTATAGCCATCGGCGGAACCTTAATTAGGAATGTTGATGGAGATTATCTTCGAAATAAACTCATTGCTATACAGAATAAGCCGGTTGAAGGAAATAATAAGAAGGTAAAGCTGTGGAAAGGTAGAACTAAGATTACGAAAAAATCTTAATTTCAAACGAACTTCTAGCATTTAAGAATATAATTATTGAAAGACTAGAGTTCACCATAGAATAATTAATGCCATTTTGGCGGCAAATGAAAGGTTGAAAGAAAATAAGTATAAGAAAGGATGCCACTTCTCTTCTTTCAGCCAGCGGAATTTATTTCGCATGATTATATTGTGGCAATATCACAACTTTGCATGTGATATGCAATGGGTATAAGAATGAAGGAAAAGTTGACAAAAAACTTAGGACTTAAAATTCTATCCCTGTTTATGGCAATATTACTCTGGATTGTAATTTTGAATGTGGAGGATCCGGTTGTAACTGGTGAATGGAATGATATTCAGGTAACCAAGATTAATGAAAATGTCCTTGGCCAGAAAGATAAAGTTTATGATGTTATCTCAGGGGATACGGTAGATGTGACTGTAAAAGCGAAGAGGTCTATTATTGAATCTTTAAGACCTTCTGATTTTCAAGCAATTGCTGATTTATCTGAGCTGTCAATTGTCAATGCGGTTCCCATAGTAGTAACCATACCAAAATATGGTGAGGCTGTTGAGATAAAGCAGAATACGTTAACCATGAAAGTTAGTCTTGAGAATTTAAAGACAGAGCAATTTCGGATAGATGTGGTGACAAAAGGAACTGTTACGGAAGGATATTATGCAAAAGACAAAACTTCTAGTCCTAATATAATACAAGTGTCCGGTGCAGAATCTGTTGTCAACAAAATAAAAGAGGTTGTAGTAGAGGTAAATGTCTCTAACAAAAGGGAATCCTACGAAGAAGAGGCAATACCTAAGGTTTATGATAAAAATGGATCCTTAATGGACTCCAGCAATTTGACTTTAAATTACGAAAGTGTTATGGTTTCTGTTAATATGCTTCAGACCAAAACAGTACCTCTCATCATTAATTTAAAGGGAACCCCTTACAATGGTTATAAATATAGTGATTTTAAATATGAACCAAAGAAAGTGGTCATTGCCGGACAGCCGGAGGAACTTGATAAGGTTAAATATATCAGTGGTGAATATAATATTGACTATAAAAGGACTGATATTGAAGAAGAGGTTAATATTACAGATTTCATTAAAAACGATGTCATTTTAATAGATGAGAATCAAAGTGCTGTAATAAACATAAATATAGAAAAGCTAGATACGAAAGATATTAGTTATAAATCAAATGAGATAGAGCTGAGGAATTTGCCGGAAGATTTAAATGCTACATTAAATGTGGAGGAATTTGTTGATGTAGTGGTATACGGGGAAGCAGAAGCATTGGCAGCATTGAGCAAATACAGCCTGCATCCCTACATAGATTTTGCAGATACCAAGGCAGGAACCAAGATTTTTCAAATCCAGTTTAGTCCTCCTGAGGAGATTTATCTATCCAATCCGAGTATAAGTGTAACACTGGAAAATTCCAGTGGATAGCGTATAGCAATGCCTTGCATCTGTAAGAAGATTAGACATGTAATGTGATTAGGAAAGCTATGACGAAGGTGGGGTAAGAGTTTCATAACCTTGCAGGGGGAATACATAAAAATAACCAAAGGCGGTTTATAGGAGGTAGCAATATGGTAAGTAGTAAGGTTGTGGTCAAGAATCCTACTGGTCTGCATTTGCGTCCGGCGGGAGTATTGTGTAAAACGGCTATTGAATTCCATTCAAAGATTAGCATTAGGTTCAAAGAAGCAACAGCCAATGCGAAAAGTGTTCTAGGTGTGCTTGGAGCATGTATCAAATCAGGTGATGAAATAGAACTGATATGCGAAGGTGAAGATGAAGAAGAGGCACTTACAACTCTTGTGAAAGCCATAGAAAGTGGCCTTGGTGAAGAACTGCCGGATGAAACAGGCAGGTAACTGTATCATACAACTACTGACAGCAATTAAGAGTACCGCAGTCAAGCTTTATGTATGGTTGGAATTGGGTAGAAAAAATAAGATACTTTTTTCAACACCAAGATTTGTACGTGTGCTTAAGCACACAGATGAGAGTTAATATGAATAATTAAGCATAATTTACACCCTGTCTATGGCATGCGGTGGGAGCTGTATGAAACAAAGATATTTGGTTAGGATAGTTAGGAGGATACAATGCTGTGTAAATTCGCAGTTTGTGTCCTCTGTTTTACGATAAATTTTTAATAAAATAACCCAAGAGAAAGGTGATATGACGAAATGAAAAAAGTAATAACATACGGAACCTATGATTTGATTCATGTGGGACATGTTAATTTGTTAAGAAGAGCAAGAGAATTGGGAGACTATTTAATCGTGGTATTATCCTCTGATGAATTTAATACTATAAAACATAAGACGGCATATCATTCCTATGAAGACAGAAAGATTATCTTAGAGGCGATTAAATATGTTGATGAGGTAATACCTGAATATACATGGGAGCAAAAGATTAAGGATGTGGTTGACAACCAAGTAGATATATTCGTAATGGGAGATGACTGGAAAGGTCAGTTTGACTTCTTAAAAGAGTATTGTGAGGTTGTATATTTGCCGAGGACAGAAGGGATATCAACAACAAAGATTAAGGATGATTTGAATTTAGGAAATAAAAAATAGTATTTAAAAATTCATAATGGAGCAAATGAATGGATATCCCAAGTATAAAACATAAGCTGAAAAAAGCGATTAAAAAAGTTAAGAAAAAAATGAAAAAAATTATTATTCTTTTATACAGAATAGAGATTAAAATTTTACCTGTTAATAAAAAGATAATAGTATTTGAAAGTAATATGGGGCGGAACTACACCGGAAACCCCAAGGCAGTATATGAAGAAATGGTCAGAACAGGTTTGGATAAAAAATATAGATGTTATATAATCTTAGACAACATAAACACACCAATTCCTGGAAGCGCCAAGAAGTTAAGGAGAACAAGGGTTAAGTATTTCTTTCTTATGGGCATAGCAGGAATATGGGTAAGTGATTCCCGAATGCCAAAGTATATTATAAAGCGCGAAGGGGTACATTACATTCAAACCTGGCATGGTACACCTTTAAAAAAACTTGCACTAGACATGGATTCGGTAAATATGGCGGGTGATACGAACATAGAACGCTACAAGAAGAATTTCTATGATAATACTAGAACTTGGGATTATCTGATTTCTCAAAACAACTATTCTACAGAAATATTTAAAAGGGCTTTTGCCTTCGATAAAAAGGTATTGGAGATAGGATATCCTCGTAATGATATCCTGTTTTATGGAAACAATGAAGCGTATATTAGTGACATAAAACAAAAATTTGGTCTTCCGGAAGATAAGAAAATTCTTCTTTATGCACCTACTTGGCGGGATAACGAATATTATGAAAAAGGATCCTATAAATTTAGTAATGCCATGGATTTTGATAAACTGATGGAGAAGCTGGGAGAAGAGTACGTATGCATAGTGAAGTATCATTATCTGGTGAAAGAAAATTTGGATTGGTCACCATATAAGGGGTTTGTGTACGAATTTAATATGTGTGAGGATATTGCCATGCTGTATTTGGCAGCAGATATGCTGATTACGGATTATTCCTCTGTCATGTTTGATTATTCCTTATTAAGAAGGCCAATGTTGTTTTTTACTTACGATTTGGAGAATTACAAAGACAATTTAAGAGGCTTTTATTTTGACTTCTTAGAGGAAGCCCCCGGACCAGTGGTACGTACTACGGAAGAATTAATTGATTCCATCCTTGAGTATAAGAAGGATACTTATAGAGAAAAATGTGAAGCCTTTTATACGAAATATAACCACGCTGACAATGGAAAAGCCTCAGAAGCAGTGGTTGAGTTAATACAGAACATATAAGAATGCAGTCATCCTGCTATATGAACTAAACATAAGGTGGAAAAGGAGAATGTCTGGCATGATAAATAAGTGGAAGAGTATCCTAAAGATTAAAGGTAAGGGAATATACCATAATATACAGTCAACTGTTGAAAAAAAAATGGTGAATTACCGTTTAGAGAATTATAATACAACAGTTGTAATAAATAAAAAACCTGAAAAAATAGAAAAGATAACCTTCGTTATCGAACGCATGGCTAAGCATAGCGGCGGACAAACCTCTATTTTAAGGCTTGGTACAGAATTATCAAAGTTAGGTTATCAGGTGGGTTATGTAGTTTATAAATACCAGACAAAATCTGATATGGAGGAATGTGCAAGATGTAATTTAAGTAATTATCAGGGTGAGATGTATACCAATAAATATTTGGATAAGCTAAAATCGGATGTTGTAATAGCAAGTTCCTGGGATACAGTGGCTTTTGCAAAGGGAATGAAAGGGTATAAGATGTATTTTCTTCAGGATTATGAACCCTATTTTTATCCTTTTGGAGAACTGTTTTTGCTAGCTCAAAAAACGTATGAACAGGGGCTTCATATGGTGAGTCTTGGTTCCTGGAATAAAGAAATGGTTGAGAAAAATTGCAATATAGTATCTCCCTTGGATTGCGTTGAGTTTCCTTATGAGAGAAAAGAATATCCTTTGTCTGCCAGAAACTATCAGGAATATCCGAAGAAAAAAGAAATCGTACTGGCGGTATATTTAAAATACTATGGCAAAAGGCTGCCAAGTATAACTCAATACATGCTTAAACGGGTCAAGGATGAATTTTTAAAGGATGGTATAACTTTATCTGTAAAATATTTTGGTGAAGATAAAAGCTTTCATACGGAAGCTGGTGAGAACCTGGGTATGCTGACTAAAGGAAAACTTTTGGCTTTATATAAAAAGGCGGATTTCGGGATGGTTGCTTCTATGAGCAATGTTTCCTTAATTCCATATGAAATGCTTGCCACAGGCTTGCCGTTAATAGAATTTGAAGATGGTACGTTTTCATATTTTTTCCCTGAAAACAGCGCTCTTTTAACTTCTTTGGACCCTATGGATTTATATAAGAAACTAAAAGATGCTATATTACATCCGGAGGTACTTAAGAAGATGCATGAAACCTCTTATTGTTATCTTGAAACCTTAAGCTGGGAAAAGACGGCTAAGCAATTTTCTGATATATTGAAAGGGATTTTATAGTTAAGAGAAGGAAAGGATTCTTATGAGAAATAAAATAAAACGTTTCTTACCGGCTAATCTACTTTCCTTATTAAAGCATGGGAGATATCTGATTATTATATTTTTATTCCGTCTTTTTCATTTACTTCCCATAAGGAAAAGGCGTATTGTATTATGCAATGTGTGGGGCTTTGGTGATAATGCTAAGTATGTGGCGGAAGAGCTTAATAGACATCAAAAGGAAATAAATGATAAAAAGCTGCCTTATGAGATTATTTTTATAACGAATCATCCGTCACAGGCGTGTGCTCCCCAAGGAATAAAAGTATTTAAAACAAACACTCCAGCAGCTATACTTGCCCTTGCCACAGCCAGAGTGTGGGTGGACAATAACCGAAAGGAAAGCTATATCAGAAAGCGAAAAGGACAGTTTTATATTCAAACCTGGCATGGGGGAATTGCTCTTAAAAAAATTGAGAAAGATTATGAAGAAAAGCTCGGAGTTAAGTATGTTGCCAACGCAAAAAGAGACTCAGCTATGACAGATTTATATGTATCAAATAGCAATTTTTGTACCCATATGTATAAAAAAAGTTTTTGGTATGGTGGTGAAATTTTAGAATGCGGCAGCCCTAGAAATGATATTTTACTAAACGTGAAAGAAACAGTTCTTCAAAAGGTAAGGCAGAGTTTAGGAATAAAACCAGAAGAGCGAATTGTTATATATGCACCTACCTACCGGGAAGGTGACCAGAATATTGGCAGTTACGAACTGAATTATACCAAACTACTGGACACCTTAAAGGAGACCTTTGGCGGTAATTGGGTAGCAGCAGTACGGCTTCATCCCCTAGTAGCAGAGCAAAGTAAATATATTACGTATAGTAATAAGGTTATTAATGCGTCTCATTACAGGGATTTATATGAATTAATGGCCGCAGCAGATGTTTTAATTACTGACTATTCCAATGTTATGTTCGAATTCTCTTTTATGCATAAGCCAGTATTTTTATATGCTTTGGATCAGGCAATTTATGAGAAGGAGAGGGGCTTTTATTTCAATTATAAAGAGTTGCCTTATAGTAAAGCTGCTTCGCAGGAAGAGTTACTGTGGCAGATCAATACCTTCCAGGAGAAAGAGTATCTAAAACAAGTAGAGATGTTTTTACAGCAGCTTAAGATTTATGAAAAAGGAAATGCTTCAAAAAAAGTGGCTGAGCGTATATATAGGATTTTGGCTGAAGATAGTAAGTAGTCAGGAAGAATTTATAATGTGAAGGTAATATAAATTTTGCAAGGGTAATACATTGGAAAAGAGGGGTTTATAGTAAAAAGATGAGCTTTGAAAGTGTGGCTGTTAAGGCCTGTTGCTTTCAAAACTCATCTTTTGTGTTATGTGTCTGTGAGGCCTTTTAAAGACAACCTCTTAGAAACCATCTGTTATAGCTTTTATTTTATCGCTGATTTCTCTTACTTTGTCGGTTGGAGTATAATCGGTAGTATCAAATAACCAGTTGTGTAGTTCTGTAACATTGGCAGATAAGTCAAGGGGAAATACGTAAGATATTTTCTTATAATAATCTGCCCTATTTTCGAACGGAAATCCAATTTGGTCTACAATGTCATAGGATAAAATATCCTTTGCAAGGTCAAGCATTTTCAAAGAATCTAAGTTGGTATAAATCTGAGGAAATATTTCATCTATTATAGCGTTAATTGTTTTAATGTCAGCGGATTTTGCTTTCTCAAGAATTTTTTCAACGACAATTCTCTGACGTTCGGCACGTTTAAAATCCCCGCCTTTTGTATAACGGATTCGAGCATAAGCGGTAGCATGTGTACCATTTACCACTTGAGTTCCGGCGGACTTAAGTTTTCCTACATCAGTACCATTAATCTGGTTTAGTTCCTTGGTATAACCATTGACGTATTTTAACTCAGCATCGGTGATATCCAGTGTAATACCGCCTAGTAAATCTATGACATTACAGAGTGCATTAAAATTAACAGTAACAAATTCCTTAACATCTAAGTCAAAGTTTGTATTGATAGTATTTAAAGCCAATGGATAACCGCCTTTAAAGTAAGCTGCATTAATCTTGTCAAAACCATAATCAGGTATATCTACATAGGTATCACGGAATATGGAAGCTAACTTTACATCCTTTGTTTTTCGGTTAATGCTAGCAATAATTATGGTGTCTGTATGGGTAGATTTCTCTAATGCATTTTGCCTGGAGTCCACTCCAAATATGGCAATGTTACGGTAGCCTTCTAAATCGCTGTTATCCGGATTGTTTGTGACAATGGAATCATCTCCGGATTTATCAACCTGCGCTTTATTTGTAATATATACAAAATAACCAATGCCTATTACAATACAAAGCAGTAATAAGTCTATAAATAATAATACCTTCGTTTTTAATCTTTTTTTCTTTCTTTTTTGGGACATATGCAACCAGCCTTTCTATAAAAGTGTAATAAATTTTAAAATAGATTTGCCCCACACTACATTGTGAGGCAAAAATTAGTAAGCATTTTTATTAATAAAACCTTTAAATATAGTTAAGAATAAGATTTTGAAATCCAGACCAAGAGTCCAGTTTTCTATATAATACAAATCGCATTCAATACGTTTACGGATGGACGTATCACCGCGAAAACCATTAATTTGTGCCCAACCGGTAAGACCTGGCTGAACCTGATGTTTAATCATATAACGAGGAATCTCTTCTTTAAATTTTTCAACAAAGAAAGGCCGTTCCGGTCTTGGTCCTACCATGCTCATTTCACCTTTTAATACATTGAAAAGTTGAGGGAGCTCGTCAATACTGGTTTTGCGAATGAATTTTCCAATTTTGGTTACCCTGGGGTCATTAAAGGTTGTCCATGCTTTCTTTTCCTTTAATTCAGACTGAACTTCCATGGAGCGAAACTTATACATCTTAAATTCTTTATTATGCCTTCCGATTCTGACTTGTGTAAAAATAATCGGGCCGGGAGAAGTACATTTAATAATAATCGCCACCACTATCATTGGTATTCCAAACACCAATAATGAAGCAAAAAAACCAAAAATATCAACAATACGTTTTACAACCCGGTTAAAGGTATTACTTAAAGGAACGTTACGAATATTAATAACAGGGAGTCCGTCTAAGTCTTCTGTATAAGGCACTGTCGGGAAAAAGTTTTGATAATCAGGAATGAATTTGGTATGTACCCCGGATTTTTCACATAATCCAACAATCTGTCCTAATTTTGAGTATTCATCAATACTTAATGTAATTGCTATTTCGTCTAGACGGTTTTGAGGGAGTATTTCAAGTAAGGTATCAATGGTTCCAATCACCTTTATATTTTTATATTGAGTACCCTGTTCCATAGTATCATCTAATATACCGTGGATATAGTAGCCCCATTGGGGATTTACTAAAATCCTGTCAATATAAGCTTCAGCAGCCGGACTGTAACCTACGAGAACAATGTGTTTTAAATTATATCCTTTTTTCCTGGCCGCTCTTAAGGAATAAGATAAGAGAGCACGAAATATAGTGTCAAAAACAATATTTGTTATAAAGAATACGAAAATCAGAAAACGGGAAATATGGGTCTCGTTCGTAACATACAGAATAAAGGTAAAATAAAATGTTCCAAAAAAGTTGGCTTTAATAATGTTCCATAAGCCCACCCGAAGGCTTTGTATCCTCTTAGAAGTATACAAATTACAAGCATAGTATATAATTAAATAACCGGGAATTAAAAATATTAAAATTTCTGAATACTTTACTAGTGGGTAAAATCGTGCTTTTTCATCAAACAGCAGAAAGTACCGCAGGGGGCTGTAAAATCTTAAATAATAGGAAAAAACATAGGAAAGTGCTAAAAGGATACCATCAACAATTACATGTATCCGATTTAATATTTTTTGATTATCTCTTATCATAGTCATCACCATAGCCAACAAGGCATTTTTCAAATAGTACTATCGCTTAGCTGACAAAATTACAGCCATCTATTGTATGTATTAAGTATAGGCTTAAAACGTCATTACTATAATACATGATTCAAACACTTTCCACAATACGTAAATTCTTAATATTTTATTGACTCTTCTTAAGAATTTGTCCTAGTGTTAATACATCTTTACCTTTTGAATTAAGGATGATTTACTAGTTTTGAGCTAAAACAATCAACGAATCAGAAAAGAAAATCATTATATCCGTTAAGTATTAATGTAAAAGGTGATTTAAAAAAATTTTAGAATTAATTCACAAACTCAACACAAACTGTTGATACAATATTACCATAAACCAAAAGGTAACATTGTGTTATAATATAATAAGGAAGAAATACCTTAATTCCTATTAAGATGATAGGATTGGGTAACATAGTTAATTGCGAAACTCTTGCTTGGAATAAAGAAGAAGGATTCCCCCCGTAATTGTTTAATAGGTAACGGATAGAAAGGAGATTGGTTATGTCAGATGATTTTTTTAAAAAAGAACAGGAAAATTCTGAAACAAATATAAATACAGATAAATTTGGCAGTTCTCAGTCAGGTGAGGAGGTTACAGGAGCAGACACTGATAAAAAAGATAGAGACAATAAAGATGCACACAAGAAAGATATAGATTCTATGGATACGTACAAGCAAGATACAGATAATAGAAAGTATACGAATCCCTTTGATAAAATTGGTGAAACCACACCTGCTTACAGTTTTTGGGCTGAACAAATTGTTGCTTCTACCAACGGACATGAAGATGATATGAAACAAGAGGATGATAATGATATACAACAAGAGGGTACCGGGCAACAAAGTGCAAGACAGGAAGCGACTATTAATTCATCCAAAATTGAAGGCCATATTTTTAATATGTCAAATGAAACAGATAAGATACAGGTAAAGGCAAAGAAGAAAGGACTGGCAGGGAAAGCAGTAAAGTTAGTTTTTGGAGCTGTTGTATTTGGATTGATTGCCGGTGGGGTTTTTATCGGTTTTAATGATATCTATTATAAGTTAAATCCCAATGCAGCTCCGATTAACATTAATATAGGAGGGTCTGCCGGAAATGTATGGGGGTTTACACCTCCTAAGGATCAGGATAAGAGATTATCTGCAACAACTGTTTCACAGAATATAATTGAACCCAAGACAGATGTAACAAATGTGATTCAGGAAACAATGCCGTCTATTGTTACAATAACCACTACTTATACTCAATCCTACTATGACTGGTTTGGTCAGCAGTCAGATCAAGAGGCTCAGGGAGGTGGTTCCGGCATTATTGTCGGTAAGAACGATACAGAGTTATTGATTGCCACGAACAACCATGTGGTAGAGGGAGCAGATCCAATCACTGTAAAATTCGCTGACGGAAATGATGCAGAAGCAATTATTAAAGGGACAGATGCTACCGCAGATTTAGCAGTAATATCAATTAAACTTGCAGATATTGATGCGGACACACAAAAATCCATACAAATTGCAAAATTGGGAGACTCTGAGAATATTAAAGTTGGTGAAATGGCGATTGCCATTGGTAATGCGTTAGGGTATGGGCAATCCACCACCGTGGGTTATATCAGCGCAAAAGACCGTGAAGTAAAATTAGATGACAAAACCATGGTATTGCTTCAGACTGACGCAGCGATTAATCCTGGTAATAGCGGTGGTGCTTTACTGAACTTAAAAGGTGAGGTTATAGGTATTAATACAGTTAAATATGCTTCCAGTGAGGTGGAAGGTATGGGATTTGCTATTCCTATATCCAGAGCCATTCCTATTATAGAAGAGCTAAAGAACCGAGAAATACTTGCTGATAACGAAAAAGGCTATCTGGGGGTATATATTCGTGATGTTACTGAAGAAGTTGCTGAAATGTACAATTGGCCCATTGGTGTTTATGTTAAAGAAACGGCAGAAGGTGGAAGCGCAGCCAAGGCAGGTATATTAGCAGGTGATATTATTACCAAAGTAAATGACACAGAAATTACTGCTACCACTCAATTGCAGGAAAAAGTAACATCCTATCGGATTGGAACCGAGATTACTGTAACTGTGATGAGAAGTATAAACGGAAAATTTGAAGAAAAGCAAATAAAGGTAACCTTAAGTGGTTATCCTGAAACTATAAGGACGAATTAAAATTTCTAACAGAGCTGGCTTTTACCAAAAGCCAGCTCTGGTTTTATATATAATTAGGAAGTTATTCCTTAGTGTATGGATTCACCAAGGAGAGGGGGTCAGAATCCAGTCCTTGTTCGACTAAATATTACATCCCTCACTTCTGCTTTACAAAACCATATAATATAAAATATAATATAACATAAGGTAAAATAATATCCCAAGCATCTATTTATAAAGTATATTTAAATGATTTATTTATAAAAATTTAAATATTATACTATTGTATACAGTGATTGGGTACGTTATAATGATATCTACCTAAATCTCAATCGAAAGAAGTCGTAATTTACTGTAAACTGTCCTGTGACAGGATAAAGGAGAGAAAAACTATGAGCAATGAATTAGACGATACTCATGAAATAGAAATAGACAATAAAGAGGCTGCCTTAGAGAATAAAACTTCAGATAAGAAAACGAATGATGTAAAAGATAAAGAAGACTATGAGTCTGTATGCTATATCTGCAGAAGGCCTGAAAGCAAAGTTGGAAAGATGATTCGAATACCTAATAATATCTGCATCTGTTCTGATTGCATGCAAAAGACTTTTGATACCATAAATAATGGAAGCCCTTATATGGACATGATGGGATTGCCGCCAAATTTCATGAATTTAAGCAATCTTCAAAAAGATATCCCCAAAAGTCAGAAATTAAAAAAGAAGAAGACAGAAGAGAATAAGGAAAAAGAAGATAAAGTATTAGATATAAAAAATATTCCTTCCCCACATATTATAAAAGGACAGTTAGACGATTTTGTAGTAGGTCAGGAGTATGCTAAAAAAGTAATATCGGTAGGAGTATATAACCATTATAAGCGTGTTGCAACTAATACAATGGATGATATTGAAATAGAAAAATCCAACATGTTAATGATAGGGCCAACAGGAAGCGGTAAGACCTTTTTAGTAAAAACACTGGCAAGGTTATTAAATGTTCCATTGGCAATTACGGATGCTACCTCCTTAACAGAAGCCGGTTATATCGGCGATGATGTTGAAAGTGTTGTATCAAAGTTATTAGCTGCGGCTGATAATGATGTAGAGAAGGCTGAACGTGGTATTATTTTTATTGATGAAATCGATAAGATTGCTAAGAAGAAAAATACCAATAATCGTGATGTAAGCGGAGAATCCGTTCAGCAGGGTATGTTAAAACTGTTAGAAGGCAGTGAAATAGAAGTGCCAGTAGGAGCATCGAGTAAAAATGCAATGGTTCCTATGACTACCATAAACACAAAAAATATCCTGTTTATTTGCGGTGGTGCATTCCCTGACCTGGATCAGATTATTAAGACCAGATTGAATAAACAATCTTCCATCGGTTTTAGTGCCGACTTAAAGGATAAGTATGACAATGATCCAAATTTACTGCAAAAAGTGGCAGTAGAGGATTTAAGAGAATTTGGTATGATTCCAGAATTTATCGGAAGATTACCTATTATCTTCACCTTGGAAGGTTTAACGAAGGAGATGTTAGTTAAGGTTCTAAAAGAACCTAAAAATGCTATCTTAAAGCAATATAAAAAGCTGCTCCTGTTAGATGAGGTACTATTAGAATTTGATGACGGTGCCTTAGAAGCAATTGCAGAAAAAGCATTGGAAAAGAAAACCGGTGCAAGAGCGTTGCGAGCTATCATTGAAGAATTTATGTTAGATATTATGTACGAGATACCAAAAGATGAGAATATTGGCAAGGTAACTATAACTAGAGAATATATCGAAAAGAAAGGAGTTCCTGTGATTGAGATGAGAGGAACTGCCACTCAGACAATTCCTATGTTAGAACAGCAAGAGGTTTAGTGAGATTTTTATTAAGGAAAAACACATAGTATGGATTTATAATAAAGAAGCCCACCCTTGGGACAGAAGTCTTTAAAAGGGTGGGTTCTTTAGTGGAATTTACTAATAATTAATAATTAGTTCCATTTATTTTGCTTGTTTTGCCATAAGTTTTTGGATATACTGTATGAGTACAATAAGCTTAAAAGGATGCTTTGTCTAGGGGCTATTGTAAAAGTACATTATATATTCCATGGGAGGAACTAAGATGGAAGAAAAGCACTTACCGGAAATCGATGGTAATTTAAGAAAGCACATGGTACGTGTTCCTCAGGTAATTGAACAGGCAAGCGGTATCCGTATATTTGGAAAATTAATAAAATCCTTAGTATTTACAACAGATGTAGCAATTATACGTAATTGTAATGCCAATGCAGTAATAGCAGTATATCCATTTACTCCTCAGCCCATCATAACCCACGCAATTATTAATTGTTCAGATGTACCGGTTTTTTGCGGTGTAGGCGGAGGGACTACCACAGGAGCCAGGGTACTTAATTTAGCAGAAGATGCCGAATTTCAAGGAGCAGTCGGTATCGTACTTAATGCACCAACACCCAATGAGACGATTGAATATTTGAAACAAAAAATTGACATACCAATCGTTATCACAGTAGTATCAGAGAAAACAGATATTAAAATGAGGCTGGAAGCGGGTGCAGATATTTTAAATGTATCGGGAGCAGGCAATACAGCAAAAATCGTTACAGAAATTAGAAGAGAATTTCCAAAGGTACCGATTATAGCTACCGGAGGACCTACGGAGGAGAGCATTTTAGAAACCATTAAAGCAGGTGCGAATGCCATAACCTATACGCCTCCAACCAATGGTGAGATTTTTAAAAAGCTCATGAATAAATATAGAGCAGAGGATGATATTATTTAGTAGTCAATTACAAAATTCTTATTTTGCCTGAAACGGTTAAAAATACCAAAAACAGGTTTCAATGGGGTGCATGTGGCCTTTATTTTGGTGATTTCTTCTATTTCCGTATTATAAAACAGGAGTTTTGAATTGCCTAATTTTATTTGTGAATAAAAAGGAAAGGAGTTAGTCCATGTCAATTTTTAAAAAGTTAATCCATTCCAAAAAACCAGAACGAATCCCGCCTTTGGAGAAGAAAGAGGATATACGAAAGCCATTGGGTACTGATGAGGAATATGAGATTGTAGAGGTTGAGATATTGCCGGAAAAGATGATTTGTCCCGACTGTGGAGGGATCACTTTGGCTGGTCTGGATTTTTGTGACAAATGCGGTGGTGAATTGATTGTAAGAGACTAATCTCCAAAGATTTACTCCTAATTTAGAGTTGACAAAAAGGTTTCACAATAGTAATATATATGCAGAACAAAGGCGTTCAATGAAAGAGTTTTTTGAACGTCTTTCTTTTGTTATATCGATTTTTTAGAGAAAGGATATTATTTTTTATCTTCATACTTTAGCACATTAACAGGAGATAAGTGCAAAGTGTTGAACAAATCTGTCTATTCTCTGATAATATGAAAGGGAGGAAACTTTATGAAAAAATTTATGAAAAAAGCATTTTGCTTAAGCCTTGTTGGTGTTATGGCGGTAGGTGCCTTAACTGCTTGCGGAACTAAAAATTCCGGCAGTACTGGTGAGGGAAATACGAACGGAAGTGCAGATTCCGGCAAATTCTTAATCGGAGGACTTGGACCTTTGACAGGCGAAGCGGCTTCCTATGGTATATCTGTAAAACAAGGTGCTGAAATTGCGGTTGAAGAGATTAATAAGGCTGGCGGTGTAAAGGTTGGCGATGAGACTCTCCAGTTAGAATTAAAATTTGCGGATGATGAAGCTTCCGGTGAAGTAGCTATGTCAGCTTATAACAGTTTAATGGATAGCGGAATCCAGGCATTACTTGGAACTGTTACCAGTGGTGCAGGTCTTGCAATTGCTGATAAAACCAATGAAGATGGTATCTTACAGATAACTCCTTCCGGTTCAGCGGCAGATTTAACGCAGTATTCAAATGCATTCCGCCTTTGTTTTACAGACCCCTTACAGGGTGAGACAATGGCAGAATATGCTGTTAAAACTTTAGGATATAAAAAGATTGCTGTTATTTATAATAATGCGGATGAATATAGTACAGGTGTAAAAGAAGCTTTCACTGCAAAAGTGAAAGAACTTGGTGGAGAAGTGGTTGCAGAAGAGGCCTTTGTTACAAATGCTGTTGACTTTACCACACAGCTTACAACTATCAAAGGCACAGATGCAGAAATTATCTTCGTACCTGCTTATTATCAGGACGCCGCATACATTACCACTCAGGCTGCTGAGCTTGGGATAACTCTTCCTTTCATCGGCTCAGACGGATGGGATGGTGTACTTGCTAATATCGTAGACCCTGCTGCATTAGAGGGCGCAGTATTCTTAAGTCCATTCTTAGCAACCGATGAAAACCCTGCGGTACAATCCTTTGTAACTACTTACAACGAAAAATATAAAGCAACACCTGATCAGTTTGCTGCCGATGGTTATGATACGGTATATGTAATTAAAGCAGCACTTGAAAAGGCAGGTTCCACTAAAAGCGAAGATTTAATCAAGGCCATGACTGAAATTGAAGTAAAGGGACTTACAGGAGATGTAACTTTTACTGAAGATGGTGAACCAAATAAAGGTGCAAAATTCGTTGAAATCAAAAATGGCGAATACATTGCAAAAACAAACTAATATTAATATAAGCATAACCAATTTATGTTGTAAATTTTGTGCCATACAGAAGATTTACAAATAGATTTTGGCAATACTGATATTATGTACAGAACAAAAGGAGAATTCAGAACCAAAATGCAATCCGTAAGTTATTATGGTTCTATTCTTCCTTTTGTTCTTGTAATTTACTGTTCTAAGATCCTTCGCTTTGCGCAGAGCAGGAAGGTTCTGAGCATAACGAAGAATCTTAGGATCCAGAGGAAAAAGAGGTGAAGGAATATGGCAAGCATAATCGAACAATTAATTAACGGTTTACGTTCCGGTAGTATTTATGCACTTATTGCGCTGGGCTATACCATGGTATATGGTATTGCAAAAATGATAAATTTTGCTCATGGAGATATTATCATGGTGGGGGCATATACCCTATATGTAGCTATTTATGGTTTAAAGATGCCTGCGATTGCAGCAGTATTTTTTACAATTGTTGTTTGTTCTGTATTAGGTGTTTTAATTGAGAAGGTTGCGTATAAACCGCTTAGAAAAGCACCAGCACTGGCTGTGTTAATTACAGCAATCGGTATGAGCTTCTTCTTACAAAGTGTTGCTCTGCTTATATTTAATGCAAATCCCATTACTTTTAAATCAATTATAACAGTTCCGGCTATTTCTATAGGAGGCATAACCATTTCAGGTATTACCCTTGTAACCCTGTCTGTAACCCTAATCTGCATGGTTGCACTGACCTTTTTCATTAACAAGACCAAGGCCGGCAGTGCTATGAGGGCTGTTTCGGAAGATAAAGCAGCAGCAGAGTTAATGGGTATTAATGTTAACAAAACCATATCTATGACCTTTGCCATTGGTTCAGCTCTGGCAGCAGTTGCAGGAATTATGTTTGTATGCCAGTTTCAGTCGATTAAGCCGACACTGGGAGCCCTGCCGGGTATTAAAGCTTTTGTTGCTGCGGTACTTGGTGGAATCGGAAGTGTACCCGGTGCGATGCTAGGCGGTATGTTGTTAGGGGTTATTGAGAGTATCTCAAAAGCATATATTTCCACTGAACTCGCAGATGCCATTGTATTTGGTGTTTTGGTTCTGGTATTATTAGTTAAACCTTCCGGTTTATTAGGTAAGAACCGCGTAGAGAAAGTGTAGGTGGAATATGAAGAAAGATATAGCAAGTGTAAAAAATCCGACTCAGAATATAGTAACCAAAGGCAATATAATAAAAGTAGTGGCGATAATAGCAGTTTATCTGCTTATTACGTTCTTAGTAAATGAAAACATTTTAAACCGTCAGATGAAATCCTTATTGGTGCCAATCGGAATTAATATTATTTTGGCAGTATCCTTAAACCTGACCACAGGTTTCTTAGGTGAATTATCCTTAGGACATGCAGGCTTTATGGCAATAGGTGCGTATTCCGGTGCAATCTTCACGCTTAAATCAAATATGCCGAGTGCAGTTGCATTTATTCTCGGAATGCTTATAGGTGGTGTAGTCGCTGCAATATTTGGCGTATTAATCGGTGTTCCCGTACTACGCTTAAAGGGTGACTATCTTGCAATTGTTACACTGGCATTTGGAGAGATTATCCGTTCTATTGTAAACTCCTTAAGTATTACCGGGGGGGCTATGGGTTTATCAAAAATACCTCGTTATACTAATTATACTTGGGTTTATGGTATTGTGATTATAACCCTCATAATTATTTCAAATCTTGTAAATTCAAGACACGGCAGAGCAATCAGTTCTATTCGTGACAATTATATAGCAGCAGAATCTATTGGTATCAAGGTCAGCCGGTATAAAATTATGGCATTTGTTATAGCTGCTTTTTTTGCCGGAGTTGCAGGAGTATTATACGGACATAACTTAAGTATTTTAAAGCCTGCGGATTTTGATTATAATAAATCTATAGAAATATTGGTAATTGTTGTACTTGGTGGTATGGGAAGTATCAGGGGCTCTGTCATAGCAGCAATTATACTTACCTTATTGCCGGAGATGCTTCGAGCAGCCGATGACTTTAGAATGCTTTTATATGCAGTAGTGTTGATAGCCTTAATGCTGTTTAATTCCTCTGGTTTACGCAGCAGGCTGGAGGAGAGTGGCAAATTGCCTAAACTTCCGGTTTTAAAGAGCAGAGTGAAATAACGGTGTAAAGGAGGAGGAAAAAATGGCTTTATTGGAAGTAAAGAATTTAGGAATCTCCTTTGGAGGTCTTAGAGCAGTAGATAATGTGAATTTAAGTATAGAAAAAGGACAGCTTTATGGTCTGATTGGTCCAAATGGTGCTGGTAAAACTACGATATTTAATCTGCTGACCGGTGTATACCGTCCAACAGACGGTACAATAAAATTAGATGGGGTAGATATGGTTGGGAAGGCACCTTCTGAAATATGCAAAGCAGGAATTGCAAGAACCTTCCAAAACATTCGTCTATTTAAAAAAATGTCGGTGTTAGATAATGTAAAAACAGCACTTCATAACCAGAAGGAGTACACTTTAATTAGCAGCTTTTTTCACCTACCTTCCTATTTTAAGGTAGAAAAGGAAATGAATGAGAAAGCAATGGAGATATTAACTGTATTCGGACTTGAAAAGGAAGCTGGTACCCTTGCAAGCAATCTGCCCTATGGTAAACAAAGAAAGTTAGAAATTGCCAGAGGTCTGGCTACAAATCCAAAACTGCTGCTGTTAGATGAACCTGCGGCAGGCATGAATCCCAATGAAACTGCTGAACTAATGGACACCATTCGTTTAGTAAGAGACCGTTACCAGATAACTATCTTGCTAATTGAACATGATATGAAATTAGTAACCGGTATCTGTGAACAGATTCTGGTACTTAATTTTGGTACTAAATTAGCAGCAGGTATTCCGGAGGAGGTACTCAATAATCCGGAAGTAGTTACGGCCTATTTGGGTGAGTAGAACCGTGAACGGATAAAATATCTACCGCTATAATCAATTGTTTTTGAAAACAATTATAATGGCATAGAAAGGGTGAGATTTCGGTGGCAATGTTAAAAATAGAGAATTTAGAAGTATACTATGGGATAATTCAGGCAATAAAAGGCATTTCCTTTGAAGTTAAAGAAGGAGAAGTTATAGCCTTAATCGGTGCTAATGGTGCAGGGAAAACGACAATCCTTCATACCATTACCGGATTATTAAATGCCAAGTCCGGCAGTGTTATTTTTGAAGGTCAGGATTTGACCAAAATTCCTGCCCATAAAATAGTTGGAATGGGAATGGCTCATGTACCGGAGGGGCGTAGAATTTTTGCTGAGCTTACGGTACTTGAGAATCTAAAAATGGGTGCATATACCAGAAAAGACAAGAAGGAAATTGAAGATACCATAGAATCGGTATACAATCGTTTTCCAAGATTAAAAGAAAGAAAAAATCAGATTGCCGGAACCTTAAGCGGTGGAGAGCAGCAGATGTTAGCTATGGGACGAGCCTTAATGTCACATCCTAGAATAATTTTAATGGATGAGCCATCTATGGGACTGTCACCACTATTTGTATCTGAAATTTTTAAGATAATAAAAGAAATCAGTGAAAGTGGAACCACAGTTCTATTAGTTGAACAGAATGCGAAAAAAGCTTTGTCAATAGCAAACCGTGCCTATGTACTGGAAACTGGCAAAATAGTTCTTGAAGGCGATGCGAATAAGCTATCAAATGATGACTCCGTAAAAAAAGCATATTTGGGTGAGTAATTTGAAAAACAAGTTTTCAAATCACGGTATGTCTGTAACCCAAAGTTGCGGGTATCTGAAATGTATGATTATGGGTGTGATATAAAACAATATAAACGGTCATAGAGAGAAAACTATGCTATAATATATTCAAATAGTTATGGCAAAACGTTGATTTAGAATAAGTAAGGAGGGTTTATCATGGAGCATTATGTGATTACCATTGCAAGAGGATATGGAAGCGGTGGCCGCACTATGGGGAAAATGCTTGCGGAAGAACTGGGAATTCATTATTACGATAGAGAGCTTTTAAGGCTTGCTTCCGATGAGAGCGGTATTAATGAGGAACTGTTTGGAAAAGCCGACGAACAGCTTAAAACAAGTCTTTTATATAGAATTGCCAGAAAAGAATATAAGGGTGAATTAATTCCCCCGGACAGGGAGGACTTTGTTTCTAATGATAATTTATTTAATTATCAGGCCAAGGTGATTAAAAAGATTGCCAAGCAGGAATCCTGTATTATTGTAGGAAGATGTGCAGATTATATTCTAAAAGATATGGATAATGTAGTAAAGATTTTTGTACATGCGTCTTTAAGTGATTGTGTAAAACGTCTGGAGGGAATGTATAGTATGCCAACCAGAGAATTGGAGAAAAAGATACAAGATACTGATAAACGGCGTGCTGCATACTACAGATATTATACCGGTCGGCATTGGGAAGATGCTCAAAACTATGATTTAAGCTTTAACAGCCAGCAATTAGGCTTTGATAAATGTGTCCAGATTGTAAAAAACTACTTAAATATTCGTTATCAAGATAAGTAATTTCGTTTATCAAGACAGTCTCAATCAATCAGGATTTGGTACCACTGTAAAATAGCCCTAGTAAGGCTTCTTTGCAGTGGTTTTTTTGTAGGGCTGTCTTTAAAAAACCACCGGCTAGGCCGGTGGATCCCAGTCGCTTCTAGCGTTTTCATAAGAAAACTCCTCTGTTATAATAAGTGTGGGTCTCAAACCGCACCAAAATAACAAAGGAGGTATCCATATGGATAAGAACAGATTATCACATACAACATGGGAATGCAAATATCATATTGTGTTTGCACCCAAATTTAGAAGGCAGATAATTTATGGAAACATTAAAGCAGATGTGGCAAACATTTTGAGTACACTATGTAAAAGAAAAGGCGTAGAAATAATCGAGGCAGAGTGTTGTCGAGATCATATACACATGCTGGTGAGAATACCCCCCAACATTAGTGTGTCAGAATTTATGGGATACTTAAAGGGAAAAAGCTCGCTAATGATATTCGATAGACATGCAAATTTAAAATATAAGTATGGAAATCGAAAATTTTGGTGTAGAGGGTATTTTGTAGACACTGTAGGAAAAAATGCAAAGAAAATAGAGGCATATATCCGAAATCAGCTCATGGACGATCAAGCAGAAGAGCAACTAACACTAAAAGAGTATATCGACCCGTTTACGGGTGAGCCAGTAATTAAAGGCAAATAATTAAGCCCTTGTAAGGGTTAGCTAGTGAAAGTGGTGCGTTTGGGGCCTTTACTTTCGAAGGGCCTTTGAGGCCCAAGCCGGTATTAGTCCCTTACAGGGACAGAGCAAACCACCAGTTCACACTGGTGGTCCTGATTAAGTAAGGGTTTTTTACATCCTAATCATTATATTGCAATTTAGCAAGGTAATGTGCTATACTAATCGAAATAAGACGGAAAAGAGGATGGATTATGATATCAAATAAAATGCTTACGCTGGTACAAAACAGCTCTGTAATTCGAGCTATGTTTGAAGAAGGAAAAAGATTGGCAGCCATACATGGAGCAGAGAATGTGTATGATTTCAGTCTCGGAAATCCCAGTGTGGAACCTCCGGCAGAAGTAAAAGAGGCAGTGGTCAGTATCATAACGGAAGAAAGTGCGTCTCTGGTACATGGTTACATGAGCAATTCCGGTTATGAAGATGTAAGGGATGCCATTGCTGTATCAATTAATAAAAGATTTGGGACAGGCTTTACCCATGAAAATATAGTAATGACAGTTGGTGCGGCAGGCGGTCTGAATGTTATACTAAAGACTTTATTAAATGCAGGTGATGAAGTTATTACCTTTGCACCATTCTTTGGTGAATATAGAAATTATGTTAATAATTTTGATGGAGAGCTAGTAGTAGTTGCTCCAAATACAGATACCTTTCAACCAAACTTAGAAGAATTTGAAACTAGAATAACAGCCAAAACAAAGGCGGTAATCGTAAATACTCCCAATAACCCCACTGGAGTGATTTATTCTGAGGAAACTATTAGAGAACTTGCTCAGATACTGGAAAAGAAGCAGAAGGAATTTAACACGGTTATCTATCTGATATCAGATGAACCGTACAGAGAACTGGTATATGATGGTGTGAATGTCCCATACCTTACAAAATATTACAGAAACACTATTGTAGGATATTCTTACAGTAAATCCTTATCCCTGCCCGGTGAGCGTATCGGATATCTGGTAATTCCTGATGAAGCAACGGATGCGAAAGATATGATTGCTGCAGCTAATGTAGCAAACCGTATTCTCGGGTTTGTTAATGCACCGTCCTTAATCCAGCGTGTTGTGGCAAAGTGTTTGGATTCAGAGGTTGATATAACTGTGTATAACAGAAACCGCGAAGTACTTTATAACCGCTTAAAGGAATATGGATATGACTGTGTTAAACCGGAGGGAGCCTTCTATTTGTTTGTTAAAACTCTGGAAGCGGACGACAAAGCTTTCTGTGCTGCTGCAAAAAAATACAATATACTCATCGTTCCCGGTTCTTCCTTTGGCTGTCCCGGATATTGCAGAATCGCTTATTGTGTAGACCATAAGACGGTAGAAGGAGCATTACTGGGCTTTCAAAAGCTTGCCAAAGAATATTTAGCAAAATAACTTAACAGAAAGTAGTGAGTATACGATGAAACCATGGGAAACTTATTATAGAAAAATTACCCCTTATGTTCCGGGAGAACAGCCTAATGTACCCGGTATGATTAAGTTAAATACCAATGAAAACCCATACCCTCCCGCACCAGGAGTACAAAAAGCCGTGGAAGAACTTAATACGGAACAGCTAAAGTTGTATCCGGATCCGACCTCTTCCCTTCTTATTAAGGCTCTGGCAGAGCACTATAAAGTAGAAGAGAACCAGGTGTTTGTAGGGGTAGGTTCCGATGATGTATTGGCAATGGCTTTTATGTCCTTCTTTAATTCAGATAAACCCATACTATTTCCGGATATTACGTATTCTTTTTATGATGTATGGGCAGAACTGTTCCATATTCCTTATACGCAGCCACCTCTGGATGAGCATTTTAGGATCTGTAAGGAAGACTACTACAGGGAAAACGGAGGTATTGTATTGGCCAATCCCAATGCACCTACTTCCATTTGCGAAGATCTTCACTTTATCCGTGATATCCTTGAGCATAATCAGGAATCCGTTGTAATCGTAGATGAAGCTTATGTTGATTTTGGAGGAGAAAGTGCAATATCTTTAACAAAGGACTTTGAGAATCTACTGATAGTCCAGACATTTTCCAAATCCCGTTCCATGGCAGGGATGAGAATAGGCTACGCAATTGGTAATTCTTCTTTAATAAAGGTTATGAATGATGTCAAATATTCATACAATTCTTATACTATGAACCTGACCTCTCTTTATTACGGTGTAGAGGCAGTGAAGGATGAGAACTATCACCAGGAATGTGTTAAACGTATTATTTCAACTAGAGAGCGAGTTATGGCAGCATTAAAAGAACTGGGCTTTCATTTTCCGGCCTCTAAGGCTAATTTTATATTTGCCTCTCATAATACCATACCGGCAGAAAAGCTTTATCAGGATTTAAGGAATGAGAATATATTTGTAAGGTACTTTAATAAGCCAAAGATTAATAATTATCTAAGAATCACAGTTGGTACGGATGAAGAGATGAATCAATTTTTAGAGGTGCTAAAACGCCTTGTTAAAGAGAATTAAGAATAAAGGAAACTGTCCGGTGTGAATTCTGGACAGTTTTTTCGTTGTTAACTATATTCATTTTCATAATGGAGTTGTATGGGTGAGATGATACTTAAACGTTAGAAAATAAAAAAATTAAATATTTATTTTATGAAAACTTAAATATAGGTCGATAATATTATTATTACCCGCTTTGACTATTGAAAATAATTGTGGTATTATATACCTTATTAAAAAATGCTTAAAAAGGAGGATTTGCCATGGTGAGTGAGGGTACTGGCATGGAGGATGGATCAGATATCAATAAAAACACTGAAAATCAACTAGACAAAGAAACTACGTCTAAGAATTTTATAGAGCAAATCATAGAAAAAGATATACAAGAGGGACACTGTACGAATATTATGACCCGTTTCCCTCCGGAGCCCAACGGCTACCTCCATATAGGACATGCAAAGTCAATCTTACTAAACTACGGTTTGGCAAAGAAGTACGGAGGTAAGTTTAACTTAAGATTTGATGACACCAATCCGACAAAGGAAAAGACTGAATTTGTTGAATCCATTATAGCAGATGTAAAATGGATCGGCGGTGATTTTGAAGACAGGCTTTTCTTTGCTTCGGATTATTTTGAGCACATGTATGAAGGTGCTGTAAAGCTGATTAAAAAGGGTATGGCATTTGTCTGTGACCTGACACCGGAAGAAATTCGTGAGTACCGTGGAACGTTAACAGAGCCGGGTAAAAATAGTCCGTATCGTGACAGATCGGTAGAAGAAAATCTTGCATTGTTTGAAGCAATGAAGAACGGTGACTTTCCAGATGGCTCTAAGGTACTTAGAGCTAAGATAGATATGTCCTCCCCTAATATCAATATGAGGGATCCTATTATTTACCGTATAGCCAGGATGACACATCATAATACAGGGGATAAATGGTGTATTTATCCTATGTATGACTTTGCTCATCCCATTGAAGACGCAATCGAAGGTATTACACATTCTATCTGTACCCTGGAATTTGAAGACCACAGACCTTTATACGACTGGGTAGTAAGAGAATTAGAATATGTGAATCCACCGAAGCAGATAGAATTTGCAAAGCTTTATTTGACCAATGTTATCACAGGTAAAAGATATATTAAAAAACTGGTGGAGGAAGGAATTGTAGATGGCTGGGATGATCCAAGGCTTGTATCTATCAGTGCCCTTCGCAGGAGAGGATTTACACCGGAATCCATAAAAACTTTTATGGAGCTTTGCGGAGTTTCCAAAAGTCAAAGTTCTGTTGAATATTCCATGTTGGAGTACTGCATCCGGGAAGATTTAAAATTAAAGAGGCCAAGAGTCATGGCTGTTTTAGACCCAATTAAGTTAGTAATAACCAATTATCCGGAGGATACCGTTGAATATATGGAGGTTCCCAATAATCAGGAGAATCAAGAAATGGGTGTAAGGGAAGTTCCCTTTGCCAGAGAGCTTTACATTGATAGGGAAGACTTCATGATAGAACCTCCTAAAAAATACTTCCGATTATTCCCCGGAAATGAAGTGCGCCTAATGCATGCTTATTTTGTAACCTGCACCGACTATATTACAGATGAATCCGGAAAAGTAACGGAAATCCATTGTACCTATGATCCGGAGACCAGAAGTGGCTCAGGCTTTACCGGCAGAAAGGTCAAAGGCACTATACACTGGGTAGCCGCTCCCACTGCTGTCACTGCAGAGGTAAGACTGTATGAAAATATAGTAGATGAAGAAAAGGGTGTTTATAATGAAGACGGAAGTCTGAATTTGAATCCTAATTCGATAACGGTACTTGATACCTGTTATATTGAACCAAGTGTTAAAGAGGCAAAAGCTTATGACAGTTATCAATTTTTAAGACATGGATACTTTTGCGTAGATTCCAAAGATTCAACTTTGGAACATTTAGTATTTAATAGAATCGTATCACTAAAGAGTTCTTACAAGCCCGTTTAGAGGAGGAAGAAGAATGGCAAATTTATTTTCAGGATTGGAAGCATTTGGGCTGGGCAAAATGTCTAATATGGATGTTTACGCCCCAGATGAGAAAACCAAAAAATCAGATGGACAGGGAGAAGAAAAGGTTGAGATAGTGGAAGCTGATTTATTGTTTGATAAAGGCTACACCTGTCCGGTTTGTGATAAAGAATTTAAATCAAAAACCGTTAAGACCGGTAAAGTTAAATTAATCTCTGCGGACACAGATTTAAGACCTAAATATCAGCATGTGGATTCTCTAAAATATGATGCAGTAGTATGCCCACATTGTGGATATTCAGCTCTAAACCGCTTTTTTAACTACATGACATCCTTGCAGGCAAAACTGATAAAAGAGCAGATTTCATCTTCTTTTAAAGGGATGTCAGTGGATGAGGAAACCTACTCATATGATACTGCTATTACAAGACATAAGCTGGCATTGGTAAATACAATTGTTAAGAAAAGCAAGATAAGTGAAAGAGCATATACCTGTTTGAAAACAGGCTGGTTAATTCGTGGAAAGGCAGAGGCTTTAAAAGCAGAAGACCTTACCGGTGAAAAAAAGAATGAAATCAGTCAGTTACAAAAAGAAGAAGCAGAATTTCTGTTAAATGCTTACGAAGGTTTTACGGATGCTTTTTCAAAAGAAATGTTTCCGATGTGTGGTATGGATGAAAATACTATGACTTATCTGGTGGCAGATTTGGCCAGAAGAGCCGGTAAAACGGAAGAAGCCAGCAGGTGGATTTCTAAGGTATTAATTTCCAGAGATGCCAATGAAAGAATCAAGTCTAAGGCAAGAGAATTAAAGGATATGTTAAAAGAGGGTTAACCTCAGACAGAATATAATACTGCACTGCTGCACTTAACAGCCGGACAGGTGCTATATAAAGGGATACACCTATCCGGTAAGTGCAAGTAAGGCAGTTTTTTTGAATCCTAGTACCGTTTGCTGTCTATCAGTAAAAAAGGCCCTATTCTATTATACTATTGACTTTAATCATGGATCTTGGAAGAGCGTCTTTTGAATTCTTCCAGGGTTCGTTCACGTAACGATAATCAAATTTATCAGTAAACCAATCCAAATCATCCCGAACTCTTTTCATATTAGCAAGATAGAGACGGTTTAAGGTATTAATGAACTCTTCAAGTTTATCACCTTTAAGATACTTAGGAGCTTCTTCATATAATAAACCGTAATGTGTGGTGCAAAAACCTTTGGAATTTTTGTATGTATCTACAAAATCCTTATCACTTGTATAAAGTGAAAATACAGTGACTATATATCGATTAAAGGTATTTTCAATTTTATTACAGATATAACAGGAGTTTTTAAGAGAATCAATGTATGATTTTAACAAGGAATCTTCAGTTTTCTTCCTAAATAGAGAGGGAGAAGCTATCTTTATCCCCTGTTTTGTTAGTTTTTCAATATCCTCAATGGTTTTATCCATATGAGTTTTTAACATTAAAGCCAGACCAAGACGGTTTTGGTTTTCATAGAGTTTTTTCACATGATGTGTACAAAAACCAATCTTATCTGTTTCTGCCCGTACATCATCCTCCATATAGCTGGGCCCCATGGTAAATTCAATTGCATTATCCTCAAGGGTTTTCTTCATAAGACAAATAGGGCATTCACAATCAGCTGCAAAAGCTTCATTTACGGGTATAGTGTATAATTTTTCTTTCAAATTTATCCCTGCTTTCATTTTCTATTTATTATAAGTAAGGTCATATTTTAATATCTTAAGTACAAGGGTAATTATAAATACATAGGGAATTAATTCCATGTATCATATAATTTTTGTAATAATATAACCAGTTGGATAATACTAGTTATATTATAGCATAGGGACAGCCAGTGGTAAACTGTTAGAAATTTTTCATTTATTTCCAAACAAATGTTTTGTCAATAGTATAAAATTAATAGAATTGGGGATGTTACGTATAGTTTGATGGAGTAATTGGTAATATTTTAAAAAAGTTTAAAAAAGAGAGATAAAGAGAGTATAAAAGAGATAAAGTTAAGATAGCCGTTATAATTCTGGATTTTTAGTGAGAAGTAAATTTGCATAATAAATGCAAATTTACTAATATATAATCTATCAGTTAGCACTCAATTGAAGCGAGTGCTAATAATCAAAAACATAAGCCTTTAACTCAAATTATTTAATTATAAGGAGGAAATGATATGAAGTTAGTACCATTAGGAGACAAAGTAGTTTTAAAGCAACTGGTGGCTGAAGAAACAACAAAATCTGGTATTGTATTACCAGGCCAGGCAAAAGAAAAACCTCAGCAGGCAGAGGTTGTAGCAGTTGGACCTGGTGGTGTGGTTGACGGCAAAGAAGTTACCATGCAGGTAAAAGCAGGAGATAAAGTTATCTACTCCAAGTATTCCGGAACAGAAGTAAAATTAGATGATGAAGAGTTCATCGTTGTAAAGCAAAACGATATTGTAGCAATTGTGGAAGACTAATAACAATATATCATTAAATTAATAGGAGGCAAGTAAAATGGCAAAAGAAATTAAATATGGTGCAGAAGCCAGAGCAGCATTGGAATCTGGCGTGAATCAATTAGCGAATACAGTTAAAGTAACTTTAGGACCAAAAGGAAGAAATGTAGTATTAGATAAATCTTTCGGTGCTCCATTAATCACTAACGATGGTGTTACTATTGCAAAAGAAATCGAATTAGAAGATTCTTTTGAAAATATGGGAGCGCAATTAGTGAAAGAAGTAGCAACTAAGACAAATGATGTAGCTGGTGATGGTACAACTACTGCAACTGTTTTAGCACAAGCTATGATTAATGAAGGTATAAAGAATCTTGCAGCAGGTGCAAATCCTATTATCTTAAGAAAAGGTATGCAAAAAGCTACGGATGTTGCAGTAGAAGCAATCAGCAAAATGAGCTCTACTTTAACTGGAAAAGCTCAGATAGCTAGAGTTGCAGCTATTTCTGCCGGAGATGACTCTGTAGGTGAAATGGTAGCAGATGCTATGGAAAAAGTATCGAATGATGGTGTTATTACAATCGAAGAATCCAAAACTATGAAAACAGAATTGGATTTAGTAGAAGGTATGCAGTTTGACAGAGGATATGTATCAGCTTATATGGCTACTGATATGGATAAAATGGAAGCGAATTTAGATAATCCTTATATCTTAATTACTGACAAAAAAATCTCAAATATTCAGGAAATCCTTCCTGTGTTGGAACAAATCGTACAATCCGGTTCAAAGCTTTTAATCATTGCGGAAGATATTGAAGGTGAAGCTTTAACCACATTAATCGTGAATAAATTAAGAGGAACCTTTACTGTAGTTGCTGTTAAAGCACCTGGCTATGGTGATAGAAGAAAAGCAATGTTACAAGATATTGCTATCTTAACTGGTGGTACAGTGATTTCTGACGAATTAGGTTTAGATTTAAAAGAAACAACTATGGATCAGCTTGGCCGTGCAAAATCTGTTAAGGTTCAAAAAGAAAATACTATTATCGTTGACGGTGAAGGCAAAAAGGAAGATATCAGTGCAAGAATTACACAGATTAGAGCACAGATTGAAGAAACTACTTCTGAGTTTGATAAAGAAAAGTTACAGGAAAGACTTGCTAAACTTGCAGGTGGTGTAGCTGTTATCCGTGTGGGTGCTGCAACAGAAACTGAAATGAAAGAAAAGAAACTGCGTATGGAAGATGCTCTTGCAGCTACCAGAGCAGCCGTTGAAGAAGGTATCGTAGCAGGCGGCGGTTCTGCTTACATCCACGCTTCCAAAGAAGTAGCAAATTTAGCAGCTACTTTAGAAGGAGATGAAAAAACTGGTGCTAACATTATCTTAAAAGCACTGGAAGCTCCTCTTTACTGCATCGTATCCAATGCAGGTTTAGAAGGTTCCGTTGTAACCAGCAAAGTAAAAGAAAAAGAAGCAGGCGTAGGTTTTGATGCTTTAAAAGAAGAATATGTTGATATGGTAACAGCAGGAATCTTAGATCCAGCTAAAGTTACTAGAAGTGCATTACAGAATGCAACAAGTGTAGCATCTACACTATTAACAACAGAATCTGTTGTTGCTAACATAAAATCCAACGAACCAGCTCCTATGCCAGGTGGTGCAGGCGGAATGGGAATGATGTAATATAACAGGAGATAATTCTGAAAAAGAAGTATCCCCATGGGTTATATCCCTATTTAATAGAAGAAGCCCTTTGGTATCTCACAGAAGCCAAAGGGCTTCTTTTATAGTATAATCTCATTTTATAAAAAAATTAGATTAAATTTATCATTGTGACTTTATCTTTTGTGTAGTATTTAGTATAATAGCAGTAGAGTATTGATTAATAATAAAATATGCCTAAATATCAATATCAGGAGGTAAGGTTAGTGAATGAATTATATGCAGAAGCCGGTGTGAAAAGAAAGGAAACCTTAGGTACGTATGCGTTGCGTGTGGTACTGGTGGTAGCAGCTGTTCTGGCTTTTTTGTTAACCTTTCAGAATCAGATTCTTTTATTTATTTCAGCAATTCTTATTGTAGCTATTATTTATTTCTTTCCTAGATTAAGTATTGAATACGAATACGTATTCTGCGATGGTCAGTTGGATTTTGATAAAATAATGGGAAAAGCAAAAAGAAAAACAGCCTTAAAAATTGATTTTGAACAGGTTGAAGTAATGGCTCCTTTAGGTTCTCATGCATTAGATGGTTACACACATGTCAATTGTGTGGATAAGGATTTTTCTTCCGGTGATAAAGAGGTCAAGCCTTATGTTGTTATCTGGAGAGAAGGTGAGAAGACCACAAGGATTAAATTTGAACCAAATGAAAAAATGCTTAATTGTATTAAGATGAAATATCCAAGAAAACTGGCACAGTACTAAAAAAGGAATGCCCGGAAAAGCAGATTACTATGTAAAATATTTGCTTTCTGGGCAATTTTTATATATAGCATACAAATGTGCGCCTGTGGCGGAATGATTTTTGAACTTGTACTCATGATAAGGACAAATTTTTCGTTTAGGTGTTGACAACCTATGCTTAATTGGGTATACTTTTAAAAATTAACAAAAAACCAATATGATTGTCATAATACTAAGAAAGTGAGGATATATAAAATGGGAACTATTATCGGTGAAGGCATTACCTTTGATGACGTCTTACTGGTACCAGCTTATTCAGAAGTGATACCAAATGAAGTTGATGTATCTACCTATCTGACACAGACCATTAAATTAAACATTCCGATGATGAGTGCGGGAATGGATACTGTTACAGAACATAGAATGGCGATTGCTATGGCTAGGCAGGGAGGTATTGGCGTAATTCATAAAAACATGTCAATATCACAGCAGGCAGAAGAAGTAGATAAAGTAAAACGTTCAGAGAATGGAGTAATCACAGATCCATTTTATTTATCACCAGAGCATACTTTAGAAGATGCCAATGAATTAATGGCAAAATACAGAATATCGGGTGTACCAATTACCGAAGGGAAAAAACTGGTAGGTATCATAACAAATCGTGACTTAAAATTTGAAACCGATTATTCCAAAAAGATAAAAGAAAGTATGACCTCAGAAGGTCTGATTACAGCATTAGAAGACATTACCTTAGATGAAGCTAAGAAGATTTTAGCTTCTGTCCGTAAGGAAAAACTTCCTATTGTTGATAAAGACGGTAACTTAAAAGGTCTTATAACAATAAAAGATATTGAAAAACAAATCAAATACCCTTTATCTGCAAAAGATTCCCAGGGAAGACTTCTATGTGCGGCAGCGGTTGGTGTAACTTCTAATATATTAGAGCGTGTAGATGCTTTAGTGAAGGCTAAGGTTGATGCAATTGTAATTGATACAGCGCATGGACATTCAGGTAATGTACTTAAGGTGGTAAGAATGGTTCGTGATACCTATCCGGACTTACAGATTATTGCCGGTAATGTAGCAACGGGAGAAGCCACAGAAGATCTAATTAAAGCCGGCGTAAATGCCGTTAAAGTTGGTATCGGACCTGGTTCTATCTGTACAACAAGAATTGTTGCTGGTATTGGCGTTCCTCAGGTTACTGCTATTATGGATTCCTATGCTGCAGCTAAGAAATATAATATTCCAATCATTGCTGACGGCGGTATAAAATATTCCGGTGATATGACTAAGGCCATTGCTGCCGGTGCAAATGTTTGTATGATGGGAAGTATATTTGCCGGTTGTGACGAAAGTCCGGGAGAATTTGAATTATTCCAGGGCAGAAAATATAAAGTATACCGTGGTATGGGTTCTATTTCAGCTATGGAAAATGGAAGCAAGGACAGATACTTCCAGTCCAATGCAAAGAAACTGGTACCAGAAGGTGTTGAAGGGCGTGTAGCATACAAAGGTACAGTAGAAGATACGGTATTCCAGTTAATCGGTGGTTTGAGATCTGGTATGGGATATTGCGGAACTGCAACTGTTGAGTCACTGAAACAAAGCGGTAAATTTGTTAAGATAACAGCAGCATCCTTAAAGGAAAGTCACCCTCACGATATTCATATCACAAAGGAAGCACCAAATTATAGTGTGGAAGACAATCACTAATCGATATTAGAAACATGACAGAAACGGTTTTTAATCAACTAAACATAACATATTACTGAACACAAAAGGATTTGATAAATTCAATGTCTGAATTTATCAAATCCTTTTATTATTTAGTAGCATTTTCCTTCATGTAAGCCATTACATCATTCTTAAATTGCTCCCAGGCATCTTCATGTTCTACATAGTAAATGGGACAGTGCTTTCCTGAAACATCGTAATGTCTGATGATATCTTCTCGCTTCAAATCGTATTTCGCACATAGCCAGGCAGTGAGTTGTACCAGTGACTGATAGGTGATATCATTAAACTTGCCGGTTTTATCAGGATGGCAGCTTTCTATGGAGATGGTATCAGAATTTCTGTCATTTGAAGCAAAGGCAACCTCATTTAAAGGAATACATTGAATAATTTCACCTTCAAGACCTACAATAAAATGGCTGCTGGCGGAGGTGGTCTTTGTCGTCTTTAAATTTTCGAAATAGTTTCTGTTCGCCTCAGCACTAGTACCAGGATTAGCAGTATAATGAATAACGATACTATTTACCTTGGGTAACGGAGTCTGAGGTCTGGAATAATCATTAGGTGTTAAAAGGTCTTTTAGTATGATAGGGCTTTCGAGAGTAATCTTTTTCTGAAAGATACCAGTTAACATGGGTGAGTTAAAGCTTATAACGGATAATCCGATATATGCGGCAGAGACTATGATTAACATCACAACAGTTGTTAAGACGAGCAATCTAAAGCCCCTTTTTCTGCGTTTTCTTTTAAGCCATTGTTCTTTTGTAAGCATTGAAAAGAGACCAAGCCTTTCTACAGTTATTCGTGTATATGTTTATATTTAAATATATGCAAAATTCAATTCCTTTATATTTTTACACAAATCACCAAAAATCTCAAGGAAAGAATCGTTAAATTTTTCTGTTTTTGTCTTAAGAAAATATGAATGAATATTAAGGAGAAAGGCAGGGTTATATATATTATAAATGAATAACCACATCTCTGTTAATTGAATTATATTTTCGGTATACGATACCGGTGGCGTCAAGCATACGTTTTGCTGCTTTGACAGCATCTGTTTCTGAATATTTATCGGATAGATAAATAATTTCCTTGATTCCCTTTTGTATCAGAGCTTTGGTACATTCATTGCAGGGAAATAAAGTTACATATACCTTTGCGCCCTTCATATGAGTACCGGTGTAATTTAAGATAGCATTCATTTCGGCGTGACAGACATACACGTATTTGGTATCCAGAGCAGACCCGTCACGTTCCCAGGGAAATTCATCATCGGAACAGCCGATGGGCATACCGTTATAACCTACAGAAAGAATCTTATTGTCTTCGCTTACGATACAAGCACCAACGCTGGTATTGGGATCTTTACTGCGTTCTGCTGATAACAGAGCAATCCCCATAAAATATTCATCCCATTTCAAATAATCTTGTTTTTTCATATTAACTTTCATTCCTTTCGTTCCTGTTTTTTAACTTAACTCCCATTTTATTTTCTTTCAAATTTATTCATTTATAAGAAGGTATTATGTAAATCCATGTGTTTACATTTTAGCATATCAAAAAAAGAATGTAAATTCGTAATCAGGGTAAACTACTTCCAAAGGCGGCATATGCAAGAAAATAAGGAAAAATCGCAGAGATTTACTACATTTTTATTGAATAATACATTTATAGAGAGTTTTATTAGTTTACAAAGACTTTACATTAGAAAAATACACGTATTACATTTACAGTATAAAATTCGTATTGTAAGTTAAACAAGCAACAAAAAATCATAGGGGGATCCCAAAATCAGGAGGAAAGAAATGAAGAGAATGAAAAAAATACTGATTACACTTTTAACCATCGCACTAATCGGAGCTTTGGGTGGATGTTCCAGCAACAGTAACAGTGAAACAAATACAGATGTAACGCCGACAACAGAACCCACTGCGGAGGCAACTAAGGCACCGGAAGCAACAACAGAGCCAACAGAAGCTGCCGAAACGGATGGAGACTTATCAGGAACTATTTCTATAACAGGCTCCACTTCCGTAGAAAAGATTTTAATGGATATGATTGATGAATTTACAGCTTTAAATCCAGATGTAAATATTAATTATACAGGAACCGGTTCTTCTGCCGGTATAGCAGACACTTTAGCAGGTTCTAATGACATCGGTGCATCTTCCAGAGAATTAAAGGATGAAGAAAAAGTGGATGGTTTAAAACAAGTAATTTTTGCATATGACGGTATTGCAGTTGCTGTAAACCCTGCAAACACCGTAACAGATATAACCTTAGAAGATTTAGTTAAAATTTATAGCGGTGAAATCACCAACTGGAACCAGGTAGGTGGAAGTGATGCAAACATCGTTGTAGTATCCAGAGAAGGTGCTTCTGGAACAAGAGGAGCGTTTGAGGAGTTAATTAAGCTAGAAGACGCAGGCGGGTTAGTAGAAGATGCTACGGTTCTTGAAGGTAACGGTAATGTTCAGCAGTCTGTAGCAGGTAATGCAAATGCTATTGGTTATGTATCTTTCTCCTTTATTGATGAAACAGTAAAAGCTTTGACAGTAGGTGGTGTAGAACCTACAGCAGAAAATGCAAAGGCAGGAACCTATAGCTTATCCAGACCATTTATTTTCGCATCAATGGAAGCAACTCAGACACCTGTGGCAAAAGCTTTCTTAGAATTTGCGGTAAGTGAAGACGGTCAGGGATTTGTAGAAGATCACGGAGGCATCAGAGTAGACTAATGAAAAAGATTGCATACAAAGATAATAAGATAAGCAAACGTAGTGAGTTTCCAGAAAAGCTATTTCACGGAATATTTCTGGTATGTGCACTGGCAAGTGTACTAAGCGTTATCGCCATAATTCTCTTTGTGTTCTCCAAAGGCTTGAAACCGTTCTTCGGAGATGATGCATACAGCTTCTTAAAATTTATAACCGGAATGAAATGGGATCCCGGCAATGATATATATGGAGTATTCTATATGATTGCTGGTTCTGTACTGGCAACCCTGGGCGCAATTGTGCTCGGGGTTCCCATTGGTTTATTAACTGCTGTATTCATTGCTGAGATAGCGCCAAAAAAATTAGTGGCAATTATAAAACCGGCCATCGAATTGTTGGCCGGAATTCCGTCTGTTATTTACGGAGCGTTTGGTTTAGGGGTAATAGTACCGGCCATTAATAAGATATCACCGACCGGCCAAGGAGAATCCTTATTGGCCGTAATCTGCGTATTAACGATTATGATTCTGCCAACCATTATATCACTTAGTGAAAGTAGTATACGGGCTGTTCCAAAATCTTATAGGGAAGCCTCCTTAGGTCTTGGTGCATCCAAAACCCAGACTATATTTAAAGCAGTTATTCCTGCGGCACGTTCAGGTATCCTGACTGCAACTGTACTTGGTATCGGAAGGGCCATCGGTGAAACCATGGCAGTTATGATGATTGCAGGTAATAATATTGGAGGTCTGCCAAAAAGTATCTTTTCAAAAATACGACCTCTTACTACTAATATTGCCATGGAAATGGGCTATGCATCTGGCAAGCATCAAGACATGCTATTTGCAACCGGAGTAATACTGTTTGTCTTTATAATGGTAATTAACATAACACTAATAAAACTAACCAGCAGACTGGGCAGCCAGGGCTCTAGCAGTTAATGGATAATAGGAGTTTGCAGATGGAAAAAAGCAATTGGAATAAAAGAAAATGGTCAGATGGGTTTTTAAAAGGGTTAATATACCTATCCACTGCCTTAACGGTAGCCATATTAGCAGTAATTATCGGTTTTATTTTATATAAAGGAATTCCAGGCGTAAACCTTAACTTTTTAGTACGTAACTGGGATAGTAGAACTACATTTGTAAATGTAAATAAACAAGCTGGTGAAGCTAGTACCAATCCAAAGTATGTACCCTCTTTAGGGATTACCCTTGAGGATGAGGACGATACTGTATATATAAAGGAAATAGAAAGTAATTCTCCGGTACGAAAAGCACTTAATATGAAGGAGCAGCTTTATGAGCTAAAGAAATCAGATATTATCACTAAGGTGGATTCAGAAAATACCAAAGGGATGAAAGCCGAAGAAGTAGCAGCTCTCATTATGGGAAGCAGTGACGCAGCTATAAGACTTAAAGTAATAAGACCTGGTGGCGGTATTATGCCTATGTTAATATCAACTATCTATATTATTATATTGACACTGGCAATCGCAGGTCCTATCGGAATCAGTTCTGCAATATACTTAAATGAGTATGCAAAACCCGGTCGTGTTCTCAGATTAATACGATTTGCCATACAAAATTTAGCAGGTATTCCTTCTATTATATATGGTTTATTTGGTATGCTGGTTTTTGTTCAAATAGCAAAAATGCAATATTCTATATTAGCAGGTGCGCTAACTTTAAGTATCATGCTTTTACCAACTATTATTTCAGCAACAGAAGAAGCGTTAAAGGAGATTCCCAAGGTTTATAGAGAGTCCTCCTTTGGATTGGGAGCCACAAAGCTTCAAACAATCAGAAAAATTATATTGCCAGGAGCACTTCCAGGTATTTTAGTTGCCATGATTTTAGGAATCGGCAGGATTGTGGGGGAATCTGCTGCATTAATTTGGACTGCTGGTACCGTAGCGCAGATTCCGATTTCACTGGTGGGCGGAGAGGCCTCGGCGGCAACTCTTACAACAAAGATGTATTGGTTAATTAAAGAGACCGGTGATCTTAGTACTGCCAGTTCTATAGCAGTGGTACTTCTTATATTAATCATCGTCCTGAATGTAGCCTCTAAGTTGATTACCAGGTTATTTTTAAGGAAAAAAGGAACAAACTAAAATAAGAGGAAGTAGTAACAGGAGGATGTAAGGTGAACGATACAGTTAAATTTTCAGTAAAGGATTTGGACTTGTATTACGGTAATTTCCAGGCCCTAAAAAAGATAAATATGGAAATCTATAAAGGTAAAATTACAGCTTTTATCGGTCCTTCCGGCTGTGGTAAATCAACATTTTTAAAGACCATTAACCGCATGAATGATTTGATAGAAAGTGTAAAGATTACAGGAAGTATAACCATGGATGGTGTAGATATTTATAAGGACATGGATGCCATTCAATTAAGAACCAGAGTAGGAATGGTATTTCAACAGCCTAATCCATTTCCTATGAGCATATATGATAATGTAGCATATGGTCCAAGAATACATGGAATTAAGAAAAAGAGTGTACTGGATGAAATCGTAGAGCGTTCTTTAAAACAGGCAGCAATCTGGGAAGAAGTAAAAGATAAATTAAAGAAAAGTGCGTTGGCCGTATCCGGTGGGCAGCAGCAAAGAATTTGTATTGCAAGAACCTTAGCCATAGAACCAGAAGTAATTCTAATGGATGAACCTACCTCAGCTCTTGACCCTATTTCTACTCTAAAAATAGAAGATTTGGCAACAGAGTTAAAGCAGCAGTATTCTATTATTATTGTAACTCATAACATGCAGCAGGCTGGTAGAATATCTGATAAAACAGCATTTTTCCTTACTGGTGAAGTGGTGGAATATGGTGACACCGAGCAAATTTTTAATAAGCCTAAAAATAAAAAGACAGAAGATTACATTACGGGTAGATTCGGTTAAAAATAGCTTGCATATTATGAAATTACTGCTTAATATGAAAGTAGAAGAAGTCTGAATATTGAGAAATTTGAATTTACAGACATGAAATAAAGGTGGTACATGGTATCACAGGGTTGAATGAAAATTTTGATATAGAAAGGATGCCACATTAGAATTCTTTCAACCTTTTAATTGTGGCTGCAATGGGTATATAGTATGAGACAAACATTTATTGCACAACTGGAAGCGCTGAACAATGACGTAATAAAGATGGGGAGTATTCTGGAACTATCAACAAATGAAATGATATTGGCACTTGATAATACGGATACCGCCATTTCAAAGAAAATAATAGATCGGGATGATGAAATTGATTTATTGGAACAGCAGATTGAAAAGGATTGTATTAATATTATTGCAAAGCAGCAGCCGTTAGCAAGCGACTTAAGAAAAATTACATCTATTATGAAAATTATTACAGACATTGAACGAATTGCAGACCACTGTGTGGATATATCAGAATACATTATACGTTTAAGTAAACTGCCCAAAGTAAATCCTCCCAAAAATTTGTCTGATATGATTAGTGCTATGAAAAAGATGGTAATTGGTACCATTGACAGTTTTGTAGAAGGCAATCTGGAAAAGGCTACGAAGGTAATTCAGGCAGATGATGAAGTTGATACTTATTTTGAAAAAATAACGGAAGAATTGTCAGAAACCATGCAAAAAGATTCAAATATGGTACCGCAATGTATCTGTTACTTGATGATTATAAAATATTTGGAAAGAATGGCAGACCATGCAACAAATATCGCAGAGTGGATAACCTTTATTGTAACGGGTGACTTAGTAATTGGATGATAATACTGGATGCTCTATAGATCAAAACGCAATGTACGCGATTCAATAGGTGGAATAAGAGGTGAATATGAAGACTGTTTTAGCAGTGGATGATGAAGAACATATTTTAGAATTGCTGACCTACAATTTAGAAAGGGATGGTTTTCGAGTAATACAGGCAGATAGCGGAGAGACAGCGTTAGAATTGATTGATAAAGAAAAAATCGATATTGTATTGCTGGATTGGATGCTTCCGGGTATTGATGGTATTGAAGTTTTACGCCGTATCCGGGCAGGTAAGCCACACAGAACACTTCCGGTTATTTTCCTCACTGCAAAAGGTGATGAAATCAGTAAGGTAGTAGGGCTGGAAGTTGGCTCCGATGATTACTTGGTAAAACCGTTTGGTGTGCATGAGCTTTTAGCAAGAATAAAAGCAGTTCTTAGAAGAAGTGAGGCCAGCTTTGAGACAGATGAAGCAGAAAAAGAAGAAAAGATTGTTATAGATTATCTGGAGCTTAACCGGTCAAGACGGACCGTAACTGTAAGGGGTGAAGCAGTGGAATTATCTTATAAAGAGTTTGAACTTTTGTATCTTTTAGCTAAAAATCGAGGAATCGTATTTACAAGGGATAACTTACTTGAAAAGGTATGGGGCTACGACTATATTGGAGAAACCAGGACTGTGGATGTTCATGTTAGTAATTTGCGTAAAAAAATTGAACAGGATGAAAGTCATCCGATATATATTAAGACAGTACGAGGTATGGGATATAAATTTGCATAAAGGAGGTTTTTCATGCATAAGAAACTATATTTCAGTTACCTTGCTATCATCCTGCTCGCCATTGGCATGTCTGCATTTATTTTCTGGAATAAAGGCTATGAGTATGTCTATGAGCAAAGCCAGGAGTATTATTTGAATCAGGCAAAACTGATGGCAGATATTTTTTCAGAGGAAGAAATGGATTCCAATAATGATTATGAAACCTTTGTACTAAAATATTCGGTAAAATATAAGTTTCGTATCACTTTAATTGATAAAGAGGGAAAGGTGCTGGCAGACTCTAGTACCGAGGAAAGACTGGAAAATCACAAAAGCCGGGAAGAGGTTATAGGTGCTTTAAGGGGTAACAGTGTAACTGTTAACCGTTATTCCAAAACTATGGGACAGGAGTATTCCTATAGTGCTGTCCCACTAAAGAACGGAGATTTAGAAGGAGTACTGCGAATATCCCTGCCCATAGCCCAAATTAAATTTTTAAACAGACAGTTTGCAGATTCCATAGTGTATGCTATCATACTTTGTTTTATACTTGCAGTAATTGCAGCAGCAGTATTTACGAACCTGTTGGCAAAGCCTGTTAACGAAGTAGCAAGAGCCGCAGGGCGTATATCTGAAGGCGATTATAATATTAAGATATATACAAGGGACAAATCCGTTGTAGGAAAACTGGCTGATTCTTTTAATATTATGGCTGCTAATCTAAAAGGTACAATTGATAATTTAACCAAGAGAAATGCTGAATTGGAAGCTATGTTGAGCAGTATGACAGCCGGCGTAGTAGCAATTGGAGATACCAGCGAGATATTATTTTACAATAAAGCTTTTTTAGAAGTGGTTAAGCCGGATAAAGAAATAATTCAGGGTGTATCCTTATATAATTTCTTACGAAATGCTGCGGTATTTGATGCCATTGATCAGGTAAGGGACACGAATAGCAGTGTGACAAAAGAGGGAACCCTGTTAAAGAAAACAATACGTAACATCAGAGTTACAGCAACACCACTTGGTCTGGAAGGCGAACATTATTTTGGTGTACTTTTGATTATTGAGGATGTTACACAGCTTAAAAAACTAGAAAGTATACGTACAGATTTTGTATCCAATGTAACTCACGAATTGAAGACACCATTAACCTCAATCCGAGGCTTTATTGATACACTAAAAAACGGAGCAATTAAGGATGAAGCAATAGCAAACCGTTTTCTCGATATTATAGATATAGAAGCGGAACGGTTATATAGTCTGATACAGGACATATTGTTATTATCAGAAATTGAATCAAAAAGGGAATATGAATCCTTGCCCTGTGATATAAATGAAACCATTAATGCGGTGATTGAGCTGCTTCAGCCAAAGATTACCGATAAGGTAAAGATAAATTTCTGCCCGAAGCCTTATGTAAGACCCTTTTACTGTAATCCAGACCGTATGAAGCAATTATTTATCAACCTGCTAGACAATGCTATTAAATATACGGAGGAAGGAACTATTTCCGTTGATTGTCTGGAGGAAGGGAATACATTGTTTGTACAAATTAAGGATACCGGTATTGGAATCGAGAAAGAACATCTGGCTAGAATTTTTGAACGATTCTACCGGGTAGATAGGGGACGTTCCAGAAAGCAAGGCGGGACTGGTCTTGGCTTGTCCATAGTAAAGCATATTGTAGAGCTTTATAATGGAAATATTCAGGTAGATAGTACCTTAGGCGTTGGAACAGAATTTAAAATCAGCTTTCCCTACCTGGCAGGACTCAAATAAGTTCATTTGATTTGATAGGTTCATGCCATTTAAATAGGTTGAATAGCTAGTTATAATACTTTATATTTAAAATGCTCATTTACATCCTACAGTTGGCTATAAAACAGTAGGTGGTAAGTGAGCATTTTATTTTGTAAGCGAGAGTATATATTTACTTTATTGCTGTTCGTACTTTGAATATAGTAGCAGACTATATTCAGTGTGAATTCTTATTTTAAAGTTAAAGAAGACCACCTTCTATTTATGAGTATTCGGTAGATAGTGTATAGTAGAATACTGCCTAATAGAACACAGGCAATAATAAACAGCAGGCTATGGAGAAAAAATGTGTCCGGCAATATGGTTATGACCGGGTCGGTAACCGGGTCGAACATCCAATAGTCATTTCGAAAAAATATCTTATGAAAGAATATAAAGGCGGCATCAAAATTTATGGCGCAGCCTATAGCTACAATGATTGGAAGTATAATCACTGTTAGGGAGGAGATAAATAAATAACTGTAATCACGCTTTCTTTTTTTGTACAGAATAATGATAAGAGCAAGTACAAAACTGATAAAAGCAATAAAATAAAAGGACATAAATATACTCTTTACTTCTTCAAAATGTTGTAAACCAGAGGCAGAGGCGGGGAGAGTCGGAAAGTTTAACCCACCTTTAAAAAATGGAGAATTATAATCGATTAAAGCATCATAATTTTCGCGGATTATAGCCGCATCCAGTCCTGAAAGTTCGGGGATTTTCAGATAATTAATATCAAAATAATAAAGGTAGCGGAAGTTGACAGCTGCAATGACTCCAACAGATATAAACAGAAAGGTAAATACAATACCAATCAAAATATCAGTCATTTTCAATCTTTTCACAAATAAACTCCTTTCACAGGGAAGCTCTTACTTATACTGCCCTGTTTTATGCCTCTTAGACATTTCTGTGTTACATTTTTAGATTTCTATTTGACATATAATATAAACATTGTAAGTTGAATAAATTCAGCTTGTATTGTATGGTGTTTATTATATAACAGGAAATACCAAATAGCAAATAGCATTCCTTAAAACTTTCTAAAGTGTAGACTCGGCAACTAACTTGTTGTAGCTGCTTGCAAAAACAACTTGAAATAATAAATATAGTAAGGTATACTATAGGCAGATTTGTACGACTGGCGGAAAGTGGGAGTTTACCCACGGGGAGTACAAAATAATAATAGCCGACCGCCTGGGCAGCCTTAGGTAACGATACATATATAAGTATGTATATTACCCGGTTACCTGGGTGGTTTTTTCTATTAAAATACAAAAGGAGAGTAGTATGAGAGCATTAATTAGTGTATCAGACAAGACCGGTATTGTAGAATTTGCCAAGGAATTAGTGGGAATGGGCATAGAAATTATTTCTACCGGAGGAACTTATGGTAAGTTAAAAGAGGCAGGAATAGCAGCCATAGAAATTTCGGAAGTAACAGGTTTTCCGGAATGTCTGGATGGCAGAGTTAAAACACTGCATCCGAAAGTTCATGCCGGGTTATTAGCGATGAGAAGCAAGAAAGAACATATGGAACAGTTAAAGGAGCTTGAAGTAGAGACCATAGATATTGTTGTGGTAAATTTGTATCCTTTTAAGGCAACTATATTAAAGGATGGGGTTACCAGAGAAGAGGCAGTAGAAAACATTGATATTGGTGGGCCTACCATGCTTCGCAGTGCTGCAAAAAACTATCAGGATGTTGCAGTTGTTGTTGACCCTGATGATTATACCAAGGTCTTAAAGGAGCTAAAGGGAGAAGGTGCAGTATCTTTAGACACGAAATTCTATCTGATGCAAAAGGTATTTATGCACACTTCAAGCTATGACACTATGATTGCAGACTATCTTCGAAAGGAAAGAAAGGATACGGAACTTCCAGACACTCTTACCATGACCTTTGAAAAGGTTCAGGACATGCGTTATGGAGAAAATCCCCATCAAAAAGCAGCCTTTTACAGGGAAATTGGCAGGTTGACAGGTTCTATAGCAGATGCTGTACAGTTAAATGGAAAAGAGTTATCCTTTAATAATATTAATGATACTAACGGCGCACTTGAATTGCTAAAAGAATTTACAGAACCTACAGTGGTTGCCTGCAAACATGGAAATCCTTGTGGTGTGGGCAGCAGTGAGAATATATATGAGGCCTGGAATAAAGCCTATGAAGCCGACAAGGTTTCTATCTTTGGAGGAATTGTAGTGGCAAATCGTATGGTTACTCTAAAGATGGCGGAGGATATGGTTAAGGTATTCTTAGAAGTGATTGTTGCACCGGATTATGAAAAAGAAGCTTTGGCATTATTGCAGACAAAGAAAAATGTGAGGGTTCTTAAGCTTACAGAGATTGAAGTACCACAGAATGAAAATGCATATGATTTAAAAAAGGTAAATGGTGGTTTAATTGTGCAGACCATTGATAGTAAGTTATTAGTAGAAGAGGATATGAAGGTTGTTACAGCCCGTGTTCCAAGTGAAAAAGAAATGAACGATTTATTATTTGCCTGGAGGGTTGTTAAGTTTGTGAAGTCCAATGGTATTGCACTTGCAAAGGACAGACAAAGTATTGGAATTGGGCCGGGGCAGGTAAATCGTGTGTGGGCAACAAGACAAAGCATTGAACACGCCGGTGAGTTAATAGGTGAAGACGCAGCAAGAGATGCGGTGTTAGCTTCTGATGCTTTCTTCCCTTTTGATGATTGCGTGGAGGCTGCTCATCAGGCAGGTATTACTGCCATTATTCAACCAGGTGGCTCTGTAAGGGATGAAGATTCCATTAATAAGTGCAATGAATATGGAATAGCCATGGTATTTACAGGAATGAGACATTTTAAACATTAATAAGTAGATTAAAAAGGATAATGCAGATTTCCGTTTAAGAAAATCTGCATTATCCTTTTTCGTTATAACCCCTTATGTAAAATCTATATTATAGTACATGAAATAGTATTCATTTATGTATATGCGTCTGAACCTCTGGTGTATCACGAAGCAGAGATGCAGTTTATAACGTAGACTTCTGATTATAACTGAAATACGTTTAAATTACACGGCTGTTACATTAGCAGCCTGAGGTCCTTTTTCTCCGTTAACAATATCAAATGCTACAGCCTGTCCTTCTTCAAGAACCTTAAAGCCGTCCATTGTTATAGCGGAGAAGTGAACAAAAATATCTTTGCCTTCTTCATCTGAGATAAAACCAAACCCCTTTTTTGCGTTGAACCATTTAACTGTTCCCTTATTCATACTTAACCTCCTAGTACTAAAAAATATTTATTCACTATCCGGGTAATCTATCCTATTAGCCGCTAATAAGATGAGATGTACTGTATCACTTATAGGGATTGTTGACAGATTACGCTTATAATGATAGTCTAAATCTATCACAAATAGTAATAAATGTCAATCTTTGGAGTGAAAACTAATATACTGTCAAAGAAAAGTATAAAGTTGACTTAACATGAAAAAATGTTACAATATTAGTACCAGACAAAATTTGGAGCGTTTTCTAATCTAATTTTAATAATAGCGTAAGAAGTACTTAATGCAGGAGATATACAATATAATAAAGCAATATCTTACATAACAATAGGCTAGAGCGGGAGGTGTATAAGTATGCTTTTGGTGTTTCAGGTGTGTTTTTTTACAGGAATCGGACTACTAGTAATTTCCTTTCTATTCGGAAGCTTGTTTGAAGCTTTTGGAATTGATGGACTGGATTTGGATATAGATTTTTTAGGAAACTCTTTTTTCTTACCATTTAATCCAATTCTTTTTGTACTGTTTTCTACAGTCTTTGGTGGAGTGGGATGGATATTTAGCGATTATTTTCCTGCTCTTGGCAAACTATTGATTTTGCTGGCGGCTCTCGCCGCAGGTATTCTGGTATGTATGACAATGAGCAGATTTCTGATTAAGCCTTTAAAAAATGCACAAAATACTAGTACACCAAATGCTGAAGATTTGGTAGGATTAAGGGCTGTGGTTTCAGAAACCATATTTAAGAATGGCTTTGGTGAGATAAGATATATTATAAATGATAACAGTTATGTATCACCCGCAAAAGCCACCAATGGTTCTGAAATCAAGGTTGGTAAGGATGTTGCCATATGCTGGATTGAGGACCATGTGTTTTATGTATCCAGTTTTGATGATATCTAACGCAGACAACTGCGAGATATACATTATTCCAAGATACTTGAGAAGTCACTTTACATAACAACGGCTTTGGTTTTTTGGAATTAGGAATAACAATAGGAGGATGGAAGTATGGAAGCAATTATTATTGCAGGAAGCATCGTGGGTGCGATACTACTTTTTGTATTGTTAATAACAACAATGTGGAAAAGAGTACCCCAGGACAAAGCTGTGGTAGTTACAGGTCTTAAAAAGAGAGTCATCTCTGGTGGAGGTGGTTTCGTTATACCACTTCTGGAGCGTTCCGATAAGATTTCTCTTGAGAATATGAAAATCGAAATCAGAACAGAAGGTGCCAGAACAGAACAAGGTGTTGATATCCGCGCAGACGGTGTCGCAGTTATTAAAGTAAAAAGCGATAAAGAGAGCATCTTAAATGCAGTTGAGCAGTTCTATACAGGTAAAGAGCAACAGACTATTGACATTATAAAAGACACAGCGAAGGACGTATTAGAAGGTAAGCTGCGTGAAATCATATCTAAAATGACGGTTGAAGAAATTTATAAAGACCGTGAAAAATTTGCCTCTCAGGTTCAGGAGGTAGCAGCAGTAGGTCTTTCCAGTATGGGTCTTGAATTAAAAGCCTTTACCATTCGTGATATATCTGATAAGAATGGATACTTAGAGGCACTTGGTAAACCACGAATTGCAGAAGTTAAGAAAAATGCAGCTATTGCAGAAGCAGAAGCCTTAAAAGAAACCAAAATCAAGGTATCTGAAGCAGAAAGGCTTGGCGAAGAAGCAAAAATTATTGCTGAAACACACGTGGCGGAAGCGAATAAGGAAAAGGAATTAAAGATTCAGGCATATCGTGAAGAACAGGAAACTGTGAAAGCAAAAGCTGACTCGGCCTATCAGATAGAGAAAAACAAGGTTGCCAAAGAGGTTACGGAAACTGCCATGTTAGTTGAGTTAACCAAAAAGGAAAAAGAAACAGAAATCCAGGAAAAAGAAGCAAGCAGACGTGAAAAAGAACTTCTTGCAACTGTAAATAAACAAGCCGATGCAGATATGTACAAGATTAGCAAGCAGGCGGATGCTAAAAAATACTCAGAATTAAAAGATGCAGAAGCTTTCGGTATGTCCATTAAGGTAAAAGCAGAAGCGGAAGCAGAAGCTATAAGAATTAAAGGTGAGGCAGAAGCTGCTGCCATTCTGGCAAAGGGTAAAGCGGAAGCTGAGACCATGGAGAAAAAGGCTGCTGCTTATAAACTTTATAATAATGCGGCTGTAACACAGATGATTATTGATAAATTGCCTGATATTGCAGCTTCAGTAGCAGAACCCTTGGCTAAAACCGAAAAAATCGTTATTATTGACAATGGCAGCGGTGCAGATGGTAATGCAAAAGGTGCAGCTAAAGTATCCGGATATGTAACCGATATTATCAGCCAGTTACCAGAAACAATAGAAGCTATGACGGGTTTTAATTTTATGGATGCTGTAAAAGCTAAATTCTCAGGTGAAGGTATGTCGGGGTCAGCTAAAAAAAGCACAGAAGACTATACAATGCCTGTAGAAAAAGTGAATGAGGAAGATATAACCGTTGACTGACAATGTGCAGTTGTTAAATGTACTTAATTAAGTTAAAGATTGGTGTAAAGATAAAATCCCGGGATTCTTACTAGAATCCCGGGATTTTCATGGGTTTGTACTGATTACCTTATTCAGTTGACTGGTCTGTCTGTTCTAGCTTCTCTACTACCGTAACTTTACACATATCATATTTACCGTTACCAATGGATGCAAATATGTAGGTAACACCTACTGTTCTGGCGGTAACACGCCCTCCGATACTGACACTTGCAATGGAAGAGTCATTACTGGAGAATTTCGCTTCTTCTACTGTATTGTTTGGTTTTAAAATAGCTGAAAGGGTGGTTTTATCACCAACAGCCAGAGTTATTTCGGACTTTGTTAATTTTACACTGAGTGCAGGGGGGCCGACAGTTATTTCACATTCCAAGGATGTAACTGTTTTGACTCCTTCCTTTATGGTAACAGTGATAACAGTAGTTCCGAAATCAACGGCAGTAATAAGTCCTGCATCATCAATCGTAACTATTGAAGTGGAGCCTGATTTGTAGGACACCTTTTGCTTATCGGTAACATTATAAGTTTTTAAAGTAAACGTGGTATCTTTTACCAGAGACTTACTTTTAACATTTAACTTAATATCATTTTGCCCTTCTTCAATAGTACTTGCGCTTGCAGTCTTAACGGTGCCGGCAACAGGAATTGGTAAAATTACAGTAAAAAATAAACACATGCCCAGTGCCATAAGACACTTATTAAAGAAACCTTTTCGCATGGCATTGACCTCCAATTCCAATCTTGCATTATTTATTGCATCATTCCAAAGAATGATTCCCACTAACCTATCATAAAATTACTATAATACTAGTTTTTGTCAGAAACATGGCAACATCTTAAAAAAATCTTAAGAACTTAAAGAGAACTTAATACTTAATAATTTATTTCCACTTGTATTTACAAGGTAATATAGACTATAATAATTTATGAAATTAAAAATAAGTCCTGGGATTTTTAAAGCTGTCATGAAAGGATACGATAGCAGCTAAATAATTGCTGGTAGCTGAGTGTGGTATCTTATTTGCATGTAGCGGTAACCCTAGGTCTATCTATAAGCAAAGGAAAATTGATACGAAAGCTTAATGCATTAAAATATTTGGAGGAAAACGACATGCAATACATTTTAATCGCCGATGACAACAATGATATTACTGACGTTTTATCTGCCTATTCAAAAAAAGAAGGGCTGGAACCAGTAGTTGCAGGTGATGGCGAGGAAGCCTTCCGTATGTTTGAACGTTATAATCCGGTGGCTGTGCTGCTGGATGTAATGATGCCAAAAGAGGATGGATATGAGGTATGCCGGAAAATACGGGCTAAATCTAATGTGCCCGTCATATTAATAACTGCCAGAGGAGAAGACTTTGAAAGAATTATGGGGCTGGATATCGGAGCAGATGATTATATTGTAAAACCATTCAGTCCAAGTGAGGTGATGGCTAGAATAAGAGCAGTACTAAGGCGTATGACAAGAACAGAAAAAGACATAAAGTCAGGCAACACGATTTCACTTTGCAATTTGTTAATTAATTTGGATGAGTATACCTTACATATTAATGGCAATAAGATGTCCCTGACAAAAAAAGAAATCGAAACCATGTGGACACTGGCAAAAAATCCGAATAAAGTTTTTACAAGGGATAATTTACTAGACAGCCTTTGGGGCTTTGATTACTTTGGAGATAGCAGAACTGTAGATTCCCATATTAAAAGACTTAGGGCAAAACTGGATGCGGTACCGCATCCTGAATGGAGCATAAAAACAATTTGGGGTGTAGGCTACAAATTTGAAATTGATGAAGAATAAATAAAAAGGATTGTAATGGGTCGTTGCAGGCATAGAATCAGAAGGCAGCGACCCTGTATATTACAGTATGAAAGTAAGAGCGCATGGGTACGAATAGGGAGAGAAAGAAAAAGGTCAGAATTCACAATCGCATATTTTTTAAGGTATATATTAATTTTGCTATAATGCTTACCCTATCGGCAATATTGGTAGGTCTAATTTTTATGAATCTATATACAAACACTTCAATGGATAATTATCAAAGCAGACTACAAGATCAAGCTGACCGTATCTCAGAACAGTTATCTTCAATGATTCAGAATAATGAAACTGAAAATTTCTTGGAATATTTAAATGTGCTGCAACAAATGGACACAGATAAACCTGATATATGGACCATATCGAATCCGGATGCCGTCAATCCTATGGATAAGAGTGTAGAATCCGCCAGCTGGGAGGATATTATTCTTCCGCAGGACTTTACCCAGGTTATTAGAAAGGCATTTGCTGGTTTTATTGAACATCGGAGCGGTTATTATGAAGAATTTGGAGGTATGTCTGCAGTTGTAGGCGTTCCGGTTTGGGTAAATGATGAAGTAGTTGGTGCAGTTATGTTGGTTTCTGAAATTAAAGAGCAGGAAAAATTAATACAGAATAGTATGAGTATGATTTATTTAAGTGTTGGTGTTTCTTTGTTTATTTCTTTCATTATAGCTATAGTGTTTGCAAAAGGAATATCGAATCCGATATCTCTTATGAGAGCAACTGCACTAAAATTGGCTGACGGAGATTACGAAAGTCATACTGAAATTAAGAGGCAGGATGAAATAGGTGATTTGGCAAGAACGATTGATATTTTGGCAGTAGAATTAAAGGAAAATGAAATAGAGAGACAAAATAGGGAACAGGTCAGAGTTGATTTTTTTGCTAATGTATCCCATGAACTTAGAACACCTATTACTGTAATCAGAGCCTACACAGAATCCCTGTTAGATGGAATTATTACAGATGAGGAAAAAATCTATCAATATTATGTAAAAATTCTCTCCGAGTGCAAAGGCATGGAACGTCTGGTTGGTGATTTACTTTTACTTTCCAAGATGCAGAATCCAGACTTTGAAGTAGATAAGGAACCTGTAAATGTACTTCAAATTTTTGAAGATTTGATAAAAAGTGTCCATGCTATCAGTGATGAAAAAAATATCAAAGTTGAATTGACAAAGGATAAGCCGGCGTACATGATGATGGGTGACTATGACAGGCTAAAGCAGATGTTTTTAATCATTTTAGATAATGCTATAAAATTTTCAAAGGAAAATTCCATCATACACATAATTTTAGCCAAACAGGATAAACTAATGATATCGATACGAGATGAAGGTATCGGTATTTCAAAAGAAGATTTACCTAGTATATTTGATAAGTTCTATAAATCAAAATTAAAGCAAAATGAACAGGGTTCCGGTCTTGGACTTGCAATTGCAAGACAGATTGCGCTAAAACACGAGAGTGAAATTAAGGTAAAAAGTGCACCAGGAGAAGGCACAGAATTTATATTTTACTTCCAATGCTTGGAGAACTATGTAGAAGAATTAGATATTTAGCAGTATATATATGATAAAAGCACTTGAAAAGTGTAATTTTATAAGGTATAATGATATCAAAGTTATTTCCTGGGATGTGCGACACTCCTGTTATTTTGAACCTACATCACTTAATAAGGGATTCCTAATTTATAAGATTATGTCAGGCCACCATTTGCAGTGGAAGACAGAGGCTTATATGCGGAAACCCACCTAGCATAGGCTAGGAGTCAAAATGCAGGAAACGGCGTTTCGGGTACATTGACAAAAGATAAAGGGCAGCAATAGCTGCCTTTTTTTTCCTTAATTTATTAATAGTTATAAGATATAGATTTCTTACATGAATGAAGAAAGACTATTTTAATATGTGATAGATAATTGCGAAGCTCATTATTTAGTGAGAAATATTGGCATTTTAATGGATGTGCCACACACAATTGATTGTTTCCCAATTGCCTATTCAATATATGATTAGGAAAGGAATGCCGCAGTGGTAGTACCGGTTCATTGATTTGCGGTATGCAAGGTTTGACTAGACTATGATAGACGGATTTATAAAAGTTGCAGCGGCAACACCAAAGATAAAAGTAGCTGACTGTGAATATAATGCAGACAGAATACTGGAGCTTATTCATCAGGCAGAAGAAAATCAGGTAAAGGTAGTAGTATTGCCGGAGCTGTGTATAACAGGCTACACCTGTGGAGAATTGTTTTTACAGGATACACTGTTAGCAAGTGCTTTACAGCAATTAGAAAGAATCATAAAAGAGACTTCGGATATGGAGGTTTTGGTAACCTTAGGAGTTCCTGTCTGTAGGAATGGTAAATTGCTAAATACGGCAGCTGTTATTCATAAAGGCAAACTTTTAGGGCTTGTACCAAAAAGAAATCTTCCGAATTACTCAGAATTTTATGAAGCGAGATATTTTATGCCGGGTCCTGAAACAGTTGAATATATCTCAGTATTCGGGCAAAAGGTACCGCTGGGCACCAAGCTGTTGTTTAGCTGTTCGAATCTGCCGGCACTTACAATAGGAGTAGAAATCTGTGAAGATTTATGGGTTCCTATGCCTCCAAGTGTAGGACATACTATGGCAGGGGCGACCCTTATCTTAAACCCTTCAGCCAGTGATGAAACCACGGGTAAGGATATATATAGACGTGATTTAATTAAGATGCAGTCTGCAAAGCTTGTTTGTGGCTATATCTATGCAGATTCCGGTGAAGGGGAATCTACAACAGACCTGGTCTTTGCAGGTCATAACCTAATTGCTGAAAACGGCTTGTTATTAAAAGAATCCAAACGTTTTCAGAATGAATTTATTTGTTCTGAACTTGATGTACAGAAATTAACCAATGAAAGAAGAAGAATGACTACTTTTTCTTTTTCAGGTGCAGAGAGTTATGAGTTTGTTAATTTTAGCTATGGCTTTACCGAACCCACTGAAACAAAATTAACTAGATTTATTGATAAAGCCCCCTTTGTACCGGGAAGAAAAGAGGAACGGGACAGAAGGTGTGAGGAGATTATTAACATACAAGCCTATGGGCTTAAAAAGAGATTAGAACATACCGGACTTAAATGTGCAGTAATTGCCATATCCGGAGGGCTTGATTCTACCCTTGCATTACTAGTAACCTGTAAAGCGTTTGATTTATTGAAGCTTGACCGAAAAGGTATTGTAACTGTCACCATGCCCTGTTTTGGGACTACGGACAGAACCTATAGGAATGCCCTTTCCTTAGCAGAACAGCTGGGAACTGATATAAAAGAAATTCCTATTAAGGATGCAGTATTACTTCATTTTAGAGACATTGGACATGATAAGGATGTTCATGATATTACTTATGAGAATTCTCAGGCAAGAGAAAGAACACAAATTATTATGGATTTATCCAATAAATATAACGGACTAGTAATAGGAACCGGAGATATGTCAGAGCTTGCACTTGGTTGGGCAACTTATAATGGTGATCATATGTCTATGTACGGGGTTAATGCTTCAGTACCAAAAACACTGGTACGGTACCTGGTATCATACTTTGCGGAAACCACAGAGGATGAAAAATTAAGAAGTGTCCTCTTGGATGTACTTGATACACCCGTAAGTCCCGAACTTTTACCGCCGGTGGAAGGTGAGATTGTCCAAAAGACAGAGGATATCGTGGGGCCTTATGAGCTTCATGATTTTTATATGTATTATATTCTCAGATTCGGATTTACTCCGACAAAGATATACAGACTGGCAGTTACGGCTTTTGATGGAATGTATGATAAGGATACCATCTTAAAATGGTTAAAAACTTTTTATAGAAGATTCTTTTCGCAGCAATTTAAACGCTCTTGTCTTCCAGATGGCCCTAAGGTGGGTTCAGTTGCAGTTTCTCCAAGGGGAGATTTGCGTATGCCAAGTGATGCCAGTGCGGCACTTTGGCTGAATGAGCTTAATAAAATACAAGGATAAGTTACATGGAATGGAGAGTAACATGGCACTAAAAATTATTACGGATTCTGCTTCAGATATTCCTAAATGGCTGGTGGAAAAGTATCAATTACATGTAATACCGACACCGGTTGTCATAGATGAAAAGGATTATTTTGATGGTGATACTATCTTGCCCGAGGAATTTTACAATATCTTAAGAAGTGGTACCGAAGTTAAAACGTACCATATCAATTCTTTTATGTTCAGGCAAAACTTTGAACCTTATGCCAAAAATAAAGACCAGGTTATTTATATATGCTTTTCCACAGGCATTGCCGGTACCTTTAATGCTGCCAACATTGCTAAAGAGGAATTGCTGGAAGTGTATCCTGATTTTGATTTAACAATTGTTGATTCTAAATGTGCTTCCCTTGGGTTTGGACTTGTTGTGGAAAAGGCTCTAAGAATGGTAGAAAAGCAGGTACCCAAAGAGACTGTTATAGAGGCCATTCGGTATCACTGCGACCATATGGAACATATATTTACGGTAGAGACTTTGGAGTATCTTTATAAAGGCGGAAGACTTAGCAGAACCTCTGCCATAGCCGGAGGATTATTAGACATAAAACCCATTATAGAAGTGAATGATAAGGGAGCTCTTGCTGCCTTTGAAAAAGTAAGAGGACGTCAGAAATCATTAAAAAGGCTGGTAGAGCTAGTTGGTGAAAGAAGTACAGAACTTAAAAACCAGACTCTTGGACTGGTACATGGCGATGATTTACCCACACTTGAGAGTGTAAAAAAGCTGCTTACTGATAAATATGGCTGTAAAAACTTTATAGAAAGTTATGTAGGCTGTGCAATTGGTGCTCATACAGGTCCCGGTATTATCGGTATTATATTTTTAGACGCACCTTCACCTTATGATAAGTATTTGCAATAAAAGAATTAGTTAATAAAACAAAGAATACTATAAAAAGCTCTATGAATTTTCTATTAGAAAATCGTAGAGCTTTTGTTGTTCCTTATTAGATGTGTCTGAATACAGGAGTATTTAGTCGCCGGACTGAGGTGTTGCCTTTGCCAAAGTAACTTTGATGGCATCCAAAAGCAGGGTCTGGGTGTACTTACTGGTTTCGGAAACTTGAATCGTATAGATATCAGCACCATCATAAAGCTGTTCAGCAATTTCCTCCAGAGTAGGTTCTACTAGAGGATACATAGTAGTGATGGCCTCATCTATGTTTACAATACGAACTGAATTAATATGGTCTTCATCTACCACGATTTCTAAGTTTAATGCTGTATCGCCCAATACAAGATTCGAAGTCCAGACTCCTGGTATGTATAATTTATCAGCCATTGTCGCGGTAGTATCTTCATTCTTATTTAAAAACATAATAACCAGAAGAATAATCAGCAGTATACCCAGGCCTGCAAAAAGAGCCGTATATATGATTTCCTTTAAGTGAATTACAACAATTTTCTTTGACATATGTTCACCATGCCTTTCCTGGTACTGTTTCACAGAAGGAACCCAGACTATTCCTTTTGCAAAACTAAACCAAATGTAATACAAGATGTGTACTTTATATATCTTATTATTAGAAAGTAAAAAATATGATAAGGAACTGGTAAAATTTTGGAGAGGGCGTTCACAAAAACCCATAGCTGACATATTACTAGGAAGTATGCTATAATAAGCTGGAATACTCACAAATAAGGGAGGATAAGCAAATGTCTTTGCAATTGGTTTTAGGTAAATCCGGTTCTGGCAAATCATATTATTTGTATAATGAAATCATTAATAAATCCATTCAAAATGAAAAGACAAATTATTTGATTTTAGTGCCGGAGCAGTTTACCCTGCAAACACAAAAGGATATCGTATCTATGCACCCCAGACAGGGTACTATGAACATAGACATCCTAAGCTTTATGCGTCTTGCTTACCGTATATTTGATGAGGTGGGGGAAGATGACAGACCAGTTCTTGAAGATACCGGAAAAAGTATGGTACTTAGAAAGTTAGTGGCAGCAAGACGGAAGGAACTGGAATTATTTAATCATGATGTGCAAAAGCAAGGTTTTATAGATGAATTAAAATCCTTGATTTCAGAGATATACCAGTATAGCATCAGTATAGAAAAATTAGAGGAAATGGAGCAAAAATCCCAGGGAAAACCCATGCTTCGGGGAAAGCTCCACGATATCATTGTTATATATAAGGCTTTTAGAGAATACTTAAGTGAAAATTATATAACGGCAGAGGAGATTTTAGATGTACTATGTGAAGCAATACCGAAGTCAAAGCTAATTGCTGAGAGTATAATCTGTTTGGACGGATTTACCGGCTTTACTCCAGCTCAGTACAAATTACTTTTATTACTTATACAAAGGGCAAAAAAAGTAATCATTACCATAACTATGGACAAATATGAAATGGACAAGCCGGATTTAGAATACAAACTGTTTCATCTAAGTAAGAAGACTATAAAACATCTGATGGATTTAGGTGAAATGGAACAAATAACGGTAGATCCTCCAATATTTATGGAAAATGTCTATAAGAGCAGGACGCCATATCGCTACAAAGAAAGTCGTGCTCTGGCGGCATTAGAGGAATCCCTTTTCCGCTACCCTGTAAGAGAGTTTAAAGAGGAACAAAGCAGTATCAGTATTCATGCTGCTAAGGCAAAGAAACAGGAAGTGAATCTGGTTATCAGGGAAATAAAACATCTGGTACGGGAGAAAGGGTACCGTTATCAGGATATCGCAGTTGTAACTGGGGATATTGCAGGTTATGGCAGGGAACTTCAAAGAGGATTTGAAAAGGCCGGAATTGCCTGTTTTATTGATCATAAGAGAGATATATTATCGAATCCTTTTGTAGAATTTTTAAGGTCTGCACTTAGTATTGTGGCGGAAAATTTTGATTATGAAAGTATATTTCGCTATCTAAGAAGCGGTTTATCCGGAATTTTGCAAGATGATACAGATTTGCTTGAAAACTATATTCTGGCTTTAGGGATTCGTGGCTTTAACTGTTATAGCACTCCTTTTATACGGCGTTATAAAGGATTATCAGAAGGTGACTTAACAAGAATTAATGAAACAAGGCAAACTCTATATGAGCAGATTCTTCCTTTATACCAGATATTAAAAGACAAAACCAAAACCGTAAAAGAGTATACCCTGGGACTGTATGAGTTTGGCATAAAAATGGAGGTTCCTCAGGAGCTAGAGAAATTTGCCGAAGCATTTCGGGAACAGAAGCTGTTGGCAGCAGCCAGAGAATATGATCAAATCTATGGTATTGTCATGGATTTATACGATAAGCTGGTAGAACTTTTAGGCGAGGAAGTGATACCTCTAAAGGATTATATTAAAATACTGGAAGCCGGTCTGAAAGAAGCCAAAGTAGGGTTGATTCCACCGGGGCTTGATCAGGTAATGGTTGGTGATATTAAAAGAACTAGATTAAAGGATATTAAGGCCTTGTTCTTTGTGGGAGCTAATGACGGAATTATTCCGGGAAGCAATGACAAGGGCGGTATCTTGACAGATATGGAACGGCAGGCATTGTCAGAGCAGAACCTTGAGCTGGCTCCGACCCAACGGCAGGCTGCTTATACAGAAAAATTCTACCTTTATCTTGCTATGACAAAGCCTCAGGAAAGGCTTTATATTACGTTCTCTAAACTTTCAGAGGATGGAAAGGCAGTGCGTCCCTCCTACATTATTGATACGGTACGTAAGATTTTTCCTTTACTTACGATACAGGACGAAGAGGATTTTAATGAAGATTTAGAGCACATTCTTGGAGATAACAATGGAATGGACTATCTCATTAAGGGAATTAGAAACCTCTCTGTCTTCGAGGAGACAGATACATGGAAGGAGTTGTTTTCTTATTATCATTCCAAAGAAGAATTTAGAGATACTTTACGACAATTGTCCCAGGCAGCAACTTATGTGAATCAGGATAAGGGGTTATCAAAACAAATTGCAGGTTTATTATATGGAAATATTTTATCCGGCAGTGTTACAAGATTTGAAAAGTATGCTGCTTGTGCCTTTGCCCATTATGTTACATATGGTCTGGAACTACAGGAAAGACAGGAATACCGTCTGGCTGTGCCAGATATCGGAAACCTGTTTCACAATGCGATTGAGTTATTTTCAAGAAAAATGAGTGAAAGTGAATATAACTGGCATACGATACCGGATGTAATCAGGGATACTTGGGCAGCAGAATGTGTGCAGGAGGCAGCACAGGGCTATGGCAATGCCATTTTCTCCAGTTCCAAACGTTATAATTATCTGGTAAAGAGAGTGGAGAGAATCACTAAAAGGACGCTATGGGCTTTGAGTGAGCAGATTAAGAAAGGGGATTTTGAACCCTTAGCTTACGAATTGTTTTTCTCAGAAAAAAGCAGTCTTAATAGCTTAAACATAGATTTATCAAAAGAAAAAGGCATCCGCTTGCAGGGGCGAATTGACAGATTGGATTTGTGTGAAGAAGAAAACAAGCTTATGGTACGGGTAATTGATTACAAATCCGGTACTACTTCCTTTGATCTTTTATCACTCTACTATGGACTTCAGATTCAGCTGGCAGTGTATATGAGTGCGGCATTAGAATTAATGGAACAGGAACACCCGGATAAAGAAGTAATACCTGCCGGAATCCTTTACTATAATATAGACGATCCTTTTGTGGATAAGGGCAGTAATGCAGAGGAAAGTATTTTAAAAGAATTAAAAATGAATGGAATCGTTAACAGTGATGCAGAAGTAATAAAACGTTTGGATAAAACCTTTCAGACAGAGGGCGAGCAGATACGTCCCTCTGTAAAGTCAGATGTCATTCCGGTAGAATCTAACAAGGATGGCCTTCCCACCAAGCGCTCTAGCATAGCCGATGCTGGCCGCCTAAAGCGTATGGAGGACTATGTTATTAAAACAGTGAAGCAATATGGAGATGCTATATTGCAGGGAAAAACTGATATAAAACCTTACCAGATGGGAAAACGAACAGCCTGCGATTATTGTCCTTATAAAAGTGTATGTGGCTTTGATACAAAGCTGAATGGTTATGCCTATCGAAATCTAGGTTCCTTGTCCACAGAGGAAGTGTGGGAGAAACTGACCCGGAAGAACGGTAACAAAGAAGGAGGGGATTCAAGTGAATTGGACGACTGAGCAGCAGGAAGTAATTCATGTACAAGGGAAAAACCTGTTGGTATCTGCGGCAGCAGGCTCCGGTAAAACTGCGGTCTTAGTAGAGCATATTATTACTATGATAACCAGAGAGGAATCCCCGATAGATATTGACAGACTTCTTATAGTAACCTTTACGAATGCTGCGGCAGCAGAAATGAGAGAACGTATCGGTAAGGCAATCGATGAGAAATTGAATGAAATGCCTGAAAATAACCATCTGCAAAAGCAGGCTACTTTAATTCACAGTGCGCAGATTACAACTATTCACAGCTTTTGCTTGCAAGTTATTAGAAATCATTTTAATACCATTGACTTAGACCCAAGCTTTCGCATTGCAGAGGAAGCAGAGTTAACCTTGCTTAAATCTGATGTTATCGGAGAGTTGTTAGAGCAGTATTACGAAGAAGAAAGAGAAGATTTCTTTGACTTTATTGAAAGCTTTTCAACCGGAAAAACGGATGGAGGAATTGAAGAGCTGATTGTAAAACTGTATGAATTCTCCATGAGTTATCCCTGGCCTAAAGAGTGGCTTCTTGAGAACCAGAAATCATTCATGTTAAAATCAGTGGAGGATATGAAAGAAACAGCATGGATGAAGCTATTACTTGATTTTCTTCAACGGATAACGGGAGATTTATTGCTGCGCCTGAAAGAAGCCATTGAAGTTTGTGAAGAGGGGGATGGACCTGCAGCGTACCTAAGCGCCTTGGAAAGTGACAGGACACAGCTTAAAGCCTTAAGCCAGTTAGCGGATTATGAAGAATACTATGAAGCTTTGAAGGTTTTTAACTTTGCGAGGCTGTCTGGTAAAAAGCAAGAGGGTGTAAGTGAGGAAAAAAAGAATCAGGTTAAGGCTATCAGAGAGGAAATAAAAAAAGCCATCAGTGATATGAATAAAAACTATTTCTTTCAGCCGGTTGATGAAATGCTGCTTGACCTTCAGGCTATGAAATCTTCCATGGATGTTTTGGTGGAGTTGTGTTTTGCGTTTGGAAAAAAATATGCCGACAAAAAAGCAGAAAAAAATATCGTAGATTTTAATGATTTGGAGCATTTTGCCCTGAAGATTTTAGTTACAAGGGAAGAAGGTATTGCAGTACCAACACCAGCAGCCAAAGAGCTGAGTGAGCATTATGCGGAAATAATGATTGATGAATATCAAGATAGCAACCTGGTACAGGAAACCATCCTTAGCAGTATATCGGGTGAAAGAAGCGGACGGTATAACCGGTTTATGGTAGGTGATGTAAAACAAAGTATCTATAAATTCCGGCTTGCCAGACCTGAAATCTTTATGGAGAAGTTTAAGACATATCCTACGTCTTTCATAAATGCAGAGGAATCTAAGGAAAATTCCAAAGAAGAGACAGAGCTTCTGACAGAAACGGTTATCACTGATAGAGGAAAACCGGAGGAGACAAATACTGGACTGATACATTGTTGCAGAATTGATCTTCATAAAAACTTTCGAAGCAGAGAAGTGGTTATAAATAGTATTAATTTTATCTTTGAACAAATTATGGATAAAAAGCTTGGAAATATAACGTATGATAAGCAGGCGGCCTTATATCCGGGGGCAGACTTCGGGGAATTAAAAGAAGGGGTTTCTTCGGATACCGAATTACTGCTTATAGAGACAGAGCCTAGAGAGGAACTTAAGGAACAATTAGGAATTACCCAAGATACAGATAAGGTGTCTTATAAGGAAAATGATGAGGAAGAGGATTATACAGCCAGGGAACTGGAGGCTAAAGCGATAGCAAAACGTATGAGGGAACTGACTGACCCGGACACAGGTTTATTACTTTACCAGGCAAAGCAAAAGGAATATCGCAGAGCGACTTTAGGTGATATGGTTATATTACTACGAACCATGAGCGGGTGGGCAGAGGTAATAGCTGACACTCTCGCAGCAGAAGGAATTGCTTCGCATACCGAAACCCGTTCCGGTTATTTTTCCACGTTGGAAATTCGCACTGTCTTAAATTTATTACGTATTATTGATAATCCCAGACAGGACATTCCGTTTACTGCGATTTTACGGTCTCCCATAGTAGAAGTTACAACCGATGAACTGGCAGTTATCCGTATACCAAAACGTAAAATTACTATGTATGAAGCGGCTGTTTCATACGCTGAGGAGCAAGATGATGACTTGGCTGTTAAGTTATCGAGTTTTTTAAGTAAACTAAATCAATATCGTAAGTTAGTAATTCATCTGCCCATTCATGAATTACTCAGCAAAGTACTTGAAGACACAGGGTATTACCAGTACGCATCTGCTATGCCGGCAGGAGAAAAGCGTCAGGCAAATATTGATATGCTTGTTGAACGGGCAGTTCGCTTTGAAAATACCAGCTATAGCGGCTTGTTTCATTTTATCAGATATATAGAAAAGCTTCATAAATATGATGTGGATTTTGGTGAAGCAAAGCTTGCAGGAGAAGGAGATAATACGGTTAAAATCATGAGTATCCACAAGAGCAAGGGATTGGAATTTCCTATTGTGTTTGTAGCGGGTATGGGAAAAAGTTTTAACAATCAGGATTCTAGAAGCAAGCTATTAATACACCCTGACCTTGGTATCGGACCGGATTATATCAATCATCAGCTTCGGGTAAAAGCACCGACTCTCATTAAGAAAGTAATGCAAAAGCAGGTAATCTTGGAAAATCTGGGGGAAGAGTTAAGGGTATTATATGTAGCCTTAACCAGAGCAAAGGAAAAGCTTATTATGACCGGAGCCGTTAAGGATATAAACAAGTTGATTGATAAGTATGCTGGTATTATAAAACGTAAGGAAGAAAAGCATACTTTTTATCAGTTAAGCAGTGCCGCTACCTATCTGGACTGGATAGTACCGGCTCTCTTAAGGCATTCCTGTTTTGAAAAACTGTTAAGGGAAAGAGGATTCAGACAGGATGATAAACATTCCTTATATCGGAGTGCAGCAGCCTTTACGGTTAATATCTGTACCTATGAAGAATTGGCCAGGAATGAATATAAAGAACAGACAGATAAGTTAATCCGGTCAGATATGCTTTTTAACTGGGACAACCAAATTGTTTATAATGAGGAGGTGAGGGAAGCTATCCATACCTATCTGGAATTCCACTACCCATATCAGAATGAAACGAACATTCACACAAAGGTTACAGTCTCAGAGCTTAAGAAGTTAGGACAGATGGAAGCAGAGGATTTGTCTGTCCCCCTTAAAGAACTTGAAAAGAAGATGTCCGATTATCCTGTGCCGGAATTCCTAAAAGCTACAGAAATAACTATCGGTGCTGATTTAGGAACCCTATACCACAAAGTACTTGAGTTAATGGATTTTAAGCAGAGTTATACGAAAGAATCCTTGGAAAAATATATTCAGGGGCTTATCGAAGGTGGTAAATTAAAGAAAGAGGATTTAGAAGTAATAGACGTTAAAAATCTGTTAGCTTTTACTGGAAGTGATTTGGCAAAACGCCTTAAAAAAGCGGCAAATAAGGGAACACTTCATAAGGAAAGTCAATTTGTCATGGGAATGAAAGCTTACGAAATAAATTCTAATATGAGCAGTAATGAAGTGGTACTCATCCAAGGTATTATTGATGTTTATTTTGAGGAGGATGGCAAACTAATTCTACTTGACTATAAAACAGATGCGGTAAAGGGAAGAAGCGGCGAAAAACTCCTTATTAGCCGTTATAAAGTACAGATGGATTATTATGTTAGGGCTTTAGAGCAGTTGACAGGAAAAAAGGTAGCAGAACGCTTACTATACTCGTTTGGACTTAGTAAAGTAATACAAATTTAGGTGGTATTTTCTGTAGTTTTTTTAATTTTATAGTGCACAATGCTTATTTTGTAGAAATACATTTTGTTTTGTAGAATTATATGGTATAATTGTATGAAAGATATACAAAACATATCATAATACGACTATATATTTGTGTATTATTACACAATATAGCGTGTTTCCCTATGTGGAAGGCAATATAAGTCTGAGTGGGTTGTTACCAGTAGGGCAAAACCAATGCAGGAGGAGAACTAATGAGAATGGGAAAAGGTTCTAATAAGGGGAATGCTAAAAAAAGTCTGAAGGAACTATTAAAAGCTGACAAAATGAAAACCTTGACAGAAGAGAAGGTAAAGAAAAACAAAAGAAAATGGAATGCAGCAAAAGAAGGGGCACAAGAAAAGCGGCAGAAAATAAAAAATGAGTTTGAAGAGAATAAGGCAACGATATCAAAATTAAAGGGAATAGGTGCTAAGATTCTGATAGCGTTCTTTATTCCGGTATTGCTGATGGGCGTGTTCGGAATATTTTCCTATGATAAATCTTCCAAAGCTCTCATAAGCAGTTACGAAAAAAGTACATCAGATACGTTAAAAGCTGTGAGTGATTATCTGGCACTCGGTTTTCAGTCTGTATCAGATAAGGCGGTTGAGTATGTATTAAGTGATTATATTAGTGGTTATTACTTAAGAACCAACGAAAAGGATACCATAGATGATATAAAAGCATTGAAAAAATTACAACAGCAAAATATGGTTGTAAAAGAAACCAATGCATTTATTGGAGCAATTCATATTATGGGTAAAGTAGGTTCAGGTGTGTCAACCTCTGTAGCACCACCCAAGGACATTTTTTCCCAATACATAACCACTGAAGAAGCAGCAAGCTTTATGGACAATTCCAAGCGCCATATGTGGATTGGATCTCACCAGGCTTTAGATGATATTTTATTATTAAATAAAGATTCCTATGCAATGGCAATAGTCAGCAAAATGTCTAACATTGATGGGTTTATCATTATGGATGTTTCTAAGGAAAAGGTACTGGAAGTATTAGAAGGTATGGATAGTAAGGATGGAAGTATTTATGGTTTGGTAACGGCTGACGGCAGGGAGACATTAACGGACCCGGAATTGCAGAATGTTTTTACAGATAAGGAATATTTTCAGAAGTTATCAGAGACAGAAGAAAAACATGGATATTCTTATCAGACATACGATGGGGAAGAGTATTTATTTACGTACAGTAAGATAGGAAAGACCGGAGCTATGGTATGTTCATTAATACCTAAGGCGGCAATCTTAAGGCAGGCAGATAGTATAAAATCAATGACATTAATTTTTGTTGCGTTGGCCTCTGTCTTTGCGTTGTTGGTTGGTATACTGATGTCAACGGGAATCGGTTCTGCCATTGGTAAATTAATGAAGGCTATAACCCTTGCATCAAAAGGTGATCTTACTACAAGATTTGATACCAAGCGTAAAGATGAATTCATGATTCTGACGGAATCATTATCCCAAATGACAGCCGGCATGCGTAATCTTATAGGAGAAGTTGCCGGTGTAGGAAGTAAGGTTACAGATTCTTCTGGCGAGCTATCAGTAACTTCTGAAAAAATATTGGATGCTACCAGGGGAATATCTTTTACCATCGATGAAATAGAAAAAGGTGTAGTACAGCAGGCTGCGGATACGGATCACTGTCTCGGACAGATGGCTAATCTATCGGACAAAATTAATCAGGTATATAGCAGCACTTATGAAATTGAGCGCATTGCCAATGATACTAAGGGTGTTGTAGGAGATGGTCTGGTGATCATTGGAGACTTAAACGAAAAAGCAACGGCAACTTCCAATGTTACCCAGCTTGTGATAAAAGATATTGAAGCTCTTGAGGTTCAATCCAGAAATATAGGTAATTTTGTAGGAATTATCAATGAAATCGCTGCTCAGACGAACCTTTTATCATTGAATGCTTCCATAGAAGCAGCAAGAGCCGGGGATGCTGGAAAGGGCTTTGCAGTGGTAGCGGATGAAATCCGCAAGCTTGCTGACCAGTCTGTGAAAGCGGCCGGCCAGATACAGGGTATTGTTACGGAAATTCAGGGCAAGACACAAGGAACAGTAGTATCCGCAAGACAGGCTGAGAATATAGTAAGTTCACAAACCCAGGCATTAAAGAAAACTATACAAGTATTTGAGGAAATCAATACGCATGTTGGCAGTTTGGTTACGAACCTGGATAATATATCAAACGGTGTTAAAGGCATTGAAAATGCTAAGGAAGATACCATGGATGCAATCCGTAATATATCCGCCGTAGCACAGCAGACAGCTGCTGCATCAGAGGAGGTTAGTGCAACCGCTAATAACCAGATAGGTTCTGTAGAAGGTTTAAGTCTTGCCGCTTTAGAATTGGCAAAGGATGCGAAGAATTTGGAAAAGGCAATACAGTTATTTAAAATCAATTAAATACTCATAAAATGGTATAAACCCTAATATCAGGGCTACACTTTATATAGAAAAAGGATATGGGACTGTTTCATTACGAATGTTAAAGTGATGAAAACAGTCCCTTGTTAAAATCTAGAAAGGGTGTATAATATATGAAGAATAATAAAAAAGAAAAAGAGATAGTCTCTGTTGAGGATATAAAAAATTTAGAACCAAATGAAAAATTGAAATATGAGATAGCAACGGAACTGGGACTTTTGGATAAAGTAATGACCAGCGGCTGGAAATCACTTTCGGCAAAAGAATCAGGACGGATTGGCGGTTTAATGACAAAACGAAAAAAGCAAATTCGATTGGAGGAGCCCAATTTAAAATCATGAAAAAAAAGCTATTATTTATTTATAATCCAATGGCCGGAAAAAGCAAAATAAAGACATGGTTATCAAGTATTATTGAATTCTTTGTGAGAAACAATTTTGAGGTTGTTACCTATGCCACTACCGGTAAAAAGGATGCAAAAAAAATAGTTTTAGATTGTTTAAGCAGAGATAACTATGAGTTAGTTGTCTGTTCAGGTGGTGACGGTACATTAAATGAAGTGATAAGCGGTATTATGAATATTGAAAACAGAACCAAAATCGGATATATTCCTTCCGGCACTACCAACGATTTTGCGTATAACTTAAAGTTGCCTAAAAATTTACCGAAAGCAGCCGGGGTTGTATTAAGCGGCGAAGCATTCCCCTGTGATATTGGTTTAATCAATGGAGAATACTTTACATATACCGCCGCCTTTGGATTGTTTACTGACACTTCTTATGAAACACCCCAGACAACGAAAAATGTACTTGGAAGAATGGCTTACATTCTGGAGGGAATCAAGAGATTACCAAATTGGAAATCCTACCGTATGGAGATAACCTGTGATGACCGGGTAATTACTGATAATTTTATCTATGGTATGGTAAGTAATTCGGTTTCAGTAGGAGGTTTTAAAGGGTTGACCGGTAAAGATGTATTGTTAGATGATGGATTATTTGAAGGAATCTTTATAAAAATGCCCCAGACTGTAATGGACTTTCAAGGGGTTATCAATGACTTATTAAAAGGAAATTTAAACAGTGAACATATCTATTCTTTTCCGGTAAAAGAAATTCTTCTGACCTCAGAGGAAAAAGTACCTTGGTCCATAGATGGTGAATTTGGCGGAGAATTTAATTCAGTTAATATTACTAATTTACAAAAAGCTATCACTATTATACGGAATACTGAAAATGGAAGATGTGTTAAATAAATATGGTGGAAAAGTTGTTAGATACGTACTAGGAGTTTTATTGTATGTTTATGGAATAAATTATATAAGGGGAAACACCTCATTCTCAAGAGAATTGCTTTGAATGAGGTGCTTTTTGTATCCCGGTACAATAAAACCACCTGCTATGCAGGTGGATCCCAATTAGCTTAAGCTTCAAGTTAAAAACCTCCTATGCTATTATAAGTATAGGTTCGCCAACCGCACAAAAAGCATAGGAGGTTTATCCAAATGGATATGAATAGTTTAGCACATACGAAATGGGAATGTAAATACCATCTTGTTTTTGCACCAAAGTTTAGAAGGCAGATAATTTATGGAAAAATCAAACAAGATGTAGCTAGCATATTGAGTATGTTATGTAAAAGAAAAGGTATTGAAATAATTGAAGCAGAGTGTTGTAGAGATCATGTACATATGTTAGTAAGAATACCACCAAAGTATAGTGTCTCACAGATAATGGGTTATTTAAAAGGGAAAAGTTCGCTTATGATATTTGAAAGGCATGCGAATCTGAAGTATAAGTATGGGAACAGGCATTTCTGGTGTAGAGGATATTATGTAGATACGGTAGGCAAAAATGCAAAGAAAATACAAGAATATATTCAGAATCAAATACAAGAAGATTTACAGTATGATCAAATGTCACTAAAGGAATATATTGACCCATTCACGGGTGAGCCAGTAAAAGAAGGCAAGAAATAAAACCCTTTAGGGTTTGCCAGGGAAATAAGTGCGGCTGGCGGACTTTTCAGAGCGTCTTTAGACGCAAGCAGGGAAAAGCCCCTTATAGGGGCAGAACAAGCCACCGGCTAAGCCGGTGGTTCTGACTAAATTAATTTTGTTTTTCGTAACTGTAAAGTACTTATCCCTAAAAAGTTCTTGATTACAATACAGATTCCGCCAAGCAATATAGAGGAATCCTGTAGAGCGCTTGGTACTACTTTGGTTACACTGTTCATTCGGCTGCTTAAAGATTGCTCAACAAGTTTTGTCAGTCCCGGGAAAAAGATAGTAAAAGAACTGTTAATAATCACAATATCCGGATTATAAGTATTTAAAACATTATTAATACAGATAGACATATACTTAATAAAATGGTCAATTACTTCAATGGCATCCTTATCACCTGTCTGATACATAGAAGCGACCATATCAAAATTCACTTCAGGAAGCTGTTTACGCTCAGCAAACTCCTGTAACAAAGCTCTTTCAGATACATATTGCTCCAGACAGCCATGGTTGCCACAAGGACACGACCTGCCATCCACCTCGATTATGGTATGACCGAATTCACCGGCACGTCCGTTATAACCGGTATATAGGGAGTTTTCAATCAGTAAACCAAGTCCGATACCTGAATGTACACTGATGTTGGCTATATTGGGGTAGTCATACATAAAGGTTTTTTCGCCGAGGACGGAAAGGTTTGCTTCATTCTCTAAAAATACGGGAGTTTGAAAATGGGCTTCTAAAAGTGTTGCCAGATCTATACCCGATAAGTCGTAGTAAGGGGTAAAGGATACTTTGTTATCATGAACTACGCCATGGATACCAAGAGAAATGCCGACTAGACCGTAAGGGGGTTTGGCACCTAAAGGATTCATGGATTCGATGAAACGATAGAGTGTTTCTATTAACTGGTTCTTATTTTTGGGTGTTTTAATTTGTTTTAAGCTGCAATCTTCACCTTGCAGGTCTGTTAAAAGGGCTGAAATGGTTTCAACACCAATGTCAACACTGATAACATAACCGGCCTTTTTATTAAAACTCAATAGTATTGGTTTTCTTCCAAGTTCTGTATCATCACTTCCGATTTCTATTACCAAATTTCTATTCATTAAATCCTGTACAATGGCTGAAATAGTAGCCTTTGTTAATCCCAATTGCTTTGAGATGGCGGCTCTGGAGATAGGCTTAGAGTTAATAATAGTTTCTAAAACTAAAGTACTGTTTATATCACGAATAAGTTCTTTGCTGCCTGTAATCATATATTCTTCCTCGTGTAAGACAGCCGGGCTGTCTGTTTTTTGCAAATATTACTTTAATAGTATCATAAATGTTTACAAATGAAAAGGGTAAGAGATTTTTACTGATATTGGTACTTACGGTCATAGCTAGGCAGAAAATCAACTTGACAAAAGCATAAGTTATTGCTATATTAAAACTATACATTAGTTCAGTAAACAAACTAAATAGGAGGATGTTAAAATGGCGTATTTTGAAGGGATTAGTAAAATCAACTATGAAGGACCTGAGAGTAAAAATCCTTTGTCTTTTAAGTATTACAATCCAAAAGAAGTTGTAATGGGCAAGACAATGAAGGAGCAGTTAAGATTTGCTATGTCTTACTGGCATACCTTTACATACATGGGCAATGACCCATTTGGCGTAGGTACAATGGCAAGACCGTGGGATAACTCAGATTGTTCCATGGAAATTGCTAAAGAAAGAGTACATGTTGCATTTGAATTTATGGAAAAAGCGCAGATACCTTTCTTCTGTTTCCACGACAGAGATATTGCTCCGGAAGGTAAAGATTTAGAGGAAACCAATACAAGACTTGATGAGATTGTTGCAGTTATCAAGGAAGAAATGGCACGTACGGGAATTAAGTGTTTATGGGGTACTACCAATGCATTCGGACATCCGAGATTTGTTCATGGTGCAGGAACTTCCTGTAATGCTACAGTGTTTGCTTATGCTGCTGCACAGATTAAAAAAGCAATGGAAATCACCAAAGAGCTTGGCGGAGAAAACTATGTTTTCTGGGGCGGAAGAGAAGGTTACGAAACACTTTTAAATACAGATACTGCATTAGAACTTGATAATCTCGCAAGATTATTAAAGATGGCATGTGATTATGCAGAAGAGATCGGATTTACCGGTCAGTTCTTAATCGAACCAAAACCAAAGGAACCTACAAAACATCAGTACGATACAGATACGGCAACGGTTCTGGCATTCCTTCGCAAATACGGGTTAGAAGATAAATTCAAATTAAATATTGAAGCTAATCATGCTACTTTAGCAATGCATACTTTTCAGCATGAATTAAATCAATGCCGTATTAACGGAGTACTTGGTAGCGTTGATGCCAATCAGGGCGACTTAATGCTTGGCTGGGATACAGACCAATTCCCTACAAACATATATGACACAACGTTAGCTATGTATGAAATCTTATTGGCAGGTGGATTTACCAAAGGCGGACTAAACTTTGACTCTAAAGTAAGACGCGGTTCTTTTGAAGAAGCTGATTTATTCTATGCTTATATCGCAGGTATGGATACCTTTGCCAGAGGATTAAAAGTGGCGGCTAAATTAATCGAAGATAAAGTATTCGAAAACTTTATTGCAGGACGTTACGCAAGCTATAATGACGGCATTGGTAAAGATATTGTTGAAGGTAAGGTTGGTTTTAAAGAATTAGAAGCGTATGCACTAAAAAACGGAATTACACCGAATACTTCAGGGAGACAAGAACTTCTCGAATCAATTTTGAATCAGTATATTATGGAAACAAAATAACAGTACAGTAAGGTAACTGGGGTTGTTGCAAAATAAAAATTGTTGATTTAACATTTTGCAGCAGCCCCAGTGTGTTGTATGACAATCCATTTAGCAATAAAATATATGGAAAGAAGGAGAGCGTATGCTTTATATTGGTGTTGATTTAGGAACATCTTCAGTGAAATTACTTTTAATGGACGAAACTGGTGATATAAAAAATATAGTTACAAAAGAATATCCGTTATATTTCCCAAAACCGAGCTGGTCAGAACAAAATCCGGAGGATTGGTTTTCGGGTCTTATGGAGGGGCTGAAAGAACTGACAGCCTCCCATAAGAAAGAAAGTATTGCCGGTATCAGCTTCAGTGGACAGATGCATGGAATGGTAATCCTTGATAAAGAAGATAAAGTTATCCGCCCGGCAATCTTATGGAATGATGGGCGTACCCAAGCAGAATGTGATTATCTCAATGATGAAATCGGCAGGGATAAAATATCCTCCTACACCGGTAATATGGCGTTAACCGGTTTTACAGCACCTAAATTATTGTGGGTAAAGAAAAATGAACCGGAAAATTTTGAAAAAATACATAAAATCATGCTTCCAAAGGATTATATAGCTTACAGGCTGTCAGGTGTACACTGTACAGATGTATCCGATGCCTCTGGTATGCTGCTCTTAGATGTGAAGAACAAATGCTGGTCAAAAGAAATGCTTGATATCATTGGTTTAAAAGAAGAGCAGTTAGCTAAAATATATGAAAGCTATGAAGTGGTAGGTACCTTAAAAGAGGAAATCGCCAGGGAACTAGGATTCCCGGTAAGTTGTAAGGTAATTGCCGGAGGCGGTGACCAGGCAGTAGCTTCTGTTGGCACCGGGACTGTTGGACATGGGATGTGCAATGTATCTCTTGGAACTTCAGGGGTGGTATTCATTGCAAGCAAAGAATATGCCGAGGTGGAAGGAAATTCTCTACATGTGTTTGCCCATGCGGACGGTAAGTATCATTTTATGGGAGTAATGCTGTCAGCAGCAGCTTCTAATAAATGGTGGATGGATGAAATCATCGGAACTAAAGAATATGGAAGAGAGCAGGCAGGTATTAATGAATTAGGGAAAAACAATGTATATTTCCTTCCCTACTTAATGGGTGAGAGAACGCCACATAACAATCCGAATGCCAGAGGTACCTTTATCGGAATGACTATGGACACAACTAGAGCGCAGATGACACAGGCAGTGTTAGAAGGTGTAGCCTTCGCCTTAAGAGACTCCTTTGAAATTACTAAAAAATTAGGCGTTACAATTGATAGAATTCGTATTAACGGCGGAGGTGCCAAGAGTCCCCTTTGGTGCAAGATTATAGCTAATGTACTGGATGTTAAGGTGGATAAAATCAATTCAGAGGAAGGTCCGGCATTTGGTGCGGCGATTCTGGCGGCTGTGGGCTGTGAAGAATACGATACAGTAGAAGAGGCTGCTTCAAGATTGATAAAGGTAACAGAAACCACAGAACAGGATTCAGAGGTTGTTGCATTATACAACAAAAAATATGAAGTATTTAAAGATTTATATCCAAGCTTAAAGACCATGTTTGACAGAATTTCAGTACAATAGTATAAATATGTAATAAACAATAGAATAAGGTATTCTACATCCTAGATTATGTATAAATTTTTGTTGACATTTCACTATTTTTAGACTAGGATTGTTTTAACGAATTGTTTCGTAAAATTCGTTAACATTACTGTGATTAATAACTAACTCCTCCTTGGGTTGTTATTAATATATCCTTGGGTTTCATGAATTTTCCCTAGGTAGAAAGACCGTAATCAATTCCCGGATTACGGTCTTATTTTTATGGACTCGATTAATTTATTCTGAGTAACCAGCAATTCCTTTGCCATCTTTAAGAGATACTGCTGAGTGATTGGATGGAGATTATCAAATATTTCTAAGAATTCTTTTTCATAAGGAGATGAATTAAAAATATCTCCTTCTCCGGTAAGAATCCAGTGTTCATTTATATTGTAAGTAGAACTAATGATTTTAATATTTTTATCTGTTAGATTACGTTTTCCTAGTATATATAGATTATCAAACAGTTTACAAAAGAAGATTAGTTGAAAGAAACATATTATATAATAACAGTGAAAACGATATTTTTAAAATGTTTTTATATTACACAAGGCTTAAACCTAAGGATAAGCGTATAATAAAATATATAGTAAATAAAATCGTTGGAAATATGAAAATGGCTTAATGTTATTATAGTTATACGTGAATGAAAGCTTGCATCCTATTTGAAAGTGGTGTTTGTTGCGTATCAGAAAGAATTATGTTACTATGAATCCATTATTATAAAGCAATGTTTAAAGGATAATAAACATTGCTTTATAATAATGGATTCTTTTTGATATTACTGCATTTGATGGGATTGGTATATAAAACAAGTATACAGATAGGAGTTTATTAATTATGAAATTCAGACCTTGTATTGATATCCATAACGGAAAAGTAAAGCAAATCGTAGGAGGCAGTCTATCTGATCTAACAGAAGCCGCTTTAGAAAACTTTGTGTCTGAACAGGATGCTGCCTTTTATGCTAATTTATATAAAAAAGACAACCTAAAAGGTGGTCATATTATTTTATTAAATCCATCCGGTACTGAGTATTATGAAGAGGACTGTAAACAAGCAGAGAAAGCCTTACAGGCATATCCTGGGGGGCTACAGATAGGAGGAGGCGTAACGGATGAGAATTCCATGTACTTTCTTAATATGGGTGCCTCCCATGTGATTGTAACGTCCTTTGTATTTAAGGATGGAAAGATTCATTATGATAACCTTGAAAGACTACAAAAAGTAACCGGAAAAGACCGTCTTGTATTGGACGTAAGCTGCCGGAAGAAAGAAGGTAAATATTACATTGTCACAGACCGCTGGCAGAAATTTACGGAGGAGATTGTTTCAGAAGAAACCTTGAAAAAACTAGCGGATTACTGTGATGAATTCTTAGTACACGCTGTGGATGTAGAAGGAAAGGCTTCAGGAATTGAAACAGAGCTTGTTGATTTGTTGGGACGCTGGGAAGGTATTCCTATAACTTACGCAGGGGGAGTTGGTACCTTTAAAGATTTAGACGATTTAAAAACCCTAGGAAGAAACCGTCTGGATGTAACCATAGGCAGTGCCCTCGATTTATTCGGCGGAAAGATGGAGTATGGTAAGATATTGGCAAGTTTGCAGGAATAAGATATTGGACAAAAGGTACGGTGCTGTGTATAATTGTCCGTGTGAAAACAAGCAAAATTACAATAGCTGTAAAGGAAGGTTTTTAGAATGATAAATACTGAAAACGGTAGTATATATAGTTCTTTTGCGCAGGTTTATGATATATTTATGGATAATGTTCCATATAAAGAATGGGCGGATTATGTTGTTAGTTTACTAAAGGAGTATGGTATAAAGGATGGTCTTGTTCTGGAGCTGGCTTGTGGAACGGGTAAAATCACAAGACAGCTAGCTGATACTGGTTACGACATGATTGGAATAGACTATTCAGAAGATATGCTTGAAATTGCAAGAGAAAACGAGTATGATCGGTTGGGCAGCTTTGACATAGAAGAGACCGGAAATGGATTAGAGACAGATGATATAGTAGAACAGGATACCAAAACACAGGCAACAAAGGCAGATGGAACAGAAGCGTATGATGACAGAGAAAGCGGGATTTTATATTTACAGCAGGATATGCGAGCGTTTGAACTGTTTGGTACGGTTTCTGCGGTGGTTTGTATCTGCGATGGGATGAATTATATAACCAGTGAAGAGGATTTATTACAGGTTTTTAAGTTGGTCAATAATTATCTTGACCCTAGCGGTTTATTTATCTTTGATATGAACACCGAATATAAATATAAAAAACTTCTAGGTGATTCGGTAATAGCGGAAAACCGGGAGAATTGCAGCTTTATCTGGGAGAATTTTTATGATGAGGAAAGTAAGTTAAATGAATATAATCTTACTTTATTTATAAAACTAGAAGATACAGAAGAAATCTCAGAAGAGGAAGAAACAGACAGTAAGATTGCTGGTTCTTATGATGAGGGGTCAGCTTCAGATGAATATGACCCAGAAGACGGTGAGGATGAAAACCGTGAGCTATTTGAACGCTACCAGGAGACTCATTATCAAAAAGCGTATTCCATTGAAATGGTAAAAGAACTCCTAGAAAAAGCGGGAATGGAATTTGTAACGGTATACGATGCTTTTACGCAGGATAAGCCCCATGAAAAGAGTGAACGGGTTTATTTTATTGCAAGAGAGAAGTATCAGGAGAATAAAAGTTATGTAACAGGGGTTTAATCTGAGATAGGGTAGTAAGGCAGTAAAAAGCAAGTTAAAGTAAAAATAATTATAAATATTTTTTATAATAAATAAAACAAATTAGTTTTAAAAATTACAGTAGATGAGAAGAGGCATCTTCACATGTTGGAAGAATACCGGGATAAGATTCCAAGGAACCTCATTCCTAACTTCTTACTGAAAAACATAGAACAACAGAAAGGATGCCACAAAGAGATTATCAGGTCTATTTTATTTGTGGCAGTATCTCAGGCGAGCCTGTGATAGGTAATGGGTATAGATATGACAGATTATATTATAAGAGCAACGGCAGCAAACAATCAGATAAGGGCTTTTGCAGCAACTACCAGAGATTTAGTAGAGCATGCTAAAAACCTGCACAATACAAGTCCTGTGGCAACAGCCGCTCTTGGAAGGTTATTAACAGCAGGAGGAATGATGGGCAGTATGATGAAGGGCTCTAATGATTTATTAACTCTTCAGATTAAATGTGATGGTCCTATTAAAGGGCTCACGGTTACAGCAGATGCCAATGCGATGGTTAAAGGTTACGTTTATGACCCTGCGGTCATGCTTCCTCCAAGTCCTCTTGGTAAGCTGGACGTTGGCGGTGCTTTAGGCGGAGGTATGTTAAGTGTTATAAAAGATATGGGATTAAAAGAACCTTACGTGGGGCAGACGTCTTTAGTATCCGGTGAGATAGCGGAAGATTTAACTTATTACTATGCAGCATCTGAACAGATTCCCTCCTCGGTTGCGCTGGGAGTTCTGATGAATAAGGATAATACGGTAAAACGTGCAGGTGGTTTTATTATTCAATTAATGCCTTTTGCTGAGGAAGAAGTAATTGATAAATTAGAGAAGAAGATTAGCGAGGTTTCTGCTATAACCAAACTCTTGGATCAGGATATGACACCTGAGATGATTCTTGAACACATACTGGGCGAATTCGGTCTGGATATTCATGATAAAATGTCAACGGAATTTGTCTGTAACTGTACCAAAGAACGGGTAGAAAAAGCGATTGTTAGTATCGGACGCAAAGAAATACTGGAAATGATTAATGATAAGGAACCCATTGAGGTGAATTGTCATTTCTGCAACACGCAATATGAATTTACCATTGATGATTTGGAAGATATTATAAAGAGAAGTAAATAATACAAACCGGCTATAAGTTTTTACATTGTTCATTCTTTTCCTTCATGTTAGAGTTGTATAAACATAAAGAATTTGTATGCAGGGAAATCTGTGATAAATCAGACAGCAGGGGCAAAGACAGAGATGAATTTATTAGGGCAGACAGTACCGAATACAGCTTCCTATCAAAAATGAAGGAGAATAGACAATGAATTACGGTTATTTTGATGAGACAAATAAAGAATATGTCATTACCAGACCGGATACCCCTGCGCCCTGGGCAAACTACCTGGGTTCACCGGAATATGGTGCAATTATCTCGAATAACGCCGGAGGATATAGCTTTGTAAAAAGCGGTGCCAACGGAAGAATTACAAGATATATTTTTAACAGTGAAGACAAACCCGGAAGATATATTTATTTAAGAGATAATGACAATGGAGATTACTGGTCTGCATCCTGGCAGCCGGTCGGAAAAGATTTGGCAGTTTATAAAAATGAATGCCATCACGGTACTGCCTATACCAATATAAAGGCAGAATATAAAGATATAGAGACAGAAGCACTGTACTATGTGCCTTTGAATAAGACTTATGAGGTATGGAGACTTAAGGTTACTAATAGTTCTGATAAGGTAAGAAATATCTCTACCTTTGGTTTCATTGAATTTACCAATGAAAATAACTATGAGAATGACCAGGTTAATTTACAATATACATTATTTATAACCAGAACTTATTTTAAAGAGAATAAAATTCTACAAACGATCAATGAAAATACCGGAAAGAATGCGGATGGAACAAACTTTAGGGAACGCTTCTTTGGTTGTGTGGGAGCGCCCGTAGTTTCTTATAATGGGGATAAGGATTCCTTCTTGGGCCGTTACCGCAGTTACGGCAATCCCAAAGCAGTAGAAGAAGGAAAATGCGATAATGTACTGAATTATAATTCCAACGGGTGTGGTGCCCTTCACTCTGTTTTGGAATTACAGCCCGGTGAGACGAAAGAAATTGTTTATGTTCTTGGGCAGTATAATGATGAACAGTCCTCAGAGATTTTAGATTCCTATTCTGATTTATCAATTGTCGAAAAGGAACTAGCGCAACTTAAGGGATATTGGCATGGTAAGTTAGGAAATCTTCAGATAAATACACCAAGCAAAGAATTTAATAGTATGATTAATACATGGAATGCATATCAGTGTTTTATTACCTTTATCTGGTCCAGAGCCGCCTCCTTTATCTACTGCGGTTTGAGAAATGGCTATGGATACCGGGATACAGTACAGGATATTCAGGGAATTATCCACCTAGACCCAGATATGGCAGCTGAGAAAATACGCTTCATGTTATCTGCACAGGTTGATAATGGTGGAGGTCTTCCATTGGTAAAATTCAATCACAATGCAGGCAAGGAAGATACACCGGATGATATGTCTTATGTGCAGGCTACCGGACATCCTGCTTACCGCGCTGATGATGCGTTATGGCTTTTCCCTACGATTCTGAAATATATTGCAGAAACAGGTAATAAAGCATTTTTAGATGAAGTAGTGCTATATGCTAATGGAGGTGAGGGAAGTGTATATGACCATTTACAAAGGGCTATCCGTTTCTCTATGGAAAGAATGGGAGACCACAATATGCCTGCCGGTCTGCATGCTGACTGGAATGACTGTTTGCGTTTGGGAAAAAAAGGAGAATCTACTTTTGTTGCACTGCAATTATATTACGCCATGACCATACTGCGTGGATTTGCAGAAGTAAAAGGTGACGCCGAGTATATTGGGTATCTTAATAAAGTACAGGAAGAACTGGGTAATACCATTCAGACTATTTGTTGGGAAGGAGACAGATATATTCGTGGTATTAAGGAAGATGGTCAGGTGATTGGTTCTAAGAAGGATCCGGAAGCAAACATGTGGCTGAATCCTCAATCCTGGGCAGTAATCAGTGGTTTAGCCACTAAGGAACAGGCAGAAACAGCCTTAGAATCAGTTCATAGAGAATTAAATACTCCATATGGAGTAAGAGTTATGGCTCCTTCTTATGTTGACCATGCCTTTGATGGAGCGCTTGCAATTCTTTTCAATCCATCTACGAAAGAAAACGGCGGTATCTTTTCCCAGCCTCAAGGATGGATTATATTGGCGGAAGCCTTAATGGGTCATGGTAACAGAGCTTTTGAATATTTTATGGAAAGTTCACCGGCAGCACAGAATGATAATGCGGATACCCGCATACTTGAGCCATATGTACACGGACAATTCACAGAAGCTACGGAAAGCCCATTTGAAGGACGTTCCCATGTGCATTGGCTTACAGGTACAGCTTCCACAGTTATGGTAGGCTGTGTGGAAGGTATTCTTGGAATGCGTCCGGATGCAGACGGATTACTAGTTGCACCTTCTATACCAAGTGATTGGAAGGAGATGACAATCAATAAGAAATTTCGTGGGAAAGACTTGCAGATTTTAGTCAAGAATCCGGATGGAGCACAGAGTGGCTGTAAGGAATTTTATATAAATGGTGAAAAGCTTGACAGAAATTATATTCCAGCTAATAAGTTAAAGGATAACAATGAAGTAGTACTTATCATGTAAGATGTTTTTAAGATTTGAAGGACTTTATAATGTAACAAGTTTCTGAAACAAATTTGGCAGCAGAACTTTTAGATCCAGTAGAAAGTTCTGCTGTTTTATCATTTTCAACTTAAAACCGATAGGTTACCGATAAGTTAGATAGAATGGGTGTGATAATGACAGCTAATAAAAATATAAAATTATTATAAATAGATTCATATTATAAGTAGGTCTAATTAATAGGATTAGGAGAATTTCCCGGCTTGACAACAAATAAGTATTGCGAAACCCCTCGCATAAGTTGTAATATAAGAGTGTAGTATCGCAAAGTATTTCAAAGAACAGTGACTGAAGATTAACGCTTTACACGCAGTCAGAGCCGGGTTGAAAGAAAATAATTGATAAGAAAGGGTGCCACAAAAGCTTCTTTCGGCCTATGTAATTGTGGCGGTAACATGCCTGGTGGTATGTTATGCAGTGGTGTAAATATGAATAAATTAGACATGCTTTATGAAGGAAAGGCTAAAAAAGTTTTTAAAACAGAGAATGAGGATGTATTAATTGTTGCGTATAAAGATGATGCGACTGCATTTAATGGCCTAAAAAAGGGGACAATTGTAGGTAAGGGTGTAATCAATAACAGAATGTCAAATCATATCTTTCAGATTCTTGAAAAAGAAGGTGTACCAACTCACTATATTGAAGAACTTAGCGATAGGGAAACAGCAGTGAAAAGGGTTGAAATTGTTCCCTTAGAAGTAATTGTACGTAATGTTTCTGCTGGTAGTTTTGCTAAAAAACTTGGTATGGAAGAAGGGATTAAACTATTATGTCCTACCTTGGAATTCAGCTATAAAGACGACAGCTTAGGCGATCCAATGATAAATGATTACTATGCAATTGCCATTGGTGCAGCAACAAGAGAAGAAATTGAAAAAATTACGGAAATTACATTTAAAGTTAATGAAGTATTATGTAATTATTTTAAAGAATGTGGAATCGAATTAATCGATTTTAAAATAGAATTTGGAAGACACAAAGGTGAAGTTATATTAGCAGATGAAATCTCACCGGATACCTGTAGACTTTGGGATATTAATACCCGTGAAAAATTAGATAAAGACCGTTTCAGAAGAGATATGGGCAATGTAGAAGATGCTTATCAGGAAGTACTGAAACGTCTTGGTCTTGTGAAATAATAAACAAGAGGAGCTGTTGCAAATTAATTTATTTAGCAACAGCCCCTTTTACACTTGCGGATATGTAAATAGTTTTTTTATTAATACGGATACAGAAAGGAACGTCCATGAATAACATTAATCCAGTTGACAGCTATATTTCAGACGAAATCCATGAAGAATGTGGCGTATTTGGTATATATAATTTTGATGGTAAGGATGTAGCATCCTCTATCTATTACGGCTTATTTGCTCTGCAGCACAGAGGGCAGGAGAGCTGCGGTATTGCTGTCAGTGATACCAGTGGTCCCAAAGGAAGTGTAAGATCTCATAAGGGAATGGGACTTGTGAATGAAGTATTTACTCCGGAAAGCTTAGAAGACCTGCATGGAAATATCGGAGTGGGACATGTTCGTTATTCTACAGCAGGTGCCAGTAACAGAGAGAATACCCAGCCGCTTGTATTAAATTATGTAAAAGGTACTCTGGCATTGGCTCACAATGGTAATTTGATCAATGCGATGGAGTTAAAAGAACAACTAGCTTATACGGGTGCAATTTTTCAGACCACCATTGACTCTGAGGTTATCGCTTATTTAATTGCCAGAGAGCGTTTGCAGACCGGAAGTGTTGAAGAAGCAGTTAAAAATGCCATGGTGAAGCTTAGCGGTGCTTATTCATTAGTAATTATGAGCCCGAGAAAACTGATTGGTGCCAGAGATCCCTTTGGCTTTCGGCCTTTATGTATTGGGAGAAGAGACAATACTTATGTCCTGGCGTCTGAAAGCTCCGCTTTAGATGCGGTTGATGCAGAATTTATCAGGGATGTAGAGCCCGGTGAAGTTGTTATGATTAACGAAAAAGGGATTCATTCCGACAAATCCATGGCTCAGCCTAAGGTTGCTAAATGTATTTTTGAATATATCTATTTTGCAAGACCGGATAGTTGTCTGGACTCAGTAAGTGTTTACAATTCAAGAATTATGGCTGGCAGAATATTAGCACAGACACATCCGGTAGATGCAGATTTAGTGGTGGGTGTTCCGGATTCAGGGAATGCTGCTGCTATGGGTTATTCCTTTGAGTCAGGCATCCAGTATGCCACAGCCTTTGTAAAAAACAGTTATGTTGGGCGTACTTTTATTAAGCCTAAACAGTCTATGAGAGAATCCAGTGTCAGAATTAAATTAAATGTTTTAAAGGATGTCGTAAAAGGAAAACGTATTATTATGATTGATGATTCTATTGTCCGAGGAACGACCAGTGAACGAATTGTCAGAATGTTAAAGAATGCAGGTGCAACAGAAGTTCATGTAAGAATCAGTTCGCCTCCCTTTTTACATCCCTGTTATTTTGGAACCGATGTTCCTACCGGTGACCAATTGATTGCTCATAACAATACAGTAGAACAGATATGTGAGGTAATTGGTGCAGATTCTCTGGGATATCTTAGTGTTGACAGATTGAGCGAACTAATAGGAGGGGATAAGGGATTTTGTGATGCCTGCTTTACCGGGAATTATCCAATTGAACCGCCAAAAGAGGATATCCGCGGAGATTATGAAAAATAATATTTCCCTTGATTTTCATAGCAAAATCTATAATAATAAATAATGTGAAGTCAAATCAATTTCACGTGTTGAGTTTAGACATGCGAGCAAAGTTGCCTGCATGGACGTTAGTATGAAAGTTGGAAAGAAAATACGATATAGAAGGAAGCCACACAGAATTCTTTCAACATACATTCGTGGCATTAATCGGGATAGACCTGATTAGTAAGTGGAGTGAACAATGAGTTATGATAAGTATGTAAGCCCTATGTCAGAACGCTATGCCAGCAAGGATATGCAGTATATATTTTCTCCTGATATGAAATTTAAAACCTGGAGAAAGTTATGGATTGCCCTGGCAGAAGCTGAGAAGGAACTTGGACTTAATATTACCCAGGAGCAGATAGAGGAATTAAAGCAATTCAGTGAAGATATTAATTATGATGTTGCAAAGGAAAGAGAAGCACTGGTGCGTCATGATGTAATGTCTCATGTATATGCTTATGGGGTACAATGCCCAAATGCAAAAGGAATTATTCATTTAGGAGCCACCTCCTGTTACGTCGGAGACAATACAGATATTATTGTTATGACAGAAGCTTTAAGATTGGTAAAGAAAAAGTTAGTTAATGTAATGGGTGAACTCGCTAAGTTTGCCATGGAATACAGAGCACTGCCAACCTTAGGCTTTACCCATTTCCAACCGGCTCAGCCAACTACGGTTGGTAAGAGAGCGGCTCTTTGGCTTATGGAATTGAAATTAGATTATGATGATATTGAGTATTTATTAGATGGAATGAGACTATTAGGTTCCAAAGGTACAACCGGTACACAGGCCAGCTTTTTGGAATTGTTTGACGGAGACCATGAACGTATCAAAGAGCTTGATAAAAGAATCGCAAGGAAGATGGGGTATGTGGATTGTTATCCTGTCTCAGGACAGACTTACTCCCGTAAGGTAGATACAAGAGTACTTAATGTGCTTGCCGGAATTGCTGCAAGTGCCCACAAGTTCTCCAATGATATCAGACTACTGCAACATTTAAAAGAAATTGAAGAGCCCTTTGAAAAAAATCAGATTGGTTCTTCTGCAATGGCATATAAAAGAAATCCAATGAGAAGTGAAAGAATAGCTTCTCTGGCTAATTATGTTATGGTAGATGCCTTAAATCCTGCCATTACTTCTTCTACGCAGTGGTTTGAAAGAACGCTGGATGATTCGGCCAACAAACGAATTAGTGTGCCGGAGGCTTTTTTGGCAGTGGACGGAATTTTGGATTTATATTTAAATGTAGTTGATGGTCTGGTAGTATATCCTAAAGTAATTGAGAAACATTTAATGGCTGAGCTGCCTTTTATGGCTACAGAAAATATTATGATGGATGCTGTAAAAGCGGGTGGTGACAGACAGGAACTCCATGAGAAAATACGAACTCTTTCTATGGAAGCAGGAAAAAATGTAAAAGAAAGAGGTCTTGATAATAACTTATTGGAATTAATAGCAGCAGACCCGTCTTTTAACATGACATTAGAGGATTTGAGAAATTCCATGGAGCCTTCAAAATACACCGGTCGTTCCAAAGAACAGGTTGAAGAATTTGTTGAGGAAGTAATACAGCCAATATTAAAAGAAAATGAAGCTTTACTAGGTTTAAAAGCTGACATAACAGTATAATATATCAAGGGGTTGTTGCATAATAATAATTGCAATAACCCCTTTGAGGCTTTATGATGGGAGTTTAGGTTGAAAAAAACAAAAAGCATTTTTTCAACATCCTTATTTAAATGCGTGCTAACACACGCAGATGGGAGTTTAATATGATAAAAGATGTTGTAACTAGACAAAGAGAATTCTTTCAGACAGGTAAGACTAAATCAGTTGATTTCCGTTTGAAAGCACTGAAAAGGCTGCGTTATACCATTATAAAGAATGAAGACAGGATTGCAGAAGCCTTAAAGAAGGATTTGAACAAATCTGGTTTTGAAAGCTACATGACAGAGATTGGTTTTGTTCTGGATGAAATCAAAAATCTGATAAAGCATACGCCGGCCTGGGCAGGAAGAAAGTATGTCAGAACACCACTTGCCCAGTTTGCATCCTTGAGTTTTGTACAGCCTGAGCCTTATGGTGTGGTTTTAGTTATGTCTCCCTGGAACTATCCTTTTCAACTAAGTATCGCACCCTTAGCCGGGGCAATCGCAGCAGGAAATTGTGTAGTAGTAAAACCCTCTGCATATACTCCGAATGTATCCGCCATAGTAGCAGACATAATAAAGCAGGCCTTTCCGTCTAAATATGTAACAGTTATTCAAGGTGGAAGACAGGAAAACCAGAAACTTTTAGAACAAAAATTCGATTATATCTTCTTTACTGGCGGTGGAGAGGTAGGAAGACAGGTGATGGAAAAGGCGGCGAAACATTTAACACCTGTAAGTCTTGAACTGGGTGGAAAAAGCCCCTGTATTGTTGAAAAGACTGCTAACTTAAAATTGGCAGCAAAAAGAATTGTATTTGGAAAATTCTTAAATGCAGGACAGACCTGTGTGGCCCCAGACTATCTTTATGTCCAGGAGGAGGTCAAGGATTTATTGATAAGCTATATGAAGCAGTATATTTTAGAATTCTTTGGTACAAATCCTCTTAAGAATCCGGATTATCCTAAAATAGTAAATGAAAAACATTATAATAGGCTGCTTGGTCTAATAGAAGGTGAAAAGATAATCACTGGCGGAACAGGAAACGGAAACCAGATTGTACCAACCCTCTTAGAGGGAATTAATAAAGAATCAAAAATTATGCAGGAAGAGATTTTTGGTCCAATACTGCCAATACTAACCTTCAGACAACTATCAGAGGTTACGGATTATGTTACAGGCTGCCCTAAGCCACTGGCCCTTTATTTATTTACCAGAAGTAAGAAAGTGGAACAGGAAATCTTAAATAAAATATCGTTTGGCGGGGGCTGTATTAATGATACCATTATTCATCTGGCGACACCTTATATGGGATTTGGCGGTGTAGGAGAAAGTGGTATGGGAAGCTATCATGGCAGTCATAGTTTTGATACATTTAGTCATAAAAAAAGTATTGTAAAAAAAGCATATTGGATTGATTTGCCTATGCGGTATCATCCATATACAAAGGCAAAGGAAGCAGTCATTCGCTTCTTTTTAAAATAATAAAGAGTATTCATTAAACAGCCATCATACCAGAAAAAACGGTATGGTGGCTGTTTTAATATATTTGAAAGTAAAAATTACCTAAATTTTTGCTTTTTTTATCAAAAAAGAAGGAAGGTATTGTAAAATATTACGAAAGTTGTGCAGCATTTTATCGCATAATGTCGAAATAGTTTACGCATTTACCCTATCGACAAAAAACAACATGGGATAAAATGTAAAATTTGTGCAAAGTAACACATAGGTCAAGTAAAGTCTTTACATTTGTCAGTAAATATGTTAAAGTATCCTAGTAGTTTATATACAATAATGTCCAAAAATGGTATTTTATGTATAATAAGAAATTATTTTGTAAAATATACTATAGGAAGGGAGGTATAATGCAGATGAATCAGGTAGTTCTTAATGAGTTATTTGCAAAAATTACAGAGGTTACAACAATGGAAGATATCGGATTGCATGAAGTTGCTGATGGAAGGTTAAAGCCGGTTCATAAGACCCAGACAGATGCTTTGGGAATTGAACATTGGAAAACAGTACATGGTCAAAATCCGGTATATGTAAAGGATACATTTATATTACAGGAAGTTATACAGAAAAAGCAGCCGGTTGAAATTTATGACACGAAGAATGATAGTAGGTCAGCAGGTGCTTTTTTTCTTTTTGGTGTAGATAGTATTCTCATTGTACCTATCATCCGTTCGGATGAAGTGAAAGCAATTATTTGTATTGTTGCTATAGGCAGACTGCATCAATTTACAGAAGCTGAGATTGATAAGTGCAGTCAATTGGTACAGGAGTACACCAAAGATTTTATTTTTTCATAGGTTAATGTTTTTAAGCAAATACTTTGTACAGAATATAAATTAAAAATAGTTATGCTTTTGAGTGGAAAGGGAGTTATACGAATGAAATATGCTAAGGCGATATTAGAATTTTTAAAGTCGAATCAGGTGAAATATATTTTTGGGATACCGGCCGGCACTGTAAGCCCCCTTTTTGACGCATTAAATGATGTGGATATTCAGCCCATTATTGCAAAAAATGAAGGTGGAGCTGCTTATATGGCGGCAAGGTATGCAAGTGTTACAGGTTCTTTGTCTGTTTGTATGGGAGCCGGTGGAGTTGGTGCAAATAATATGATTAATGGGATTGCTGATGCTATGCGTGCAAAAGCTCCCATGCTTGTAATAACCGGTTACGTGCATCGCTGGCAGATTGGTAAGGGCGCGATTCAGGAACTGGATACGCAGGATATTTTACGACCAATTACGAAATACAGTAAGACAATATTAGATGAAACTCTCGTGCTAAGTGAACTTTTAAAAGCGGTGGAGCTTGCGTACACAATTCCTATGGGACCTGTCCATCTGTCTATACCAATTGACATTCAATTAATGGATTGCGAGTCAGTGATTCCTTCTCCGGTTTCTCTTAATCTGGGTGATTTAATTCTGGATACCAACATACTTAATGAGGCCTGCCAAATGATTAATTCAGCCAAAAATGGATTAATCTTAGCTGGAAAGGGCTGCCGTCATAAAACAGAGCTAGTGAAGGGATTAAGTGAACACTTACAGTGGCCGGTAATTACCACACCTGAAGGAAAAGGAGTTGTTTCTTCTGAATTTCCTCTTAATCTAGGAAATTACGGTTTTGCCAGTACGGATGCGGCGTCAGAATATGTTGCCAGTTCTGAACCGGAATGCCTGATTGTTATAGGTACTAGTCTTGGTGAGAATGCTACCAGCAATTTTAGTCCGGCATTATTTGGAGGTAAGAAGACCATTCATATCGATTGGGATAAAAGAGAACTTAACAAGGTTTTTCCTACGGATATTACAATACACGGAGATATGAACAAGGTTATACCTTACCTTATTGAGAACACCGATAAAAATATAGAAGATCGTTATCAAAGAAAGCCTTTCAATCATCCGGTTACCGCTAATAATACAGGAATAAGCCTAAAGGAATTGATGGAGAAGATACCTAAATATCTTCCTAAGGATACGTACTATGTATCTGACTTAGGGGAATTTATGAACTTTATCTTTAAGTATTTATCAATCCCTGAGGGCGGTGATTTTGAAATTAACTTAAATTATGCTGCCATGGGTTCTGGTATAGCAGGTTCCCTGGGAGTACAAGCAGCATATCCTTTACGACCTGTTGCAGTATTTGCCGGAGACGGCAGTTTCTTTATGAATGGAACTGAAATACTAACTGCAAAAGAATTTAATCTGCCGGTTATTTATTTTATTATCAATAATGCCATGTTAGGCTTTGTCGAACATGGACATCAATATTTATTCGGCAGAGTGGTAGATGGCTTTAAGCAAGAAAGAATAAATATTTCAGATATGATGAATGCGGCAGGGATTCCCTCCATGCAGCTATCAAACCTTGATGACTTAAAAGATATTGAAGGCTTTATAGAAAATAGAAAAGGACCTGTTGTAATTGAAATTATAACAGACGGCAGTGAAGCAGCACCGAACGGTGACCGGTTAAAGGCTCTTCAAAAACACTAGAGGCTTTTATAGCGGGACTTTTGAAAGATACAGGATTGAATAAGGAGGAATGTTATGCTAAAAGGAAAAGTTGCATTAGTAACAGGAGCATCAAGAGGTATTGGTAAGGCAATCGCCTTAAAATTGGCAGAACACGGAGCAGATGTAGTAATTAATTATGTAAGCAGTACTTCTGCAGCAGAAGAAGTAAAAGCAGAGATAACCAAATTAGGCAGAAAAGCCCTAACCTTTCAGGCAGATATAGCAGAACGAAGTGCCTTGGAAAAAATGGTGGATTTCACAGTTGAAAACTTTGGTAAAGTTGATATCCTGGTTAATAATGCCGGTATCGTAAGATATGGTACGATCACTGACATGAGTCAGAATGATTGGAATGACGTGGTGAATACAAACTTAACTGGTATGTTTAACTTGTGTCAGTTAGTTGCTCCTCACATGATTAAACAAAATTATGGTAAGATTATTAACATTAGTTCTTTAGCATCCGTTATGAATCTTCCCGCTTCCTATGGCTATACAGCTACCAAAGCAGGTGTGGCTGCCTTTACACGTGTTCTTAGTGCAGAGTTAATTGCAAATAATATCAACGTCAATGCGATAGCACCAGGAATTATTATTACGGATATGCTCGACAGCTTAGGAGACGCAGCAGAATACTATAAGAGTCAAATTCCGGCAAAGCGATTTTGCGATCCGGAGGAAGTTGCAGAACTGGCTTATTTTCTAAGTCAGGATGTCTCTAGATATATAGTTGGGCAGAATATTGTAATAGATGGGGGACTGGCACTATAATATAAATTTTCTAATATTTAGAAATTACAAATACAGCACAAATCTATAAAAAAATGGTGTTTTGTAATTGACTTTTCTAAATTTTGAGTTATAATAAAACTAGACAAAATGAGACAATAATCTACATTATCAGTAATTTTGCAAGCATATTGAACGATACAATTATAGTTGCAGTAAGATTACAGAGTACTTATGATAAAAATATGGAATTTAACTTTATAAAGGCAAACTCATTGAAAAGTGGGGACGCAAAGCTACGAGTCTAAGGCATAAGAGCTATGATGGTCGAGTTGCAGTAGTTAATATAGCCAGGTGTGGTGAAGACTACGCTTGGCTTTTTTTGTTATAAAAGTTGCTACAGGAGCAAAAAAAGAGTCAGTTAGTGTAAAATGCCGCTTGCTTGGTGGCAGTGCCATATCTGTAAGCAGACGCGGTATGCAGTGAGCGTTAATCCTTCTATTTAAGGAGTAACGCAGTCAAGTTTACGGTACTGCATGGGGATTAGTCGACTAAATGGGTCTGTTTTAAATACTCTTTAGAATACATACATAAAAAATTTATCGGAGGTGCAAAAAATTGGAGTCAATTAAGGGGAAAATCCTGAAAAACAAAAATTTACTTACCATGTTATTAACATTTATTTTAGGTTTCTCAGGCTTTTATGCAGCTATCTACTTAAAAGTCCAGTCTATGCTTAAAGAAGCAGGGGGAGCCGCCTATGAACCAAAAGGTGGTTTTGGAATTTACTTATTTTTATTAAGTATAATATTAGTAATAGTATATTTTGCAGTATTTATCATGGTTTTCCGTAAAAACCTAAAAACAATTGTACAACTTGCTACAGCAGCTAAGTCAATGGCTGAAGGTATTACTAGTTCTGAAATTGATTTTAGCCAAAGTAAAGAGCTTACAGAATACGGGGAGTATTTAAAGAAGATACAGGAAAAGTCCATGGAATTTTATCATTCTGTAAAAGAATCGGTAGAAATGATTACTTATGCATCCAGTGAGATGAAGCAATCTTCTGCTGAGATGAGTGAGATTTCGACCAGAGTAACACAGTCCATATCTCAGTTAGCAGAGGGAGCGACACAGCAGGCGGAATCAACAGAAAGTGGAAGTGTGAGAATAAATAATATTGCCGAAATGATAGGATGTATTGCTCAGGATATGACGGCTTCTGAGCAATTAGCAGAGGCAGCCATCGGCGCTATGGATTCTGTACGTAATTCCATCCGATATCAGGAAGAAAAGATGGAAGAAAACAAAGAGATTTCCGGTCGGGTTGGTGAAGCAGTTACAGATTTAATGGATAAGTCAAAAGAAATCGGTAAAATATTACAAGTTATTAAAGGTGTTGCAGAACAAACCAATCTTTTAGCATTGAATGCAGCAATTGAAGCTGCCAGAGCAGGGGAACATGGTAAAGGTTTTGCAGTTGTATCAGAAGAAATTCGAAAGTTAGCGGAACAGTCCAGCGAATCTAGCAAGCAGATTACAGAAATTATTAATGATGTACAAAGAGGAATCGAGAACACGGTTATACAAATAGAGAAAGTTGAAGTATTGTCAACTGAACAGGAAAGTGCCCTTAACCAGACGGTACAGGCAATAGGAGATATCTCTAATAAGGTAGAATCTATTGCTACAAAAGTTAAGGCGGTTTCTGGTGCAACGGAGTCCCTGACGGAAGATGCAAAAGAAGCAGAAGATATGATTGCCACCATAGCAAGTATATCAGAGGAAACGGCAGCCGGCACAGAAGAGGCATCTGCATCTGTAGAGGAACAGAATAGTTTAATACAGTTAATTGCAGATTGCTCCAATGAATTGTATTCCATTGCAGAAGGTTTAAAAGAAAGACTAGATAGATATTAGAAATTTTTACAAATGATTGAATGGGAGTTAAGCTCCATTTCAAATATAAAAATCAGGAGGAAAATAACATGTTAATTACACATCCAAAGGGACTTTACACAATTAAATACGATTCAGCCAGAAGGGTAGCATACGACGCACCTGTAGGTCTTTGGACAAAAGAAGATTATGCAGATTATCATTCTCAGTATGTAAATAAAATCGGTCCTGCTGTTGGTGGACAAACATGGGCAGTTTGCACTGACGTTAGAAAATATAAAATCTCTGATTTAGGTGATGTTATTGCAAAACATACAGAATGGTTAAATGAAAACAAAGTTCAATATGCTGCAATTATTGTAGATAGTGCAATTGTAAAAATGCAGATGAATAGAGCGGTAGGCGGTAAAATTCCTCAGCAGGCATTTTTAAATGAACAAGAAGCGGATGAATGGTTAAAATCCAAAGGTTTTTAATTCAACAAGAAAGAGAAAAGGCGGACTAATAACTTAGGTTATTGTCCGTTTTTTGATGTTTTAATGCTATTCCTTAGAAAGACTTTTGAACACGTATTTGCTGTACAAAATGAAGTTTTACACTTTTCTTTACATTGACAGAAGAACATTTCATGGTATACTGTCAATGTAGGAAATGAATACTATATAATATACTATATGGTAAGTGAAGATTTTAAGAAGGGAGACAACAGTATGGAATTTACAAGGGATAGTAATCGGATTTACGCAATCAATGAAGATGGAAAGCTCTTAGCAGAAGTAACCTTTCCAAAGGTAACAGATGATGTCGTAGATATTAACCATACCTTCGTGGATGATTCCCTGCGAGGACAAGGGATAGCCGGTAAGTTGATGGAGGAGGTTGTTGTTTTCTTAAGAGAGAATAATAAAAAGGCAGTTTTGACTTGTTCCTATGCTATACTCTGGTTTGGAAAAAATGAACAGTATAAGGGGCTTATCTGGGAGGGAAGCAAGTAAAGTTATATGAATATACAGATTTTTGGGAAAGCAAAATGCTTTGATACAAAGAAAGCGGAACGTTATTTTAAAGAAAGAAGAATAAAATATCAACTCATCGACTTGGGAAAATACGGTATGAGTCTTGGCGAATATAAAGCAGTAAAAGCAGCAGTTGGCGGCATGGACTTTCTTATGGATACAAAATCCAAAGAATACGAAGATAATTATGTGAAGTATCTTTCTGATGATGCGGATAAGGAAGAGAAGCTATTGGAGCATCCGAAAATGTTTCAGACACCAATTGTAAGGAATGGAAAGCTTGCAACAGTAGGCTATAAACCTGAGGTTTGGAAGGAATGGGCATAAAAGCAGTCGGATAGAAAGGCACATATGAATATAAATCTTGAATACTATAAAATATTTTATTATGTAATAAAGCACGGAAGTTTTACCGGAGCTGCAGAAGAATTATGTATATCCCAACCGGCTGTAAGTCAAGGAATAAAGCTTTTGGAAAATAATCTTGGCAGCAGGCTGTTTATACGTACCCAAAAAGGAGTAAAGCTGACGCCGGAAGGGGAAGTGCTATATACTTATATTGCAAGAGGGTATGAAAATATTTTATTAGGTGAAACAAAATTCAAGAAGATGATAGATTTAGAAAATGGTGAGATTCGCATTGGCGCCAGCGATATGACTCTTCAATACTATCTTTTATCCTATCTGGAAGAATTTCATTTAAAATATCCGGGTATTAAGGTAACGGTTACAAATGCTCCAACACCAGAAACCTTGGAATATCTCTATGACGGAAGAATAGATTTTGGAATTGTAAGCAGTCCTTTTCGGGCAAAGCCGGATGTAACCGTAACCGAAGTAAAAAAAATCAAAGATGTTTTTGTAGCCGGCAGCAGATTTCGCCATCTGGAAGGAAAAACGTTAATATTCTCTGATTTAGAGAAATTACCAATTGTATGTTTGGAAGGCATAACAAGTACCAGAACCTATGTAGATGAAATCCTAAAGAATAATGGTGTGGTATTAAAGCCGGAATTTGAATTGGCAACCAGTGATATGATTGTACAATTTACACTTAGAAACTTAGGAATCGGATCTGTGGTCCGAAATTTTGCAGAGAAGTATATAGATTCAGGAGAATTATTTGAATTAAAGTTTCAAAGAGAGATTTCAGATAGATCTTTTTGCCTTATCACAGGCGGAACCAATCCAATATCAACGGCTGCAAAAGAATTATTAAAAATGATGGGGCAAGATTTAATATAAGATAGGTAATCTACGTTTAACAATTACCTAAATACAATAGGAAAAGAAAGGTGCTGCAAGAATCTTAATGATTCTGTTTGCAGCAGTAACCTAATAGAAAATACTAATAGGTTATGAAATGGTTTAAACATGAAAAGAATAGCAAAGTTTCACAAAGTTAGTTTAGAACAATTTAAGCAGGACTGGCTTGATACCTTTCCAAAGGATGCAGCGGAGACAGCGGAACAGGTGTATGAAGGAATAGAACTTCCGAAACGAGCTACCGCAGGGTCTGCCGGATATGATTTTTACAGTCCCCTAAGTTTTATTCTTGCACCTGGGGAGACAATAAAAATACCTACAGGTATAAGAGTGGAGATGGAAGACAACTGGGTATTAAAGTGTTATCCAAGAAGTGGGCTTGGCTTTAAATTCCGCCTGCAAATGAATAATACAGTTGGTATTATTGACAGCGACTATTTTTATTCTGACAATGAAGGACATATCTTTGCTAAAATTACAAATGACAGCAATGAAGGAAAAACCTTAGAACTTAAAACAGGAACCGGTTTCATGCAGGGGATCTTTGTGGAATATGGTATCACTTTTGATGATGATGCAACGAATAAGAGAAATGGTGGCTTTGGAAGTACTACGAAATAATGAAATAAGTATAGATTGTTCTGTTATAAGAGGGAATTCTATCTGAGGTTTGATAAAGTTATATAATTAAGTTGATTTTGATTGAAGATAATCGATGGAATCATAAAATTAAGAGAGTGGAAGGCACACAATGAATATTCTGGTAAGTGCATGTCTATTAGGAGTAGAATGCAGATATAATGGCTATGGAGTATTGCAGGAAGACATTGTAAAGCTTATGAATAAGCATACATTAATACCGGTCTGTCCGGAACAGTTAGGGGGACTTCCCACACCGAGAAAGCCGGTGGAATTAACGGATGGAAGAGCAGTAACAAAAGAAGGCCTGGATGTAACAGAGGAGTTTCAAAAAGGTGCGATAGAGACACTTAAGCTTGCCAGATTATACCGATGTGATGCGGCAATATTAAAGAGTAATAGTCCATCCTGCGGCTCTGCTAAAATATATGACGGAACTTTTCAGGGAGTGCTGATTGAGGGAAATGGATTAACAGCGGCTCTATTAAAGGAGAATGGCATTAAAGTTTATACGGAGCATGAATTAAAAGAATTAGTTGGGTTAAAATAAATAAATAGGTGTGATTGCATTTTGAAAACATAAGTGAAAGTTATGTAGTATATAAATAATATTGATTTTACTTATGGATTAATATAAACTATAATAAATAAGTAATAAGGCATTGTAGCATTTGTTACAATGCCATTTTTTTCGAAAGAAAGGAATGAATACTATTCGTTCAATTCAAAAAACAGGAGGTTTTTGGTATGGTAAAAGCAATCGTAGGCGCCAATTGGGGCGATGAAGGTAAAGGTAAGATTACGGACATGCTTGGACAGGAAGCAGACATTATCGTAAGATATCAGGGAGGAAGTAATGCTGGACATACAATTATCAACAAGTATGGAAAGTTTGCACTTCATTTACTGCCATCCGGTGTTTTTTATGACCACACCACCAGTATTATAGGGAATGGAGTAGCACTGAATATACCTTATTTATTTCAGGAAATTAAATCCATTGTAGACAGAGGAGTACCCGCTCCTAAGATTTTAGTATCTGACAGGGCACAAATTATGATGCCATACCATATACTATTTGATCAATATGAAGAGGAACGACTTGGAGGAAAGTCCTTTGGTTCTACAAAATCCGGAATTGCTCCATTTTATTCAGATAAATATGCAAAAATTGGTTTTCAGGTTTCTGAACTTTTTGATGAAGAAGTATTAAAAGAAAAGGTTAACCATGTATGTGAAATGAAAAATATATTATTAGAACACATGTATCATAAGCCAAAAATCGATTCTGTGGAGCTGTTTAACACACTTTTAAAGTACAGGGATATGGTTAAGCCTTATGTATGTGATGTTGCAGCATACCTTCACCAGGCATTACAAGAAGACAAAAATATCTTATTAGAAGGCCAGCTAGGTGCTTTAAAAGATCCTGATTTTGGTATTTATCCAATGGTTACATCTTCATCAACCCTTGCTTCCTACGGTGCAATTGGTGCTGGTATTCCTGCTTATGAAATTAAGAAGGTGGTAGCGGTTGCCAAAGCCTATTCCAGTGCAGTGGGTGCAGGAGAATTTGTAAGTGAAATATTTGGTGAAGAAGCAGACGAGCTAAGAAAACGAGGCGGTGATGGCGGCGAATTCGGTGCAACCACTGGAAGACCAAGACGCATGGGTTGGTTTGATGCAGTTGCAACCAGATACGGATGCCGTATGCAGGGTGCGACAGAAGTTGCTTTAACTGTTCTGGATGTTTTAGGTTATCTTAAAGAACTTCCAATCTGCGTAGGCTATGAAATAGATGGTGTAATAACAAAAGATTTCCCTACCACGGTAAAATTGGCAAAGGCAAAACCGGTTTATGAAATCTTGCCAGGCTGGATGGAAGAAATCAGGGGAATTACAAAGTATGAAGAGCTTCCCAAAAATTGCAGAAAATACATTGAATTTATCGAAAAAGAACTGGAAGTACCTATTACTATGATTTCCAATGGACCTGGAAGAGAAGAGATTATTTTTCGTAACAAGTAATTCCTAAGCAAAAGGGGTAAACAGTACCAAGTGGCAGACACAGAAACTAAATTGTGTCTGCCTTTCTTAGTAGGTTTACCTCTTTTGTTTCTAGTTTATAACAATGAATTATTTAAGATAAATAGTTGGAGTCGGTGGATTGGACATGCCGTTTCCAAGGAAAAAGCTTGTATGTGGCGGTTGGTTGTAAGCCACATTCTGCCAGGCAACACCTAAACGGTATACAGGATCATGCATCAGTGTATAGATTCTTCTTGTAGTAGGTGCCGTAGTGGTGTAAATACGCAGATATTTGCTGTCAGTGGTTCGAAAGACAACCTCTTCTCTCCAGTCACCTAAAATATCAGCCTGTAAGCCGGGAGTTGCTTTGGTACCATTATTGGAAGCACAGCCGGATGCAGTTAGTAAAGTACCGCCGCCGTACTTCGTAATTGTAACATCATTTAAAAGCTCTCTTAATTCATCTCCATCCCACCAGATTGCAAAATTAACAGATGAAGGAGCAGAACCAATAATCTGTCCGGTAGAGTTGTACAATTGAGAGCCTGAAGCCCAAACCTCTTCACCGGGGTAATCCGGTGTTATATCAGCTGATAAAGCCCTTCCGGTATCACTGCTTCTTGAAAAGGTAAATAAAACCTCACCGGTTTTTGCATCTCTCATGGCAGCTCCGACGCCACCATTTGTTTTTGTTGATTCAAAGCAGCTCCAGATTTCAAGCCCGGGGCGGTTAGGATTTAAATCACCTACATGCATTGCATCTCCATGAAACAGATTTGAATTGTAGAGTCCCTTTCCATTATCATCAATTGTGCAGGCACCATAAATAATTTCATCTTTACCATCTCCATCTACATCGGCAACACTTAGATTATGATTACCCTGACCGGCGTAGCTTGAGTTTCCGCTGGCATTTGTATCAAAAGTCCAGCGCTTGGTCAAGGCAGAACCGTTCCAATCATAAGCAACCAGTACAGATCTGGTATAATAGCCTCGACACATAACCAGACTTGGGCGAGAACCATCCAGGTATGCAATGGCAGCAAGAAAACGGTCAACACGATTACCGTAGTTATCGCCCCAACTAGATACAGTTCCTCTGGCTGGCTCATAGTTGGTAGTATATAAAGCCTTTCCTGTCTGTCCCTGGAAGATGGTCAGATACTCAGGTCCTGATAAGACGTAACCAGAAGAATTACGGTAATCAGCACCGGAATTACCGATAGTTGTACCTATCCCATCAATGGTGCCATCTGCTGTTTTGCAAGCGATTTCTGCTTTACCGTCTCCATCCAAGTCATAGACCATAAACTGGGTGTAATGGGCACCAGCGCGTATATTTTTTCCTAAGTCAATTCTCCAAAGGCGTGTACCGTTTAATTTATATGCATCTAGATATACATTACCGGTATAACCGCTTTGTGAATTGTCTTTAGAATTGGACGGATCCCATTTAACAATGATTTCATATTGACCATCACCATCTAAATCACCTACACTACAATCATTGGCACTATAGGTATAAGAGACACCATCGGGTGTAGTACCGCCGGCTGGAATCTGCATGGGAATCTGAAGATAATTATTACTCCATACAGTAACAGGTGTTGATTTAGCCTGTTCAGACCCGTTAATAACAGCACTTACTGAATAGGTTGAGTTGGCAGTACCGGCAGTATCGGTATAATTACTAGCACCGGTTATGGTAGCTGCCAAGGTAGAACCTCGATAGAGCTTGTAGGAAACGTTGGTATCTTCTGTACCGAAGATACGCCAGCTTATGAATACACCATTATTTACCTTTACGGCTACGACACCACGGTCCAGTTTTTCCATCTGCCTTGCAGAAGCAGCTTCGGAAGACTGCATTGGAATACATAATAAGAAAATCTGTAAAAAAATAATACATACTGCTAACGATTTTTTAAACATTATATACCTCCTCATTAAATAAATTATACATTAACCCACAATACATAAATGCCGTTTAACAGTTTGTCCCCCCTTTTTTGCTGTTTTATGAAACCAAAAGCTACATGAGTGTTTTTATGGAAGTAACCTTTGGTTTGATGCTCTATGTTGTCATTTACAGTGAGTCCAGTGGTGATAAGGATTTAGGCTCCACCAGGCTTTTTAACAGGTCAAGCTGGTTGTCCTTATTATATTTTTCAATAAGGGCTGCCACAATATTTGCAAAGGCCAGTGCTCCCTTTTCCTGCAGATGGGTATTATCATTAACCCCTTCTGCATATGCACTGTCTTTGTACGCACCAGCTTTTACCCACAGGAACAATTCTTTACTTTCTTCTGTTCCGTAAGCATTGCAAAAGTCAGTACTGTACCTGCCTAAATCCAGCAAAGGAATATTTTCTTCCTCGCTTATGTTTAACATTACTTCCCTGTAAGGCTGAAAACTTATATGAAACCTGCCGTCTTCCTCACAGTTTCTTCTGGCAACAGGAGTTACAAGAATACAGGTTGCCTTCTTCTCTTTACAGTCATTGATATATTTATAAATGAATTTGGGAAAATCTTCTGGTGCTACATATCGTTCAGGACGGTTAATAGTTGCGTCATTATGTCCAAATTGTAAAAAGACAAAGTCACCTTCCTTTAATTTGGGCAGGAGGTTGTCCCATTTTCCTTCTTCTATAAAAGAACGGGAACTTCTGCCTCCGATAGCTCTATTTTCAATATGTAAAGCAGGTGTTTCATATATTCTTGCCTGAGGATATGGACAATCTGCTACAGTTTCTTCGATGCATTTGTCTCCGTCTTTAAAAAACTGAATAAAAACTTGTCCCCAACCTGTTTGAGGATAAAAGTTATCTTCATAAGATTGGACGGTAGAATCAGAGACTAGGTAAATGTTTGTTTTGCTTTGTTTCATTTTTGTTTTCCTTTCTTCGTTAAACCTTGTTGTAATATTTTGGAATGGAAATTCTTTTGTTTTTATTGTAAGTATAGATAGTTACAAATGCAATAATCATTATATATTATTCATAATAAACAGTATATAAAATGATTATTTAGGGTAAATTATATAAAATACACAAATACAAAGTGGATAATCACAAAAAATTAATGTTTTTGCTTTATTTTTTTTCTAAAATCCGATATACTTTATATATAAAACTATAGAATGAAAGTGGATTACACAAAGGGTGCTATTATGAAATCATCAAGACTAAACATTAACTACAAATACAGAATATTCTGTTCCATAGTAATAATCACTTTGATACCAATTATATTTCTCGGTTTTTACTCCTACCATACTTATGTGACAGAGCTGGCTGATAAAATCCAGTCCTCCAGTTCAGCCTCAGTTAACCAGGTAAAAAATCGTGTGGATACTCTTTTATTTAATATTCGTAAAAATTATATTGAAGCTGTAGAAGAGGAAGAAATCAAATGGCTGTTAGAGGATGAAATCTGGTACTCTGATTATACAAAGCTGGTAAAGGCGGGAAAGACGTTATGGGGACCTACCTATTACACAGAATATATAGAAGGATACACTTTTATCAATTTTCATACAGAATGGGTTCTTAGTAATCGTGGTATGTACAAGTATGAAGTGGTAAAGAATAAGGAAGAAGTAGAGGAAGTTTTTCATCTCATGGATGATAACTTAAAAAGGAATTATTGGATTACAAGGCTTACAACTTCTACTGAAACGCTGGCAACAGAAGCTGTGAACTTAAGAAACATATCTTTAATACTTAATGTTCCGCTGATACAAAAGAATCCCAATGGTATGCTGGTAGTAAATTTGAACATGGGCAAATTGAAAAGTGTGCTAAAGGAAGATTTAGCTGGTGCTGATATTACTGTTTTGGATAAAGAAGGAAATCTTATTTATTCTACGAATCTAGAGGTTGCCAGGAACTGTATCAAAGAAATTGAAAACCATGATTTTGACAAGCAGCTAATTGGTAACACTATGTTAAAAGGCGAAGAAGGCAGGGAATACAGTATAGCTGTCAAGGAATCTGACGCGATGGATTGGTACTATATAGTAAGCTATGATTGGGATAGTGTCAATCATGGTGGTGAGGCCATCCTGTCCATAACTTTCCTGATGTTTGGATTGATGATAGTCATACTTGCTCTTTCTTGGTTATTTACCAATAAATTATACTCCCCTGTATTTCAACTGGCAAAGTATGTGACAGGATTATCGCCTACGAAAGAGAATGGCACCATAAACAATGAATTTGATTTGATTGCAAAAAGAATTGATAATCTGGTAGACAATAATACAACCCTAGAGAACTTGGTTATAAGTCAGCAGCCTCAGCTTATGGAGTTATTTCAGCTGCATCTGATTTGCGGTGATATTAAGGAAGAACAGATTCATTCCTATATGGAGAAACTAAATTTAAGTATAGGAAGATACTTTATGGTTATGTCTATTAATCTAAAATCCCAAAGTTCAGAGGAGGCCTATGATGAAGCCAGGCAGGATGCTTTGCGTATTGATACCATTGATAATATGCCGGATAAAATAACCGGTAACTTTATTATGCCTCCGGTTTGCAATGCCAGAACTATTACCTGTGCTGTGACAGCAGATGACAAAAAAGAATTAGATGAAAAGATAATGAATAGCTTTTCTGAGTTGGACATATTCGTTAGGAACAAGTATAATCTACATATTAGTATGGGTATCAGCTCAGCTTATGAAGATATAAAGGAATTTAGATACGCCTATCAGGAAAGTATTGAGGCACTGAAAGGGAATGAAATATTTAGCAGGTCAAAAGACTATGAAGTACACAATGATTTGATGTTCTATTCAGATTTCACTACAGAAGAAAGTGGTTTTACTTATGATAGGATGTTAGAGAGGGAACTTAAAGAAGCGGTTGATACAGGAGAGAAAGAAAAAGCGTTTGAACTGGTGGATGTGTTTCTTGATTCTTTAAAAACGAATAATGTACGAAATAATGAAATGAGTCTTAGTTTGCAACGATGTATGATTGCTATTATTTTGGTAGCTATAGATGCAGGACTGCGTGTGAATAAAATATTTGATAATGATTTGTCCAATATACTGCTTCGGTTTAATCAGATATATGATATGGATAAAATAAGCGGGTTTTTAAAGTATGAAGTAATTGTTCCGATTATAGCTAATTTAGAAGAATTTAGAACAAGTAAATCTTCAGAAATTATGAAAGATATACAGGAGCTCATAGAAAGTACCAAGGGAGATGTAACATTGACAGAATGTGCTGAGAAGTTAAATTATCATCCTACATATATATGGAAGGTTATGAAAGTTGAAAAAAATACTACTTTTAGTAATTATGTCAGTGAGTACCGGTTAGAAGAGGCGAAGAAGTTACTGGTTCAGACTAATATGACCGTATCAGAAATAGCTTCTCAGCTCCGTTATACAAACTCTCAGAATTTTATCCGTTTCTTTAATAAATTAGAAGGAAAGACGCCTGGTAAGTACCGTCAGGAGTATAAGAATCTGGAAGAATTCTAAAGTACACAAAGGATATTCTTATTTTTAGACAGCAATGATTATTATGACGAGTTGTGTTTTGTGTTAGTTGTTATGTTTTACTATATAGACTGATTACTATGAAATGGTTATATGTATAGTGCACAATTACGGTGTATTGCACATATAATCATTTTATTTTTTTGTGTGTAATCAGGCAAAAAAATGATTATCCTATGTTTAAATTGTATAGATGCATTGAAATGTTTTGGATAATATGCACAATGAAAATCGATGTAGATATTATGATTATTGACGTTATGACAACATCCCTAGTAAGATAGGATTAACTTAATGTTCCACACTAATTTTAAGATAGGAGATTTACCAATGGGAAAAAGTTTATCTTATTCGAAGAACAAACCTGTCAGTAGCAAAAAATCAGGTGGTTTTTTGAAATACCTCAAACAGCACAAATGGCTTTACTTAATGCTTTTGCCTGGTGCACTTTATTTCTTAATCTTCCGCTATATGCCAATGGGCGGAATTATAATTGCATTTCAGAAATATAGTCCTTTTTTAGGAATCAAAGGAAGCCCTTTTGTAGGACTTACGCATTTTAAAAACTTCTTCACAGGAGCAGATTTCTGGATGCTGTTAAGAAACACCTTGTCAATTTCATTATTAAGCCTGGTATTCTATTTCCCAGCACCGATTATATTGGCGTTATTGTTAAATGAAATTAAGCATCAGAATTATAAAAGAACCATACAAACCTTTATATACATACCCCATTTCATATCCTGGGTTATTATTGCCAGTTTGACATACCAGTTATTTAATATAAATGACGGTATCGTTAATATGATTATCAAACAGATATCAGGAGACACCATTAATATTCTTGGATCACCCTCCTACTTTAGAGGATTAATCATCGGACAGAGTATATGGAAAGAAACAGGATACGGAACAATTATCTTCCTGGCCGCATTATCAGGCGTAGATATGGAGCTTTATGAGGCTGCAAGAGTAGATGGTGCAAATCGTTGGAGGTTGATGTGGCATATTACCTTACCTGCAATTAAGGCGACCATTATTATTATGTTAATTCTTCGTGTAGGTTCTATTTTAAATACAGGCTATGAGCAGATATTCTTAATGCGCAATTCTCTGAATATGTCCACAGCAGAGGTTTTCGATACTTACATCTATCAAAAAGGTATAACCAATGCTCAGTATTCGTACAGTACGGCAGCAGGTTTATTTAAATCCGTAGTTGGAATGATTATGGTTTTAGGTTCCAATAAGATTGCCAAGAAGGCTGGAGAGTCCGGTATTTATTAAGGGAATTGAAAGGAGAATTTATAAATGAAACTCAAGAAAGCGCATAAAAATAAGATTAAATCAAGCCCCGCTGACAGAGCAGTACAAATAGCAATTTATGTTATAGTAGGTCTGGTTGGACTAATAACACTGTTACCTTTTTTATACATTATTGCAGGTTCCTTTGCTACAGAAAAGGAATTAACGGAAAAGGCCTTTTTTATCATACCAACAGAGGTATCCTTAAACGCATACAATTATATTACACGTACAGGAGAAATTTTTAGAGGTCTTAAGAATTCTATCTTCCTGACAGTGGTAGGTACCATTACCAATATGTTTTTTACTACTACCTTTGCGTATCCGTTATCTCAAAAAGATTTTAAGGGAAGAAATGTAGTACTCAATCTGGTTATTGTCACCATGTTATTCTCGGGTGGTATGATTCCTACTTTCTTAGTAGTAAAAAATCTAGGATTGTATAACAGCTTCTGGTCCTTAATACTATTAGGAGCAGTTAGCCCATTTAATATGATTATTATTAAAAACTTCTTCCAGGAGATACCGGCAGAGCTGAAAGAAGCCGCTAGAATTGACGGAAGTAACGACCTTGGTATCTTTGTTAAGATTATTTTACCATTGTCAAAACCGGTATTGGCATCTATTTCTCTGTTCTATGCAGTAGGACATTGGAATGATTACTTTAGCGCTATGATTTATCTGCAGGACCCTAAAAAAGAAACAGTTCAGATTGTACTTCGCCGAATTGTTTTACTAGCAGGCGGAATTCAGACGGATATGTTTGATTTTGATATTTTGGGTACGCCACCGGATAAAGCGGTTAAGATGGCAGCTACTGTGGTAGCAACGATTCCGATTTTAGCTGTATATCCTTTTGTACAGAAATTTTTTACTAAGGGTGTAATGGTTGGTGCCGTTAAAGGCTAAACCATTTACTGATAAATAATAACACTTACATTTAAGGAGGATTGTATTTATGAAAAGAAGGAGTGTAAAAAAAGCACTGGCCTTATTCTTAGTTACTGCAATGGCGGCTGGAAGTCTTGCAGGTTGCGGTAACACATCAAGCAACAATGGGGGAAAAGAAACAAATACGCCTGGAACAGAGGGTGCGGCAGAAAGACCAACCATATCCATGATGACATTTGACTTTGAAGGAAGTCCTGTATCTGGTGAACATTCAGAGGATGTTATCAAAAAAATGGAAGACTATACAAATACAAAAGTTAACTTTAGTTGGGTTCCTAGTGATAACTACGAAGATAAATTAAGCTTAACCTTAGCCTCTGCAAATGATATGCCTATGATTATTGCTGTTGGAAATATGACTGCTGCTATTACTGGTGCCGCAGAAGCAGGTGCTTTCTGGGATTTGAATGAATTTATGTTTGATGCAGAAAAGTATCCGAATCTTTCGCAGGCAAATGAAAATGTTAACAAGAGTCTTACCGTTAATGGACAGTTAATTGGTATATACAGAGCAAGAGATATCGGACGTAACGGTATGGGATATCGTGCAGACTGGGCTGAAAAATTAGGATTAGAAGAACCTAAAACAATTGAAGATGTGTATAACATGATGTATGCCTTTACATACAATGATCCTGACGGTAATGGTAAGAATGATACATACGGTCTGGCATTAAGTAAATACACGGGACCTTTTGATATTATCCAGACTTGGTTTGGTGTAGGTAACGGCTGGGTTGAACAGGATGGAAAGTTAGTACCGGTTCATCAGACAGAAGAATACTTAGAAGCTGCAAAATGGTTGAAAAAGATGTATGATGACGGTTTAGTGTACAAGGACTGGGCAGTTAGAGATACAGCAACTTGGCAGGACAGTGTTAAAAATGGAGAATGTGGTATGTTTATCGACGTACTGGACGGTTCCAGAAGAATCTGGGATTACTTTGTAAATAACAATGTACCGTCAGTAGTTGATGCCAGCCAGCCAGCGTCTATGAACTTAGTAGGTTCTATTAACAATAGAACACTAGCAACTTCCGGTTACAATGGTTTCTTCGTAATTACCAAGGCAGCAGACACAGAAGAAAAAGTGGCAGCTTGCTTAAATTATTTAGACAAAATGTGTGATGATGACATGATGATATTGTCTTCTTATGGATTAGAAGGAATTCATTGGGAAATCGGTGAAGACGGCAATTTAGTTGACCTTGATGCAGAAGATGCTGTAGCATCTAAAGCTTATGCAGCATTAAACCAGACGGTAGCATCTATCCCTAATATGAAACCAACTAAAGTATCGATTGCTAAAACAGAAAGAAATATTTTGGAAGAAGCAGTGAAGCAGGCAAACATTGATAAGGCAGTATTTAATCCTGCAAGTGCTTATCTGGTAAACTCTGCGACTTACTCTTTAAGCGGAGCAACATTAGATCAGTTATTAATGGATACCAGAACACAGTTTATCTGTGGTGAAATTGATGAAGCAGGTCTTAAAAAAGCATGGCAGCAATGGTTAGACTTAGGTGGTGCCAGTGTAATTGAGGAAGTAAATGCACAATATACAGCTAACTAATTTGTAACGGAAATATCCGTACCAGTTCAGGGCTGAAAAACGTAACCCAGTCGTTTCAGGCGGTGCGTTTTTTGGCCCTGATTTTATTATCTAATAAGCAAATTTATGGGAAAATAAATGCCGTTGCGGGCAGGCAGACTGTTTTGCGTTGGGGATATTGAATATATAAGGAGGGTAATCATATGATAACCGGATTAAAAGCAATAAAAGTAGAGGAAGATTTTATAGAAATTTCCTGGGATATTTTAGAAGGAGCCGATAGCTACCGGATTTATTGGGCTGATAAAGATACTCCCACTATGAAATATAAATGCATCGGGGAGGTTTTGGCACCGACCTTCTGCGTAAGAAAAGCAACCCATGTACCCCATTATTTAAAAATTGTATCTGTAAAGAATAACGTAGAAGAAAGTCAAAGTAATGTCCTTAAAACTTCTGTAAAAAAAGTATTTAAAGAACAATTAGAAAAACTGTCCAGAGGTTTAGTCGTTATAAGAAAAGAAGAAGGCAACTTCCTTACTTGGAGAATGTTTTTAGAAGAAGTTTCAGGGTACAATGCTACCGGTATGACAGGAACTGACTATGTAGTTTATAAAAACGGAGTGAAGCTTTCTGTAGTTACAAACAGTACAAACTATCTGGATAGGAATGGTACGGCAGAGGATGGATATTCGGTTGCTGCCTTAAAAGAGGGTGTAGAAGACTGCCCTTCTAAGGAAATAAAACCTTGGAAGTCTGGGGAAAATTACATTGATATACCGTTACAAATACCAGAAGGGGGAATCACACCTGCTGGAGAAACATATACCTACAATGCAAATGATATGAGTGTAGGTGACATAGATGGAGATGGCGAGTATGAGTACTTTGTGAAATGGGATCCCAGTAATTCTCATGATGTTTCCATTAGAGGATATACCGGAAAGTGTTATATTGACTGCTATAAATTAAGCGGACAGCTTTTATGGCGACTTGATATGGGCGTGAATATCAGAGCGGGAGCACATTATACCCAGTTTATGGTTTACGATTTTAATAATGACGGGCGTGCAGAAATGGCAGTAAAAACAGCTCCCGGAACTAAAATAACAACTTACAATACGGATGGCAGTATAAAATCTGAGAAATTAATAACAATGCCATCTAAGGATGTTGCAGACGGCTATACCCATGAGGATAATTATGTTTATTCTGCAAAAGACTATAAAAAACATCTTATTCGAATGTTTACAGAATGGCATAACCATCCAGAAGTAATTGCAGGAAGATGGCCAAAGACTTTAGAAGAGTGTTTTGGAATACCGCCAACATACAATTATCCCTTAAGTACAGAAGATGCTGAAAAGCTAACAGATTATTTTATCACGGTATATGCACCAAGCAGAAGCAGTAAAAATAAAATGGATGAATTTGAAGGCTTTATTATGACAGGCCCAGAATATTTAACTATGTTTTCTGGAGCAGGTGAGGAAATAGAAACGATACAGTTCCCTTTTGAAAGAGTTGATGACGGGTTAATGTGGGGAGATTATTCTATGAATCGTATAGAACCTTGTAACCGCTCTGACCGCTTTTTATCCGGTGTTGCATATCTTGATGGAGAACGCCCATATCTAATTATATGTAGAGGATATTATACCAGAGCCTGCATTGCAGCTTATGAGTTCTTTGATAATACCTTTAAGGAACACTTTATTGTAGATTCTGGTTTTGTTCCTATGAGTAATCCGTTTGCAAATAATCCGCATGGTGATATTGGTACTGACCCAGTATATGGAATACTTGCAGGACAGGGAAATCACAGTCTTTCCACTGCTGACGTTGATGGGGATGGTTTTCAGGAAATTATATATGGCGGAGCAGTTATAGACCATGACGGCACTGTTCTCTACAGCAGCTACGGATATCTTCCGGATGGAACCTATGCTAAATTCGGCCATGGTGATGCCATGCATGTTGCGTGTATAGATCCGGATCGCCCGGGACTTGAGATATTTAATGTTTTTGAAGGTGCTAAGGCCGCCCCCTATGGATATGCTTTAAGGGATGCAGAAACCGGAGAGGTATTCTTTGGGGAATATGCAGAAACTGATTTGGGAAGGTGTATGATTGGTGACATTAATCCAAAGGTAAGAGGGTTGCAGGTCTGGGTAAAAGAGGTTTATTCTTGTACCGGAGAGCTGCTGCCTGATAAGCTACTGGGGACAAATCAGAGTATTCGATGGGCAGGGGATATGAGTACGCAGATTTTAGACAGCAATGATATCTTTGGTAATCACAGCGGAACCATTCAGGATAATACCCATGGAATTATGTTAAAACCAGAAGGAATGGCTACGAATAATGGTACAAAAGGAAATCCTTGTTTAGTCGCTGATATATTTGGAGATTTCAGAGAAGAATTACTGCTGCGCAAAGCAGATAACAGTGCTATTCGTATCTTCATAAATGCAGAAGTAACGGAGCATAAATTGTTTACACTAATGCATGATATCCAGTACCGTACCGGAATTGCATGGCAGAATAATTGTTATAATCAGCCCTGTTATACCAAATTTTATTATGCAAGTGATATGGAATGGAAATATGTATTACCTTATCTTGCATAAATCAATTAATAATGTACCTATATGATAGGACACCTTAAATAGAAATTATAGAAACGAGTTAGTATAAGGAGAATAAAATGGATCCCTATTTATTAGGAAAGATTAATATAGAAAGCGGAGGAAAGGGAAAAGCCCTGCTAGGAGATATTAACGGTGACGGTAGAATGGAATTACTTATCGTACAGGCAGATGGTAATATTGATGACCGCTATGTACCTCACCAGGTCACCTGCATTACTGCCTATAGCCTCTTAGGGGAACAGTTATGGCAGAAGGGGGAATTAACCGATAAACCAGGTGGATTTGGCTCTGACTTTCCGGCTCAGGTATATGATATTGATGGAGATGGCTGTCTGGAAGTCCTCTGCGTCATGGATAAGCGTTTTCTGATTCTTGACGGTAAAACAGGAGAAGTAAAAAAATCCTATGAACTTCCGGGTGAGAATGCCCATGATTGTATAGTAATTGCCAATGTATCCGGCAATGAAAGAGCAACGGATATTATATTAAAAGACCGCTATGAGAATATGTGGGTTATGGATAATAATTTCAAACAGCTGTGGAAACATTCCGGTAACTTAGGGCATTATCCATGGGTTTACGATATAAACGGAGATGGCTTTGATGAAATTATGGCAGGTTATGACTTATTAAATCATCAAGGAGAAGTTCTCTGGTCCTGTAAAGATTTAGATGACCATGCTGACTGCCTCTGGGTAGGGGATGTGAATGGTGATGGATTACCGGAGTTTGCTGTAGGTGGAAGCGTAACCTGCCTCTATGACAGAGATGGAAAAGAGCTTTGGCGTTATACTGGTTCTATTGAATCACAGCATATAGCACTGGGTAGATTCTGTGAAGACCTGCCGGGACTTCAGATAGCAGGGCTTGACAGAATTGTAAGAGGTGATGGCTATAAAGGTCAATGGGACGGTAGAGACGGAATGTTCTTAATTGACTGTGACGGAAAAGAGCTTTGGAAAGAAGACAGGAAAACAAAGGGTTGGCTGACCATTGTAGATACTTATCGAAACTGGAATGGAGAAGGAAAGGATTATATCCTTGCCTACCGCAGAGGAGGCGGTGTAATGCCGACTTTGTATAACGGAAAAATGGAAGAAATAGTATCCTTTTCACAGGATGGTTACGTCATACATGGAGATTTATTCGGCAGGGGGATAGAGGATGCTATTGTATATGATGATAAATGGGCATACATCTATTCGGGAACGGAGTATAATCTTGAGGATGTACCATCTGGGAACCCCATACCGCAGGTAAAGAGATTGTATGCCTCAACCTTATATCCCGGAGGGGAGTACTTAAGATAGATAGGTGATAGTTCAAAGCGCCCTTATTTTAGTGGTTTTGATTCGTTAATTCAATAAAAAGGTTGTTTCGCAAACACCTATCACTATTTCTAATCAGAGGTAAGTAAGACAGTTTCTGCCTCTTGCTTACCTCTGATTTATATTATGAGTTATGGCAGAGAGTTTTTATATACTTCTCTAAGAAATATAATCAGCAAAATATTTCTTTTTTAAAAATTCATAAGTAATAGGTGTTACATGCTCCTTCAGCTCATCATATTTCTGTTCTTTTAATAATGTTCTCACAATGGATGCACTTATAACGGATTTACCATTAGTAGTATTTTTACGTGGGATGCATTCAACTTCAACGTTATACTTGGGTGATAGTTCAATAATTTGTTCATTAAATTGACGTGTGACGTTGCAATTTGGTTCCTCACCGATAAAGCGTTTTGTAATATTAAGGATAGGAGCAATCTTTGAAGCGAATAGTATTACATCTTTACTTAAATCAACTACACCAGTCTGAAATTCGCTTTTTTTAAAATACTCGGAATTGAAAATTTTTGACCCCATAACTTTACCGGTGGGCAAAATGGTAACATTTGACAAATCTAGAGTGTTTTGTTTTGCCAAGCAAAAACGATCTGCAAAGGAAAAATCACCATTTTCTTCTTGTAAGATAAAGATATATAGATGATCTACTCTACTTGCTGCATAATCAATTAAAAATCTATGTCCTTTCGTGAAAGGATTGCAGTTCATAAGAACAGCTCCGATGTTTTCTTTATTAACTTTGAATTTTTTAATGTCTTCAATATAGGCCGTTAAGTCTCTGTTAACAAATATATCTTCCAGTTTCGTTAAAAAGTCCGAGTCTTTGCTTTCTTTTAGAGTTTTTGCCTCAGTTATAAGGTGATTCTTTGTTGCAGTTAACCATTGCACAGCTTTATATAATTCGTCAGCTATTAATAAATTCCCATTTGGTCCATAGTGGCGAAAATTAAGAAAGAGATGTCCATAATCATGAGGTCTTTGGAATTTTTCTGTAAAGTCATAATAAATAATACCTAAGTCCATACATCTAAATTTAGTAAGTTCGTTTATTTCGTGAATGACTTTAGGATTATAGTCTGAAAAATGAATACTTTGAAACTCTTGCTGCATGCTTCGTTCCAGTTCGGTTGGATTCTTTATTTCTATTAAAGTGGGCATATTCATATAAACAAACTTTACATTTAAGTTATTACAGAGCTCCTGAATTTCAGTTAAATATTCCATTCGGACTTCAATATTTAAAGGTATATTACCTTGGAAATCAGGAGTTCCCGTAGTTAGAAACACAAGATCACCTTTTTTAATGTCCGCGTGTTTTATTTGAAAGACCATTCTTTCAATATCTTTACCAGGTATTCCATAGTTAATTACTTGATAAGATAAAGCATCCTTATCAAGCTTGCCTTGTAATAAACTGCAAAAGGTATATTTATCTTCTGTTAATATTGCATAAGCCCTGGAATCACCAAACACATGTATTTTATGGGCATATTGACTTTTTTCATAGACGGTTACTTTTTTACCGTTGCTGTGATTTATGTATCTGCTTTTGTAATCCTCTAGACCAATGGTATCTTTATTTTTAACAACAATATAGCCGGGTTCATTCTTTAATTCTTTTAAGTATCCCGGTGAATAGTAGGGAACCATGCTGAAGGCCTCTCTCATAAACGGTGGGTCACTAAACATGTATTTATTTAAATCAAAAATATATTTTTTCCCCTCATAGCATATTCCGCCCCAAGTATTTAAATCATTATTGCTGAATATATATAAATTTACAACCAGTTTAAGAGTGTTATGAAGGGAAGATATTATATCATCAAAGTTGGAATCTAAAGGAAAGATTAGGAGTATATTAATAGTTGATATACTACCAATTTTATTTATTAGAAAGGAATTTAGGAACTCTATTTTTTCTGGTACACATTCTATAAAGAAGTCTGGAATACCAAATAGGCTTAATTCATATATTTTTTTTCCTAATATATTGTCGCCCAAAATTAAATAGTGTTGTGAGGTTTGTGAAATTTCTTCTAAAAAATTGTTGAAATATTTTACAATTATCATTATGTGACCCCCCTACAAAACAATAGAAATGACTTCCTAATGCAGAAACATAATATTTATAGTTATTTTTTATAAATATTATTGTTACATTTTGATCGAAACAGTTTCCTGATATTTCCACATCTAAATCTTTAGTCATATACTTGTCACTAAAATACAGTACTTTAGTAAAATTGTACATTTAGTCCTCCAATTAGTCAATAAAAAGTAAATAAAAAAGAATATAATGTATATATATTGCTATTTATAGATATATTTGTCTAAATATATAGGTATTGCTGTATGTAATCCTCTAAGTGGAAAGTAATATATTGACATTAAAAGAATAATATGTTATATTATGTTATAATATGTAAAATAATTTAATAAAACGTTAACGATTCAATTTTAAATTCTGGATTTTGTTGAAGCTAATAAGTAAAACAAAATAATCTGCAGTTAGTTAATTTAATATTCTTAAGTTTCGTAAGGAAGTGTTATGCTGGGGGTGGTATGAAGAATTGGTATATACTATATGTAAGAACGGGTTGTGAAGAAAAGATACAGAAGATACTTCAAAAGAGACTTAACAATGAATATTTCTTGCCATTTATCCCTATGAAAAAAGTTGTATTTAAGCAAAAAGGTATTACTTATATAGAAAAAAAAAGTTGCTTTCCAGGATATGTTTTTATTCAGTCTAAATATGAAGAGAATGAATTTATAAAACTTGTATTTCCAATTATGCAGTGTATAGAAGATGTATACTTGTTCTTACATTACGAGAATAAATATGATATAAGGTTAAGAGAAGAAGAGCGGGTATATTTAAATAAAATTATGGGTTCAGATTATTGTATTGAACATTCTGTTGGATATATTGAAGGGGATAAGATTAGGGTCGTTTCTGGAGTATTAATGGGAATGGAAAGTAAAATTAAAAAGATAAATAGACATAAGCGTGAGGCAATAATAGAAGTTTTTATGATGGGTGACAACAGGCGTTTATCTGTTGCTTTGGAAGTATTAGAAAAGATTTAATTCTATTTAAACTGAGTTTGCATTTAAAAATTGATGTAAGCACTTATCAAAAATTAATCGTCGGGCGGTCGCGTTGATAGATGATAAGGAACATATAGCAACGTCCTTGTAGAGTATTCAATTGAATAGTTGATTGGGCGGAGCTATATTTTTTTTGATAAATAATAATGCTATGTAACATATAACATGTATAAATAGATGACAGAGCTTAATTGATAATTGATTTGTTATTAATCCTTAAGAGTAAATTATTCAGAAAAATTCATTTGCTTACAATAGAATAAATTTTTATACAGATAAAAAACATAAAATGTACATTACAAGGAGCAGTGTTTATGAATGTTAGAGAATTAATTATTGAAGCAATTTCGGAAAATAGTTTTGTAGATAATGCATATGAGTATTTGCAGGAAAATGACAATTTGATACAACTGGGTATGAATTCGCTATCTTTTATAAAATTAGTTATTACATTAGAAAATAAATTTGGTTTTGAGTTTGATGATGTAAATCTTGATTACAACAAATTTACTTCCTTAAGCCTTTTATGTGAATATGTAAAGGAGAAGATTAAGAACAACGAAAGTTAAGTATCCATTCGATGGAAATAAAAAAGAGATTATATTTGCCCGCTAATCATTATAGATATATTTCGAAGGGATTAATCATATGAAGAAAATTATTTGCATTATTATAGTAATAATTATGTCGTTATCAGCTTCAAAGAATGTTTTTTCGGCTGAATCCTTAAGTACATTTCAAGAAATTGATTTAAATAAGATAGACCAAGAGCGGATAGACGAATTAATGAATGAGGTTTTGATAAAATCAAAAGTTCCCGGAGCATCTGTTGTTTTGGTTAATGGGGAGGAAACAAAATATCTGTCGTATGGTTATGCAGATAAAGAAAATGAAATAATTCCAACTCAGAATACCTTGTTTGAACTAGGCTCAATGAGCAAAGCGTTCACAGCGTTAGGAATATTATTATTGGAAGACCAGGGCAAGTTATCACTTGATGATTTTGTTACAGATTATATCCCATGGTTTTCTGTCCGCTATAAAGGTATATATGACGGAGAAAGGATTGACGAAGAAGTTGAGCTTACAATAGCTAATTTACTTTATCATACAAGTGGAATTCCGTTCAAAACAATTGGCTACCTGCCAGAAGGTACATCAGAGAACATGCTGCAAGCAACAGTAAAAACGTTAGTGAATACACAGCTTGATTTTTATCCGGGAGATAGATATCAATACGCAACAATCAATTATGATATACTTGGATATATTATTCAAATTATTTCTGGACAAACATATGAAGATTTTATGCAGGAACATGTAATTGATCCATTAGGTCTTGACAATACATACTTATTTCAAAAAGAAGCAAGGAAATCCGGATTATTGGCACAAGGATACAAAATTACATTTTTTGATCCGCAACCTTATGATGCACCAAGATATAGAGGGAATACTCCTGCTGGATATATTATTTCCAGTGCAAAAGATATGGAACGGTGGATGAGAATTCAAATGGGGCTCATCGATGTGCCGGTGCAATATGAAGAAATTATAGAAAAATCACATATAGGAAATACAACAGTAGCATCACAGGGAAACAATTATTATGCAGCCGGTTGGGAAGTTAATTTAAAGGGAAAAAATATTCTACATGATGGGAATAATCCAAACTATTCATCCACATTACTTATGCAACCAGAAAACAAATTAGGAATTTGCATCCTTACAAATATGAATTCAAATGCTGTTAATTATCTGGCGAACAATATATTAAATATTATTCAAGGTAAGGATATTTCAAGGTATACATTGGATTTATATAAAAGCTTAGATACTGTTTTTTCAATAGTGATAGTTGGAGCAGTTATGCTTGGCCTGCTGTTTGTATTCCTGCTGCTAAAGGCATTTATAGAACTTATAAAAGGAGAACGCATAAGAAGCAAACTAAAAGGTGCAAAAGTAGCTGGTCTGTTATTAGCAATACCCCTAATGGTATTTTGTGGCTTTTGCGTATATTATCTGCCTAATATCTTGTTGGAAAGATTACCTTGGGATGCAGTTAATGTATGGGGAGCTTCAACAATTATGGCAGGCTGCATAGTAGGGTATATTACATTTAATATATTTATGCTATATATTTTGCTGACCTTTAATTTTCCAAAAGATAATGAAAAAGGTTATGTAGCTTTGATACCATTAAGTTTAATAAATGGTATTGCCAGTTCATTAATTATTTTTACTATCAATGAATCATTTAACCGGGACTTGGCGTATTCCAAAGAACTATTATTATATTTTGTTTTTGCACTTTTGTTTTTTGTATATACGATTAAACTTTTGCAAGGACGCATGATTGTTATAACGAATGAAATCACCTATGAAAAACGAATGAATATGATTGATAAAATTATGCGCGCTTCCTATCAGGCTATTGAAGGAATAGGAAGAGAGAGAATATTTTCAGGTTTAAATAACGATTGTGCAGAATTAGCTCATGTTCCAACTTACACTGTTTCATTTGCTTCTAATCTACTTACTATAATTTTTTGCCTTTTATATTTGTTGAGTAAGAGTATATATGCCTTTGTTGCATCTTTAGGCATTATATTAATAAACGGATTTATCAGTTTTATAACAAGCAGGATTGCATATAAATATTGGGAAGAAAACCGTAATATACAAGATACATATTTTGGGCAAATGCAGGATTTGGTAAATGGTTTTAAAGAGTTAGCTTTGAATAGATTAAGACGTTTTGCATTCTGGAACGATATGAAGAAGTATTCGCGCTTATCAACAGAATTAAATAAAACGGCATCAATAAAATTTTTGAATTTTGATCTATACAACACATTAATGTATAATATTGTTTTTGGAGTAGTTGTGTTTCTTTTTCCTATTTTGTTTTTAGATATTAATACGAATCAATTGAGGGAAAATCTTTTTATTGTTTTTTATATGATTGGTCCATTTGGGGCAATTGCAGGTACGATTCCTAAACTTACTCAATTAAATGTTAACGTTAAAAGAATAAATAAATTAATTGATGATTTGGAAGAGGTATCTACTGGCGATATAACCATAGAGCAAGAAATTAACACATCTTATCCTAAAGTCATTACAATACAATTTAAAGAAGTTACCTATAAATATATATCAAAGAATAAGGAAGGAATCAAAATAGAAGGTGATTTTACATTAGGCCCAATTACAACAGAATTTAAATCAAATGAAATTGTGTTTATTACCGGAGGAAATGGAAGTGGAAAATCTACATTGGGAAAACTCATAACGGGCCTTTATTCTCCTTTAAGCGGCAGAATATGTATTAACGGAAAAGTAGCTGCGCTCAAAGAACAAAATGAGTTGTTTTCATCAGTATATACTGACTTTAATCTGTTTAAAAAGTTATACGGTATTGATTATGTGAGTAAGAAAGAAAAAATACTAGAGTATCTTGAACTAATGAAAATACATGATAAAGTAGAAATTAATGGTGAGGGGGAATTTAAAACAATTAATTTATCTACTGGACAACGAAAAAGACTTGCTTTTATTGTCAGTTGTTTAGAAGATAAGCCTATGATGATTTTTGATGAATGGGCAGCAGAACAAGATCCCGAATTTCGGCAATATTTTTACGACGAACTTTTACCAATGCTTAAGAAACAAGGTAAAGGAGTTATCGTTATATCCCATGATGACCGATATTTTGATAAGGCTGATAGGCTAATTAAACTAGAAAGAGGAATGCGGGTAATTGATAATTATTAATTTATAATAATAGGAGGCAAAAAATGGCACAAATAGGAAATGTAGAAGAGATAATTGTAGTTAAAGAACATCTGGAGAGAATGAAGCAGGACGGTTTAATTACCGAATGGGAGCTGCCGTATGAAAATTTACTAACTAGAAGATCGGCTGCAATCTTTTTTTTATCACCAGTTTCGGAAGAAGTGCTAACTGAAATCTGGAGCCAGCTAGGACGATATGATAATTTCAGGCAAAGAGATAATACCGAAAAAAAACTCTCTGAACTAGCATATCGTGTTGAGTTCAATCAGGCTGAATAATAGTACATTATTCAAGAAAAATAAAATTCCGAATAACATGTATTTTGTTTCTTCATATGCTGTATGATGAGGTTTGAATTATGAATAGTCTTAATTATAACGATAATAAAATTTTATATCCATTAACACATCCTCAAAAGCGGATTTGGTATATTGAGAAAATATACCCTGGCACGTCTTTATATAATATTGGTGGGACAGTCAGAATAAAAGGTGATATTGATTTTTGTATACTTGAGGAATCCATAAATGCACTTATAAAAAATAATGATGGAATAAGATTGAGATTTTTTGAAGAGAATGCAGAAGCAAAGCAATATATTAGTTACTATGAAAGAGTTGATTTAGACTTTATTGATTTTTCAAATAATGAAAATCCTGAAGATGAATTTAATAGTTGGGTGAAAAAAGAAGCCAGACTGCCATTTACAATGGAAAATGAAAGGCTTTTTTATTTTGCATTATTTAAAATATCAAATAAGGATAATGGATATTTAGTGAAGTTTCATCATATTATTTCTGATGGATGGTCAATAAATATAATGACTGAATCTATATGTGATACATATATGAAACTGCTAAAAGGAGATGATATTACGAGTAGTATAAAGCACTCCTATATAGATTACATAGCAAATGAACAGAAATATCTTTTATCTGATAGGTTTTTAAAGAATAAATTATTCTGGAATGAAAAATTTAAGGTGCTTCCCAATGGGTTTTTAAATATGAGCTCAGATACGATAGAAGGAAAAAGAAAAACATTTGAACTTGAGCCTGTGGTATCTTCCAAGATAAAGAAATTTGCAGCAGATAATAAGTATTCTTTGAATACATTTTTTATAATGCTATATCTGCTATATTTCTATAAAACAACACAGCAGGAAGATATTGTGATAGGAACACCTGTATATAATAGATCAGGAAAACAGGAAAAGAGCATGTTCGGTATGTTTACAAGCACGATGCCGTTCAGATTTACCGTAGATGATAATTTAAATGTAATGGATACAATAATAAAAGTAAATAAGCAGCTTAAGGAATGTTACTTTAATCAAAAATATCCATATGATCTGCTTATACAGGACGTAGAGCTTAAGAAAAAAGGTTATGACAACTTATTTAACACTTGTGTAAATTATTATAATACCAAACTTAATTCAAAACTTAATAGCTTCCCGATAGAAAATGTAGAATTTTATAATGGACACCAGATATATTCTATGCAATTGATTATAAAAGAGTGGTCAGATTCAGGGAATTTGACATTGGAATTTGACTACAAAGTTAATGACTATTCAGATGAGCAGATTGAAGATATGTATGCTCGCTTACTAAACTTAGCGGATAGTATAATTATGAATCCCTTTGAAAAATTAAGAAATTTAACTCTATTGTGCAATGATGAGAGAAAAAAATTGCTATATGCTTTTAATGTGACGGAAGCAGAATATCCGAAAGATAAGGTAATATATCAATTGTTTGAACAGCAGGTTGAAAAGACTCCTGATAGTACTGCTATATATTTTAACAACATTGAATTAACTTACAGAAAATTAAATGAGAAAGCAAATCAGCTTGCACGATATCTTGTTAAAAAGGGCATAGGAAAAGAAACTATTGTTGGATTACTGACTAATCATTCCATAGAAACGGTTATTGGCATACTGGGTATTCTAAAGGCGGGAGGAGCATATCTACCGATTGATTGTAATTATCCAAGTGATAGGATAAACTACATGCTAAAAGATTCCGATTCTAAAGCTTTACTTACGGATATAGAGCTATCTGAAGGAATTGATTTTAGTGGTGAAATAATTAATCTTGACAATCAAGACTTATATACTGGTGATATATCAAATTTAGAGTGTATTAATAAACCTAGTGACTTAGTATATGTAATCTATACATCTGGTTCAATGGGAAAACCTAAGGGCTCAATGATTGAATACCAGAGCTTGGTCAATTATATCTGGTGGGCAAAAAAGATGTATATTAGAAACGAGACAGAGGTATTTCCATTATATTCATCTTTGGCATTTGATTTAACGGTTACGTCAATTTTTACTCCTTTGATAAGTGGAAGCATTATCGCTGTATATGATGATAATAGCAATGATGAATATGTGCTCTTCAGAATAATGAAAGATAATAAAGCGACAGTAGTAAAGCTTACTCCATCTCATCTTTCTTTATTAAAGGACAAGGATAACAGTAATTCCTCAGTTAGAAGATTTATTGTAGGCGGAGAGGATTTGAAGGTAAACCTTGCAAAAGATGTTTATGAAAGTTTCAATGGGAAAGTTGATATATACAACGAATACGGTCCTACGGAAACAGTTGTAGGTTGTATGATACATAAGTACACTTATGAAAGTGATAATGGAATATCGGTTCCAATAGGAGTACCTGCTGATAATGTACAAATTTACGTTTTGGACAAGAATCTTAAACCTGTACCTATAAATACAGTGGGAGAGATATATATATCAGGTGATGGGATTGCAAGGGGGTATTTAAATAGTCCCAAATTGACACAGGAAAAGTTTATTGATAATCATTTTGTAAAAGGAAGAATGTATAAGACAGGTGATTTGGCTAAATTTTTAAATAATGGGAGAATTGAGTATGTTGGAAGGGCAGACCAACAGGTTAAAATTCGTGGATATCGTATTGAGTTAGGCGAGATTGAAAAATACCTATTGAATCATGAAGCGATAAAAGACTGTCTTGTCGTAGATATGGAAGAAAAAAACTCCATGAAATATCTTTGTGCATACATTGTTAAAAAAGCCCAGGTTACTGTTTATGAATTAAAGCACTTTTTACTAACGTGTTTGCCAGATTATATGATTCCATTATATTTCATTGAACTAGTTGAAATCCCTTTGACTAGAAATGGTAAATTGGACAGAGAACGATTACCTAAACCAGTAGTAGAACCTATTGAAAATGCAGGATTTATTGAATATAGAAATGAGAAAGAAAAAAGTTTAATTAAAACGATGTGTGATATTTTTAATTTGGAAAGAGTAAGTGTTATACAAAACTTTTATCATCTGGGTGGAGATTCAATTAAAGCAATACAGATTGCTTCAAAGTTGAACGAGAAAGGTTGGAAGATAAATGTTAAGGATATATTGTCTAATCCAATAATTGAAGATATGGCATTGTGTATTGAACAAAATAAAGGATTAGCTATTAATCAGGAGCCTTGTGAAGGCAGCATTAGGCCTACAGCGATAGTTTCTTGGTTTTTTTTACATAATCATTCTAATTCTAATCATTATAACCAAAGTGTATTGCTGGAGCTAAATCAGAGTATTGAAATCAAAAACCTTGAAATAATTCTGAATAATTTAATAAAGCATCATGATTCGCTAAGAATTAATTTTAACCCGTTAGTTGGTGAACTGTTTTATAACAATAAACACTTGGATAAATTCTATAACATTCAGGAATATGACTTGACTAACCTATCATATTCAATGCAGATTGATAAAATGACATTTTTAGCAGATGAACTAAAATCAAGTTTTAATATCGAGAATGAAGTTTTAATAAAAGCATGTGTATTCAATCTAGGTCTATCTGAGAATATAATGCTTATTACTGCCCATCATTTTGTGGTAGATGGTGTTTCTTGGCGGATTATTCTGGAAGACATTAACACTATGGTAAGGCAAATAAATAATGGAGAAAGAATTGTGCTTTCATCTAAAACACATTCTTATCAAGAATGGGCCAAAGATATCGAAAACTATTACATTTATAAAATGGGTGAAGAACAAAGCTATTGGAAGCATGTTTTAAGTAAGGAATTCAGTTTTCCTGTAGATTATGATTTAGGGGAAGACACTGTTGATAGTAGTTGTACAATATCAGTACAAATGTATGAAGCATTGACAGAGTGTTTAATGACAAAAGCTAATATACCATATAATACAGAAACAAAAGATCTGTTGATAGTTGCTCTATTGAGAACTATAAAAGAGTTATCTGGAAGTGAAGATATAGTAGTTGAACTCGAAGGACATGGTAGAGATAATATATCTGAAAATGTAGATGTTTCAAGAACAATTGGGTGGTTTACAAGCTTATATCCATTTTATTTTAAGCTTAAAAATGATAATTTATCAGAACAGATTAAAGAGGTTAAAGAAGAAATAAGAAAGATACCAAATAAGGGAATTGGCTTTGGCGTATTAAAATATTTATTAAAGGAAATTGATGAAGATGAAAAAATTAATAAATATGTCCGATTCAATTTTCTCGGAGATTTTTCTGCTGAAGATAAGAATAGACCTGTGAATTTATTAAAAGATCAAATAGGGAGTGATTATGATAAAAGAAATAAATTAACATATATTCTTGAGATTAACTGCTTTATAGTGGGGGGGGAGTTGAATGTACTATTGACATACAGCAAAAATAAATTTTATGAAAAAACTATGAAAAGATATTTAGATAGCTTTATGAATGAACTAACAGCAATAATTAATCATTGCTGTAATAGTGAATCAATGGAGTTTACACCTTCTGATTTTGATACATTAGATATAACTGCTGAGGAACTAGATAGTCTTTTTATTTGATAACAGCTTTTTTCGGCCCTATAAAAGCAGTGCTTCTTAACTAGAACACTTGTAACAAGAATCGACATAAAAATTAAATGAAAGGCTTTTAGATGAGGAAGATAAAACTAATTTGCATACCATACGCAGGTGGCAGTATGCAGGTTTATAGAAACTGGGATAAATATTTGAATAATTCCATACAGCTTAATTCTGTCGAACTTTCTGGAAGGGGAAGAAGATTTTCGGAGCCAAAATATGAGAATATGGAAGAAGCTATTAATGATGTTTATAATACGGTAAGTCCATTGATACGAGACTCAGATTATGCAGTTTTCGGACATAGTATGGGGAGTGTTATTGTCTATGAATTAATTCATAGACTCAAAAAAGAAGGTTTACATAATCCGGAACATGTTTTTTTTTCCGGATTACATCCTCCATTTGAAAAAAAGAAAAAACCGAACTTTCATGATGCGCCTTTGGAGGTTTTAATTGACGAAATACGAAATCTTGGAGGAACGCCTGAAGAATTATTGAAAAACGATGATTTTATTGAAACATTTATTCCAATTATAAGAGCGGATTATAAGATATTAGAAACATATGATTGTGTACATAAAAATACGAAATTTGAGTTTGATATATCAGTTTTAAGCGGTAAGCAGGATAATGATTTAAATGATAACTATTTGGAGGCGTGGAAGAATTGTACTTTGGGTAAATGCAGTATCTATAAATTTGATGGAGGACATTTCTTTATTAATGAGAAAGCAGAAGATACTGTTAAATTAATAAATAAAGTATTACTATCTTATGATTTCTAACCCGACAAACATTGAGCGTAATTCGTGTGCAAGTGCTATTAGCAATGGGCATATAGATGGGAGTTAGGTTGAAAAAACAAGAAGTTTTTCAACCTCCTGATTTGTATGTGTGTTAAGGCACACAGATGGGAGTTAGTATGAATAAAGAAATAAAGTGTATTATATGGGATTTAGATAACACATTATGGGATGGGATTTTACTGGAAAACAATAATGTTTCATTAAAACCTGGGATAATTGAGATTATAAAGCAATTAGATAAGAGAGGAATCCTCCAATCCATAGCAAGTAGAAATAACTATGACGATGCTATGCGAAAATTGTTTGAGTTTAGTTTAGCAGAGTATTTTCTTTTTCCTGAAATCAATTGGAATGCTAAATCTGTATCGATATCAAATATTCAAAAAAACATTAATATTGGTATTGACTCAATGGTGTTTATTGATGACCAGTTATTTGAAAGGGAAGAAGTAAAGTATGTGCACCCAGAGATTACATGTATTGATGCATTGGAATATGATTCATTACTTAACAATGCTCGTCTGCAACACAAATATATAACAAAAGATGCACAAAGGCGACGTCTTATGTATGTTGAGGATATACAAAGACAGAAAGAGGAAGAGTCATTTAATGGTACCTCTGAGGCTTTTCTAGCATCTTTAGATATGACGTTTGTTATATCTGAGGCACAGGAAGAAGATTTAATGAGAGCAATAGAATTGACTGAAAGGACACATCAGCTTAACGCCACTGGTTATACATACAGTTATGATGAATTAAATAATTACAGATCCTCGGACAATCATAGGCTATTGGTATGTGAACTTATTGACCGTTATGGTTCTTATGGGAAAATAGGGTTGGCTTTACTGGAAATTAACGAGTTCAGCATCCATTTAAAACTGCTTCTTATGTCATGCAGGGTAATGTCAAGGGGAGTGGGGACTATACTGTTGTCATATATTATGAAAATGGCAAAATATAGCAATAAAATTTTGCTTGCTGATTTTAAAAAGACGGATAGAAACAAAATGATGTATGTAACTTACAAATTTGCAAACTTTAAAGAAGTTTCTACAAATGAAGAAGGAATTACTGTTCTTAGTAATGATTTGTCGATTATTCAAAATTACCCATCGTATGTAAGGGTAGAAAATAAATAGTAGATCTGGCTAGAATAAAGAAGAGGGAGCTTTTATGGATAGTAAAGTAAAAGTTAGAAAATTTATTGAAGATAATTTAATTAAATATGATGAGGAAATCAACTTTTCAGATGAAGACAACATTTTCTCAATGGGCTTTGTAAACTCGCTTTTTGCGATGAAATTATTGAATTATATGGAGAGTGAGTTTTGTATCACTGTTGAAAGTGATGAAATGGAATTGTCAAACTTCACCTCGGTCAATAGTATAGTTAGGTATTTGAAGAACAAGGAAAAGTGTAAATAAGTCTTAAGGCAGTGTTGTGTTATGGCTAAGTAAGTGAAAAATCAAAGTAATAAGGGAGAAGGAGATAAATCATGAAATATAATAAAATCGGTATTATTGGTGCAGGGACTATGGGCATAGGAATAGCTGCAGATCTGCTGTTTCATGAAATGGACTGTATACTTGTAGATAGTTCTCCAGAAGCACTTGAAAGGGCAAAAACTGAAATAATCCGTATAATTCGCTTTGGTCCACTAGCAAATGCTTCATTACCAAAGTTGAATGTAGATGATGTGGTAAGTAGGATTACATTTACCAATAAAATTGAAGATGTAAGTATTGCTGAATTTATTATAGAAAATGTACCAGAAAAATGGGAAGTGAAGGAGAGCGTCTATCGGGCATTGACTAAAGTGTGCAAACCAGAAGTTAACTATGCGGTTAATACTTCTTGTATCTCTGTTACAAAGGTGGCAAACGTTACAGATCGTCCGGATAAAGTAATAGGAATACACTTTATGAATCCTTCCTATTTAAAAAGTTGTGTAGAGGCAATCAGAGGATACCACACCTCAGAAGAGTGTATAGATAATGCAAAAGCATTGCTTGCTCAAATGAAAAAAGAAGTGGTTCTTGTAAATGATTTGCCGGGATTTGTTACAAACAGGATTTCCCACTTGTTTATGAATGAGGCTGCTTTCGTAGTGCAGGACAGTGTGGCAACACCAATGCAGGTAGATGAGATTTTCAAAAAATGTTATGGACATAAAATGGGACCTTTAGAGACCGCAGATTTGATTGGATTGGATACGGTTGTTAATTCCTTGGATGTACTGTATGACAGTTATCAGGATACTAAATTCCGGTGCTGCCCAATGCTAAGAAAGATGGTTGATGCGAACTTGCTTGGAAGGAAGACTGGTAAGGGCTTTTATAATTATTAAATAATATAATTCAATAGATTTGGGAGGTTTTATTATTATGGAGTACAATGCAGTTGCTGAAATAATTAAGAAATATGTCTTAGATAGTGTAAACATAGATAGTATAGATAATGATATGGACATTTTTGAAGAGGGATTGGTAAGTTCCTTATTTGCAATAGAATTGATGACATTTCTTGAAAAAAACTTTGAAATTAAAATAACTACAAGTGATTTAGATATGGACAATTATAGGTGTATTAACAATATTACAGAGTTTGTATGTGAAAAGAAAGGTGACGACAATCGATGATAGAATTGCTTTCAAAAGAGCATAAGGAAAAATATTTAGAATTCAGAAAATTTGTTGAATCTAATGTTCAGCCTTTTGCATGTGAATGGGAAATGAATGAGTCTATACCAAGAGAAACTATAGATAAATGCGTAGAAGCGGGATACATTGGCGGAATAATGCCGGAAGAGTTTGGCGGGCTGGGCTGGGATCATCTGACATATGGTATTTTTACTGAGGCTGTAGCTAAAGCTAGTACATCTTTAGTCGGTTTATTTAATGTACATACCATGGTTATGAGATCAATACTTAAATGGGGAACCGAAGAGCAGAAACTAAAATGGCTGCCTTCCATGACACAGGGTAAAGTACTTGGAGCTTTTTCGTTAACTGAGCCAGAAGCAGGTAGTGATATCAAGGGCATCACTACTACATTTACTGAGGCAGGAGATAAGATTATCATTAATGGAACCAAAAGGTGGATAACGTTTGGAGGTCTGGCAGATGTATTCATTGTTTTTGGTAAAATAAACGGCGAAGATGAAAAAGCAACCGCTATAATAGTAGAAAAGAATACACCTGGATTCAATGTGATCCAAATTAAAAACATGATTGGCTTTAGAGCCGGTGCATTAGCAGTGTTGGAATTCAATAATTGTGAAATTAACAAGGAAAACATACTAGCTAAACCGAGCTTTGCATTTTCACATATAGCTCCGTATGCGTTAGAATACGGACGTATTAGTGTTGCATTCACGGCACTGGGTATTATAAGGGGATGCCTTGAATATTGTGGCAGCCATGTTCTAAAAAGAAAAACGTTTGGGGAAAAATTAATATCTCAGAGTACAATAAAAGAAATGATTACAAAAATGGGAGTGGATTACGAAGCAGCTAGCCATTTATGCATACACTCATGCCATGCTAAGGATATTCATAATCCTAGTTCGGCTGAAAATGTTATAATAGCCAAATATTTTGCTACTAGGGCGGCACGGCAACATGCAGATAATGCTGTACAGATTCATGGGGCTGTAGGTTGTAATGAATCTCATCCTGTGGCAAGGTATTACAGGGATACTAAAGTACTTGAAATAATTGAAGGAAGTAATCAGATTATAGAAATGATACTAGGAAACAGTTTTGTGAGAAAGTATAGAAACTCAGAGAGAAAAGCCGTTAAAATGTAATTTTGTAGGCTTTTGGGAGTATTTGTAGTATGAATATATGTGAAAAGCAGGACATAGATAGTATATATAAGAAGTTAAATGACACAACACATTCTTATCCGAAGGATAAAACGATATGCCAGTTATTTGAAGCACAAGCTGAAAAAACACCTGACGCAAAAGCAGTCATCTTTGGTGAAGAGGAACTTACCTACAGAGAGTTGAACAAAAAGGCAGGGCAACTGGCATATGCTCTTCATTTAAGTGGAGTTGAAAAGAATGGGATAATCGGTATTATGGTTGAACGTTCTTTGGAGATGATAATTGGTATTTACGGCATATTAAAATATGGGGCGTCTTACTTGCCTATTTCACCTGAGTATCCCCAAAAAAGAATCGATTATATAGTCTCTGATAGTAATCCAAGCTGCTTTATAGGGCAGAGCAAGACAATACACAGAATAAGCGGGTTTGATAAAATCTGTATAAACCTGGATGATGAATCTAATTATGAACTGCCAGAATGCAGTTATGCAGATACGGTGAGACCTAATGATTTAATGTATATTATATATACATCAGGTTCAACTGGTAATCCAAAAGGTGTTATGGTTGAGCAACACTCGGTTGTTAATAGGTTGAACTGGATGCAAAAAAGGTATCCGATTACACACTATGATACAATATTACAAAAAACATCGTTTGTATTTGACGTATCTGTATGGGAGCTATTTTGGTGGTCTATAACAGGTGCAAAAGTAAGTATGCTAAAGCCAGGATTTGAAAGATTTCCTCAAGGTATAATTGAAGAGGTTGAGAAAAACAAAATAACCATTATACATTTTGTACCTTCTATGTTCAATTCTTTTCTTAATTATATATGTAATGAGGATTATAGTACAAAGCTGTTAACATTGAAACATATTTTTTGCAGTGGTGAGGCACTAACCCCTATTCATGTTAAAAAATTTAATACATTATTAGGACAAATCAACGGAACAAGATTGACTAATCTATATGGACCTACGGAAGCAACGGTCGATGTAACATATTATGATTGTCCCTTTGATGATGAAATAAGCAAGGTACCTATTGGAAAACCTATTGATAATACAGCGATGTACATTTTGGGAGAAGCTTGTCTTTTGTCTCCTGGGGAAAAAGGAGAGCTCTGCATCGCTGGTGTTGGATTAGCTAGAGGGTATTTAAATCAACCTGAACTGACAAATGAAAAATTTGTAGATGGTTTGGGAGGTAGAGGAGAAATGGTTTACAGGACTGGGGATTATGCATGCCTTATGCATGATGGGAATATTGATTATTTGGGAAGAATGGACAATCAGGTAAAAATCAGGGGACTTCGAATTGAACTTGGGGAAATAGAAGCAAAAATTTGTGAGTACGAATCAGTTAGTCAATGTATTGTTGCATTAATAAATGCAGACAGCATCAACCCTGTGTTAAAAGCATATATACTTACTACAGATAGTGAACTGGCAGTTCAGAAACTGAAAAAATTTTTAAGAACATATCTGCCTGATTATATGATTCCCAATGATTTTGTATTGATGAAGGATTTCCCAATAACAATGAATGGGAAGGTTGATCGTAAGGCGTTAGTATTATTGTAACTGTTATCAAATGTTATGCAAATATCCCGTTTAAGTGTGACATTTAAGCAAGAATAAAAAATATCAAAGGAACAGAGGCGTTATATGAGGAGAATAAATCCCAAAATTGCACTTGTTTTCCCAGGGGTTGGATCACAGCATACGGCAATGGCCAAGAGTTTTTACGATAACTCCCCAGTGGCTAGAGAAACCTTTGAGGAAGCAAGTGATATATTAAAAGTGAATATGGAAAAAATTTGTTTTTCAAAAGATTCTGCTGATAAATTAAATGAAATAGATATTTCACAATTAGCGTTGGTTACTGCTAGTATTGCAATATATAGGGTTTTTCAGAAAGAAATAGGTTTAAGTCCATCGTACTGTCTTGGGCACAGCCTTGGTGAATATTCAGCTTTGTGTGCAAGTGGAGTAATAGAGTTTTCAGATACTCTTCAAATTGTAAAACAAAGAGGTAGAATAATCAAAGAAACAATTTCCTCATGCGATGGAACAATGATATGGGCAATAAACATTGATAGTATAACAGTAGAGGAGATATGCAAAGAGTTCTCTGAAAGCGGCAGTGAAGTATACATTTCTGCATATGATTCTCCAACGCAGTGCTCAGTTTCGGGGGACAATAATTCTATAAAGAAATTGACGCAATGTTTGGAAAGCAGAGGAGCAATTGTTTATCCGCTAAAAATGTCAGGACCGTTTCACTCACCTTTAATGATTAGAGCAGCAGATGAAATGAAAGCTGTATTACGGGAATACAGCTACAATCCTCCTATTTATGAGGTGTTATCCAATTACAGTACGCTTCCTTATGTCGGTGCAGAATCGGTCATAGATAATTTATCTAAACAGCTTATATCTCCCATTAAGTGGCAGGAATCTGTCACTTATCTGGTTGACAATAATGTCAAATATGTAATAGAAATAGGTCCTAAAGATGTCTTGAAATTTTTAATTAAAAAAATCACATCAAAACTTACGCCATATTCTTTTAATAATTACGAACGGTGCGACGAACTAAAAAATATGCTGTTTATAAGGAAGAATGAATACTTGCCGGTTATTGAAAGGTGTTTGAAGGTAGCAACAAGTACAAGAAATTACAATTTCAATTATGAAGAGTATCAAAAAGGTGTAGTCATTCCATATAAAGTTATAGAAGCAATGTATATGGAGATACTAACAAGTAGAAGTGAACCTTCAGAGAGTCAGATATTACAAGCAATTAATATGGTTATATCAATTATGGAAGCAAAAAAAGCACCAATAGAATTCACACATGAAAAGCTAAGACATGTTTTAGATGGCAAATTTATAAGTCTTTAGAAATGAATACGTGATTTCTTATAAATAGTGTATTTGTTACTCTTTCAAAACGAGGAATTATACTAATATACCAATTGTTTAGGTTTTAACGGAAACATGAAATGTAATAAAAAATATTGTGAAAGCTAACGGAAGGGGTTGGAATTATTTATAATATAATTCAATATGGTTGGGATATTTTTTTTGAGGAAGGGTTTAAGGAATACGCACATAAAAATTATTTTCAAGCACGTGTAATTATACGACAGAAAGGTTTTTATAAGGTAGTATGTGAAAGCGGTATATTTACTGCAAAGCCATCTGGAAAGCTTTGCTACGTAGCAAAATCAAACAAGGATATTCCTACTATAGGTGACTGGGTTGCAATTCAAATTATTGGATCAGATGAAGCAATAATACATGGGATATTGCCTAGAAAAAGTCAATTCTCACGAAAAATGCCTATATCTGGTGGTAGAAAAATCAAAAAAGGGGTAATACAGGGTGGCTCTACAGAAGAACAGGTTATGGCTTCCAATATAGACATTGCCTTTATTGTATGCGGGCTTGACAACAATTTTGATTTACGCAGAATAGAACGTTACATTACCTTAGTATATAATAGCAGAGTAAAACCAGTAGTTATACTGAATAAGGCAGATAAGTGTCCAAATCCTGAGGATTTCTTACGGCTTGTAGAGGAAGTTGCAATTAAAATACCAGTTTATATTGTAAGTGCTCTAAAAAGTATATCCATGGATGTTTTTACTCAGTATATGCAGCCTGGAAAAACAGTAGTATTTCTAGGATCTTCCGGGGTAGGAAAGTCAACAATCATTAATTGTTTGTTTGGTGAGAATCGCCAGCAAACAAAATTAATAAGTGAATCTACTGGTAAGGGGAGACATACCACCACATATTCTGAACTCATAATGCATGACTCAGGGTGTATGCTTATCGATACTCCAGGGTCCAGAGAATTGCAGCTCTGGGGGACTACGGATTGTCTGGACGAGAGCTTTCAGGACATTATTGAGCTGTCTTACAAATGTAAGTATAACGATTGTCAGCATCATAACGAACCAGGATGTGCAATTATTAAAGCTATAGAAGAAGGCTCTTTAAGTTACGAGAGATATGAGAGCTATAAGAAACAATTTTTTGAATTAAAATTGTTAGATAAAAGAAAAAAACAATTGGAGCTTTATAGGAATAAAATGATGAAAAGAAACAAGTTTTAATATATATTTCATTTAATACAATAAATAATTAATTTTTGGAGGTATGAAAGTGGATAAGATACCTGTTTATGAATTAAATAAAAAGGATTATGGTCTTATTTTACAGAATTTCAATTTAGATAAATGTACTCTTGCGGTTAAATCAGTACTATGCAATCATACTCCGGGGATTGTACTTGTAGATTCGGAGGTGGATCCAAAAACTGTCTTTATATGGGATAAGTGTCATGATTTTTTTATTTTAGGTGAAAAAGGTAACAAAGAATATTGTGAAAACTTAAGAGAAAAAATATATGGGGATATTTTTAAGCAAGCAAAGGAAAAAGAAGATTTGTTAGATTTCTATGTAAGACCATTTTATAGTAATTTGGATACCAATGATAAAAATAAAAAGATAATTGATGATTTATTTAAAAATAATTCATTAATGCTTCATAAAAGAAGACACTATTCGCTAGAACTCTCTGAATACAATATAAAAAGGCCCCAAAATATAGATATTGATAATGCTAAAATTGAATTTATTGATAAACTTTTTCTTACAAGAACACAGCTTGAGAATTTTGATGAAATTACCAATTGGATTGAGGATAGCTGGATATCTGAGGAGCTTTTTCTTCAAGAGGGATTTGGATTCTGCTTGGTTGTTGATGAGAGTATTGTTAGTTGGTGTATCTCTGATTACCGAATAGATGTTGAATGTGAAATAGGAATAGAAACAGATGAGAGATATAGAAATAAGGGATATGCGACTATTCTTGTAACTGAAGTAGTAAATTATTGTAAACAGAAGGGGTTTGTAAAAATAGGATGGCATTGCCGAGATAATAATATAGGTTCATATAAAGTAGCTGAAAAAGTTGGTTTTAAAGATATGAATATTTACTATTCATATCATGCTTGGTTTAATGTATTTGATAATTTTTTGGTAAATGGTCAATATTTTCTGACACAAACTCAAGACTATCGAAAGGCTGCTGAGTGTTATGAAAAAGCATTTGAAATGAAAAATAGCAACGATAGTTATTTTCATGATTCCAGCATATTTTCACAGGATGCTAATATAAAATGGTGTTATTATAATACAGCATGCGCATGGGCATTGGCAGGCGAGCATGAAGATGCATTTTCTAATCTTGAAAAAGCTGTTGAGGCGGGATGGAACGATGCAAATATGCTTGAAAAAGATGAAAGGTTACAAAGTTTGAAAGTTGATAGTAGATGGGCAGAGATGTTGAATGTCTTACGATAAGATAGAATATGTGTACAATTTTGCAAAAAAAAGTGATTTGATTACGAATGATAACATGAAGAAACATTTAGTTGGTGAAGATAATAGTATACTCGAGTTTAGGCATATTTAATCCAAGAAAGGCTACATACACAGGGAATTCCAGTATTTGCGATCAAGTTATGGATTTAATGAAATGTCTTGTGACTTATTTTTCATAGATAATGAAAGACAAATTATTCGAATATCTCTGGGGATTCATAGTTCTATAGAAATAAATAAGATAAAAGAAGAATTAAAAATTGTCTATGTGAATACGAATTAAACATTAGAATGTATATTAGGTCTAAGCAGATTAAAAATAAGATGAAAAATAAACTAGCGTTAAGCTTAAAAAGGGGAGATTATTCTGTTTTATGAATTAAATCAGGAAAAATTTAGTAGTGTAGAATGCTTATTAGCTGGTTATGAACATAGACTAATTTTAAAGTCTATAATTAATCGAAAATTTCCTGGGAAAATATACGTTGATTCCATTGAAAAACCTAAAACAGCTTTTTTATGAGCTATTATCATGATATGTTCTTGCTGGGTGATGCAAATAATAATTACTTTAACAATGAACTTCAAAAAGTGATATATCACGAAATTTTTCAATAGGCTATGAATAAGAACAATCTTCTAGATTTTGAAATTGAATTATTATCTTGTGACTGGAATAAATCTGTAAGAAATGTATCTTGTTATAACCCTTTGATGGAAACCAAGCGGCGGTACTATAGGCTAGAGTTGATTCCAATCTTTTAATGCGTTCAGAACTAGAAAATGTTGATAAGATAATAAATTGGATATATGAAAATTGGATTTCTAAGGAATTTTTTCTTGAGAATGGATTTGGAATTTGTTTAATTATAGGTAATACGATTGTGAGTTGGTCTTTATCTGAAAATGTATTTAATGATGAATGTGAAATTGGTATAGAAACAGATGATAGATTTAGGAGAAAAGGATATGGAACGATTACTGTCTCACAAGCGGTTAATTACTGTAAGTCGAGAGGCATAAAGGTGGTAGCGTGGCATTGCCGCAATAATAATATGGGATCGTATAAAATTGTTGAAAAACTGAATTTCAAGAAAATACTCACCTATAGTACATATCATGCTTGGTTTAATAGTTTTGATAATTATCTCGTAAATGGTCAATATTATTTATCTGAGACAAAGGATTACAAAAAAAGTGGACAATTTTATCAGAAAGCATTCGACATGAAAGAAATCAATGCTATCAGCGTTATAAATTCTAAAATTTTTTCTGAAATAGATAATATAAAATGGTGTTATTATAATGCTGCGTGTTCTTGGGCGCTTGCTGGGAAATCTGAACTTGCATTTACAAATCTTGAAAAAGCGGTTGAAGAGGGCTGGAAAAATGTAAAAATGCTAGAAACGGATGAAAGATTATTTAGCTTGAGGGGAAACGGTAAATGGAACAGTCTACTTACGAAAATAACTTGTTAGTTCCAAAGTGGTTCATTATGTTTATGAAAAACATAAAAAAGGAGGATTATCTAAATGGGAAAAAGCAATGAAAAACTTAATAAGAATAACATTGAGAATATCCTTTCTTTATCGCCAATGCAAGAAGGAATGTTATTTTATTATCTCCTAAATAAAGAATTGGACTGTTACATGGAGCAGTTGCAAATAGAAGTTACAGGAAAGATGAATGTTGAACTTTTTGAGAAGGCTTGGAATATAGTGGTTCAAACAAATGAAGTGCTGAGGACTGTTTTTAGGTGGGAGAATCTTAGCAAACCAATTCAGGTCGTTTTGAAAAGTCATAAGGTAAAAGTATTATTTAAAGATATTTCAGAATATCAGAATCTAGAGAATGCTGTAATAGATATAGTTGAAATGGATAGAAAAGAATTATTTGATTTGATTGAAGTACCATTTAGGATTACGCTATGTAAATTGAATGATAGTTCACATAGGGTAATAATTACGAACCACCATATCCTTTATGACGGATGGAGCAATGGTATAATAATGAAAGAATTCTTTGAGACCTACAATGCGTTGGTAAATCAAAAGAGTGTTGTACCAGTTTTAAAGACAAAGTTTCATGAATATATTAAGTGGATAGGCAACATTAATAAGAATGAGCAGAGAGATTATTGGAAGGAATATCTTAAAGATTTTGAGCCAAAAAAGATTTGGGAGCGCAGTATATCAAAAGAAGGTATGGATAATAAAAAAATTTCTAGTTACATGTTTGATTTTACGGCAGAGCTTGTTAATACTGTGAACAACTTTGCAAGGTTCAATGATATTACAATTGCTTCATTTTTGTATAGTGCGTGGGGAGTTCTTCTTTTACAATATGGCAATGAAAATGATGTTACATTTGGAACAACAGTATCGGTAAGACCATCAGATATTAGTGGGATTGAAAATGTTGTAGGGTTGTGTATTAATACAGTTCCTTTGAGGATGAAGGCAGACGGAAGCGAAAACATATTAGACTTTCTAAGTAAAATAAATAGCTCTCTTCAAGAACGCAAGGAGTATGAAGTTACACCGTTAACGGATATCATGACTTTTAAGGGAATCAAAAGTGGTGATGAGCTTTTTCAGTCTATATTTGTAATCGAAAATTACCCATTAAGTTCTAGCATATTTAATCAGGATGGCATACTAAATGTTGAGAGTTTCACAAACTTTGGAAGGTCACATTATGACATTACAGTAATTGCTAAGACTTTTGATAATATTATTAGTTTGGAAATACAATATAACAGCTTTTTGTTTAAAGAATCTTTTGTTGAGAAGATGGCAAAGCATTATAAGATTATATTTGAGGAACTCATTGCAAAGTCTGGAAACACTTTGAGCTCGTTAAATATGTTGAGCCAAAGAGAAAAAGATGAAATTCTTCTGGAATTTAATAATACCGAATGTAACTTTGAAAGTGGTATTTGTGTTCATGAGTATTTTGAGAAAAGGGTAGTCGAACATCCAGATAAAATTGCCGTCATAGATGGAACAAGAGCTTTTACTTACCATGAGTTGAATGAAAGAGCCAATCAATTAGCAAGGCTAATATTGCGTAAAAACAGTATTACTCCTGATACTTCTATTGGGATTATAACTTTTCCGTCAATGGAAATGATAATAGGAATATTGGCGGTACTAAAAGCTGGCGGGGCTTATGTTCCGATTGACCCAGGTAGCCCTGCAGATAGGAATGCATACATACTTCAAGATTCTGATGCAACCATGCTATTAATATCCTCGGATATTACTAAAATAGATTATTGGGATGGGGATGTATTATATATAGATGGGGAGGTAACAGGGGAAAGTGGGCAGAATCTTGGGAGAACTTCTGCAGCGAATAATCTTGCATATATTATCTATACCTCTGGTTCTACTGGTCATCCGAAAGGAGTAATGATAGAACATAAAAGTGTAGTTAATATATTGTTGGATTTGGAAAATAGATATCCTGTTCTAGAAAATGATACATATTTATTAAAAACCACTTATACCTTTGATGTTTCGGTTACAGAAATAATGGGTTGGTTTATGGGAAGAGGAAGACTGGCTGTTCTGGAGAGTGGTCACGAAAAAGATCCCATTAAGATAATTGATGCAATTGAAGCATATAATGTAACGCACATAAATATTGTGCCATCAATGTTTAAATACTTTCTCGAATATATTGAGCAAAATAAGAAAGCTGTAAAGAGAATAAGCAGCCTGAAATATATAATATCTGCGGGAGAAGCATTGCCAGCCGATTTGGTAAACCAATTTAAAAAGTTGCATAGTAATATTTCTTTAGAGAATTTATACGGTCCAACAGAAGCGACCATCTATGCAACGCATTACTCCTTAAAGGATTTTAATGGCGGAGCTATTGTACCAATAGGTAAACCGATGTCAAATTTACACACTTATATTGTAGATAGGCATAACAGGCTTCAACCTATTGGCGTTCCAGGTGAACTTTGCTTAAGCGGTGTAGGGATTTCTAGGGGATATGTAAATAGAGAACAACTTACAAAGGAGAAATTTGTTTCAAACCTTTTTATAAAAGAATTAGAGAATAAAGCTAACATAAGTTATGACGCTTCTTACGAAAAAATATATAGAACAGGTGATTTGGCACGTTGGATGCCGGATGGAAATATTGAATATCTTGGAAGGAATGATTTCCAGATAAAGATACGAGGATTTAGAATTGAAATTGAAGAGATAGAATATAAACTTTTTAACTATGAAAAAATTTCTGCGGCAATTGTAACTCCCCAAATAAGCCCAGAGGGAAGCGCTTATTTATGCGCTTATTATACCGCAACGTCTAAAGTTACTGATAACGAGATAATTAATTATTTATCTGAGTCTTTGCCCCATTATATGATTCCGTCGTATTTTGTCCGGTTGAAAGAATTTCCTCTTAATTCAAATGGCAAGATTAATCGAAAAGCATTACCGATGCCCGAGCTAACTCACAAAAATTATGAACCGCCAAACACTGATCTGGAAAAGAAATTAATAGAAATTTGGTCGGAAGTTTTGGAGATTGATTTGGACAAAATCGGTGCAAACAGTGACTTTTTTCATATTGGAGGTCATTCACTGCTAGCCACAAGGTTAATATTACGAATACATAAGGAGATGAATCAGGAGGTAACACTGTCAGATATCTTTAATAAACCCACTATTAGAGAGTTAGGAATGTTTCTAGAACAACAAGTCAAGAGCTCATTTGTAAAGATTCCTAAAGCAGAAAAGAAAGATTATTATATTCTTTCTCATGCTCAAAAAAGATTGTTTATGCTCCATTTGTTAGACAAGGAATCAATATCCTATAACATGGCTCAAATAACGGTTTTGGAAGGATATTTGGATAAAAAAAGGGTAGAAGATGTCCTTATAGAATTGATAAAACGCCATGAAATTTTGAGAACTTCCTTTATGATAATAGATGGTGAGCCCCAGCAAAAAATCAATGAAGAAATCACTTTTAAACTAGAATATGTAGAAGGAAATAGGGATAAAGAAGAAGAGTTGGTACATGCATTTGTACGGCCTTTTGATTTAACATCTCCTCATTTGATAAGAGCGGGAATAGCAAAAACATCTCCAGAAAGATATCTTCTAATGATAGATATGCATCACATAATTGCAGATGGAATGTCTCATCTAATTCTACTAGAAGAGTTCGTGGCTCTGTATAGTGCACAGGAATTGGACAAGATGAAAATTCAGTATAAAGACTTTTCTGAATGGCAAGATAGTGAAAAGAAGAAAGAGAATTTTAAATTAGCACAAGAGTTTTGGTTAAAGGAGTTTTCAGGGGAACTACCAGTATTGAACTTACCTCAGGACAGTCCACGTCCGGTGAGACAGAGCTTTCAGGGAGCAAGTATCAAATTCGATTTAAGTCCTGAGCAAAGTGAAGGTCTAAAGAGGCTGGGGATGGCCTTGGGATTAACACCATACATGATGCTATTAGGGATAATAAACATCTTGATTTCAAAATTATCTGGACAGGAAGATATTATTATAGGAACCCCAGTAGCCGGACGAACCCACAGTGATATGGAACCAATTGTAGGGTTATTCGTAAATACATTAGCACTAAGAAATACTCCAGCTGCGGAGAAGCGTGTAGAAAACTTTTTAAAGGAATTGAAGACTCGTACAGTAGAGTGTTTTAAGAATCAGGATTACCCTTTTGAAGATCTTGTTGACAAAGTAGATATAAAAAGAGATATGAGTAGGAATCCTTTGTTTGATGTGTGGTTTAGCTTACATAATATGGATGTTAAGGAAGTGAAAATCCCAGGAATAAAGTCAAAGCCTTTTGAATATGAAAATCAAATAGCCAAATTTGATTTATCGTTTCATGGGTCTGAAGTAGAAGATCGATATTGTTTTACACTTGAATACTGTGTAGCATTATTTTCTTCTAAAACAGTTGAAAGGTACAAGAACTATTTCCTTAGACTCATAAACACCTTTTTGAATGAGGGGGTGGATATGACAATTGGAGAGATAGAATTGATTTCAGAGGAAGAAAAGATTCTACTTGATAATAGTTTTAACAATACCAGACGGGAATATGACAGAACTGGTAGTATACAAAAATTATTTGAAACTTGCGTGTCTAAATATTCAGAAAAAACAGCAGTAGTTTGGAATGGAAAGGAACACAGTTATGCTGAACTCAATGGGGCAGCAAATTGTGTAGCAACGGAGCTTCAAAAAAGGGGTGTTAATAAAGGCTCAATTGTCTGCTTGATTGTGGAACGTTCTTTTGAAATGATTGCTGGGTTAATAGGAATTTTGAAGGCAGGAGGAGCATACATTCCGGTAGATTCAGAATATCCGGTAGAAAGAATAGATTATATAGTAGAAGACAGTAAAGCGGATCTTATTTTAACAAATGTTGAAAAGTATTATAATATCTACAAAGAAATGTCTGTGGATTTAAGAAAATCAGTTAGATTAGATTTGAACTTAGAAAACCCTCCCGTACTTGCTGAATCAGAAGACTTGGCATATGTGATCTACACCTCTGGTTCAACAGGTCGTCCCAAAGGAGTTATGATAGAGAATCATTCTGTTGTAAACTTTATAACTGGAATAACAGAACAGATTTCATTTGATAATAATGATAAAATCTTGTCTTTGACGACGGTATCCTTTGACATATTTGCATTAGAGACACTACTGCCGTTAGTTTGTGGAAGTAAGGTGATTTTGGGAAATAGGGAAGAACAAGTAAATGGAGAGAAAGCAAGTGTAGTGTTATCAAAAGAACAGATTAGTATATTTCAGACAACCCCCTCTAGATTGCAAATTCTAATGGAAGATAAGAAATTCTGTACTGCCCTTGGAGGATTAAAGGTCCTATTAGTAGGAGGAGAGGCATTTCCAGTATCTTTAATGAAAAAGCTTAAGAAGATTTTTAAAGGAAAAATCTACAATATGTATGGTCCGACAGAGACCACAATCTGGTCAACGATGAAGGACATTTCAGGAGAAGAAGCACTAGATATCGGAAAGCCTATAGCTAATAACCAAGTCTATATAATGTCTAAGGAATGTCGTAATCTTCAGCCTCTTGGAGTTGTTGGAGAGTTGTGCATAGCAGGAGAGAGTTTGGCTCGTGGATATTTAAACCGACCTGCGTTAACAAAAGAACGTTTTGTTATGAATCCTTTTAAAAAGGGAGAACGGCTGTATCGAACTGGTGATCTGGCAAGGTGGAAAACAGATGGAAATATTGAGTTCCTTGGTCGTATGGATAATCAGGTAAAGGTTAGAGGATACCGTATTGAATTAGGTGAGATAGAAACGGTGATGATGGGAATAGTTGGGGTTGAAGAAGCCGTGGTGATTTCAAGAGAAGTGAATGAATCCCAGGAGTTATTTGCTTACTTTACAGGACAGGAGGATATGCTAATAGGGGATTTGAAGGAAGGTATAGCAAAAAAGCTGCCACATTATATGATTCCCTCATATTTTACCCAGTTAAAAGAAATACCTTTAAATCCCAATGGTAAGATTGATCGAAATGCACTACCAATGCCTAAGATAACTCGAAATCATTATGAACCTCCAAAAACTGACATGGAAAGGAAAGTCGCAGAAATTTGGAAAGAAGTATTACAGGTAGATAAAATCAGCATATTTGATAATTTCTTCGATATTGGTGGAAATTCACTAAAGCTAATTAGAGTAGTCAATAAACTTAAAGAAGTTGCTAGGGAAGATGTATCAATCACAACCCTGTTCCAATACCCCACAGTCCAGTCGCTTGTAAGTTACTTGGGTCATAGTGAGCATAATATATCATTACTATCAAAAGATGAAATCGCAACTCAATATAGTGAAAGTTCAAAATCAGTTATAGAAAATGATTCTGAAATAGCTATTATTGGTATGGCTTGCAGATTTCCGGATGCTAACAATGTTGAGGAATTTTGGAATAAGTTAAAGAATGGAATCGAATGTATCACTTATTTTAATGATGAGGAACTCTTAGATATAGGTGTAAGTCCAGACTTAGTAAATAACCCAAGTTATGTGAAAGCGCAGGGAGTTATGCCAAATCCAGAGTACTTTGACGCAGAGTTTTTTAAATATTCTCCGCGAGAGGCTGAAATAATGGATCCTCAAATAAGAGTATTTCATGAAATAGTTTGGGAGGCTTTGGAGGATAGTGGATATTCATCCAAACAATCTCATATACCGATAGGTCTATTCTCAAGTGCTTCGCCCAATTTATATTGGGAAGCACTAGTTGCTCTTTCAGGGAAAACCCAGATTTTGGGGGAACTTGCATCTGAACAGTTATTTAATAAAGACTATATGAGTACAAGAATATCATATAAGCTAAACCTTACAGGACCGTCTGTTTCACTTTATACGGCATGTTCGTCTTCATTAGTTGCTGTTCATGTTGCTTGTGAGTCATTGTTGAAAAATGATTGTGATATAGCTATTGCAGGGTCATCCACAATAAGTCCATTACCTGACAAAACAGGATATCTGTTTCAAGATGGTATGGTTAAATCATCGGATGGACATTGTCGCACTTTTGATATTAATGCAGATGGATTTGTTCAAGGTACTGGTGCTGGGGCAGTAGTCCTTAAGAAACTTTCAAAGGCAATAGAAGACAGAGATAATATTTATGCAGTTATCAAAGCAACAGAAATAAATAATGACGGCAGCAATAAGCTTGGGTACACTGCTCCAAGTGTAGATGGACAGAAGAATGTAATACAAAGTGCTTTGAAGAAAGCTTGTATACCTTCAGAATCTATACAATATATTGAAGCACATGGAACTGCCACTCCTTTGGGGGATACAGTTGAAATAGAAGCATTGAAACAGGTATTTAATACTAATTTGAGGAATTTCTGTGGTATAGGTTCAGTAAAAAGCAATATAGGACATCTAGACTGTACTTCTGGCGTAGCGGGGCTTATTAAGACAGTATTAGCTATAAAACACAGGTTAATTCCGCCTACACTAAATGTAACAGTAGCTAATCCTAAATTAAATTTGATTGATAGTCCATTTTACCTGGTTACAGAGCCCACTGAATGGAAAAACAGTGATATTCCCTTGAGAGCAGGAATAAGTTCGCTTGGATTAGGAGGAACGAATGCACATGTTATCATTGAGGAACCACCAGTTTTGGAGGACCAAGAAAGTGTAAGGATTTATAAACTTATTCTACTCTCAGCAAGGACTGAGTTTGAACTTAATAAACAAATAAAGCAGTTATCGGAGCATTTAGATAATCACCCCCAAATTAATATGGCCGACTTGGCATACACACTTCAGACAGGGAGAACCCATTTTGCTTATAGGATGGCCTTTGCTATTGAGGATAGGGTAAAAGCGATAGAATATTTAAATACTGGTCTAGCAATTACAAATTGTACGGGAAATATGGATATTAATATTGTTTTTGTCTTTCTTTCCTCAGGTATAAAAAACATAATCAAGTGGATGGAGCTGTATAAGACGGAATCTATTTTTAAGAAAGAAATAGACGAGTGCCTTACAGCCTTATCACCGTATATTGAACCTTGGTTTATTAGTGCTATTGACAACCAGGTGACATTGCGGTATGAAGATATTTCTGCGGTGAAAGAAAATCCTTTTATTCTTTTCTGCATACAATATGCCTTTGCTAAAACATTGATTTCATGGGGAATAAGACCAGACAATATTAAAGGGGATGGAATGGAAGAGGCAATTAAAATAGCTTTGTCCAATACAGCACGTTTTGAAGAGATATCAAGTTCAATTGTATCAAAGCTTAAATATATTGAGCAGAACCCTGGAAGCACATGCTGTGGGCTTGAGTCAGAGGAACTCTCTGATACCAAGTCATGTATATATATTGAATTTGGAAAGAATGATAATGATATAGAAACTACAGATAATGGGAAAGTTATCCAATTTGTCATAGATCCTTCCGAACGATTATGTATATCGAATCAATTATTCGAAAAGCTTGGCCAATTATGGATGTCGGGTGTGGCAATAGATTGGGAGAAACTTTATAGTAAAGAAAAGAGAAAACGGGTTTCGCTACCAACATATCCATTCGAACGGCAGAGATACTGGATTAACGGAAATCCATTCAAAATGACACCTATTAAGGGGAGTGAAGCACTTGTAAAGAAGCAGGACATTTCCGACTGGTTCTATGTACCTTTATGGGAACAATCCCTCATGAGTGTTATTTCTGATAGTGACTCTCAGGAAAACTTTGGGTGGATGGTATTTATGGATGATACACAATTTCATACAAGTCTGGTAAATGAACTTGAGGCAAGAGTTGGTACAGTGATAAAGGTTAGAAAAGGAATCGGTTTTGGAAAGTCGGGAGAGAATGAATATCACATTAATTTTAAAGAGGAAAATAGCTATGCGCTTCTATTGGATGAACTTGCTGTAAAAGGTATAATGCCTGGGAGTATTGTTTCATTGTGGAGTGTTTCTGATAGCATTGGTTATGAAGAACTGACTCAAGAGAATATTTATACAGAATTGGATTCGGGCTTCTTTAGTATAACTTACCTTGCAAAAGCATTAGCTAATCAAAGTTCGGCGTATAAGACAAGAATAATTGTTGTTACAAGTAATATGCATAATGTGGACGGTTCTGATAGAAGTAATCCTGCAAAGGCGGCGGTGCTCGGACCTTGTAAGGTTATTCCACAGGAGTTGAGCTTTGTCAGGTGTAGAAACATTGATATATCAATACCAGAAGAACAGTATATACAAAATAAACTTATCCAAAAGCTGATTTGCGAGATGCAAGGAGCAGATATAGATACAGTAGTTGCTTATAGAAACAATATACGATATATCCAGAAATATACACCGACAGTATTACCAAAAAATAATACCAAGTTTAAGGAAAAGGGTGTTTATTTTATTACTGGAGGAATGGGAAATATAGGTTTTTCAATAGCAGATTATCTTGCGAATAACTATTATGCCAAGGTGATACTAATAGGCAGATCGGCTTTCCCTAAAAGAGGTGAACGTGAAAAATGGCTGATAGATAAGGGAGAACATGACCCACTTGCATCAAAGGTTAAACGAGTAATAGAACTGGAAAAACAAGGTGCAGAAATATATACATATTCAGGGGATATATCAGATTACAGTGTTATATATTCCGTAGTAGAAGATGCTGAACGCCAGACAGGTAAAATCAACGGGGTTATTCATGCCGCGGGGGCAATGAGAGATTCCCTTTACAAAACGCTGAACGAAATCAACAGAGAGGATTGTGAAAAGCAGTTTGTGTCTAAAATATTTGGGACAATGGTACTTTATCGCTTGTTCCGTGACAAGGAATTGGATTTCTTTACAGTAACATCATCAACATCATCGGCGCTTGGAGGTTTGGGTTTTGCCGCATATTCTGCGGCTAACATATTCATGGATTCGTTTATCAGTGAATTTAATAGATCCAGCGGGAAGGATTGGATAAGTGTTAACTGGGAGGGGTGGAAATTTAGTGTAGAAAGAACACAGATGAGCTTCAACTTCTCATTGAGGGAATTGTTTATGGAGCCAGAAGAAGGTGTAGAAGTATTTAAATATGTTACAAATAACCATGGATTTGAAAGAATTCTTGTATCATCTGGAAACATGGATGACCGGATAAACACTTGGATAAAACTTAGTGCAGCAGGTAAGGACGTAGGGGCAGAGAAAACTTATCAAACAAAAATAGACAGGGAAGGCTTGAAAACCTCATATGTTTCTCCAGAAAATAAAATGGAAGAAAACATTGCTGAGGTATTTCAAGACTTTTTTGGATATAAGGAAATTAGTATTCATGATAATTTTTTTGACATCGGAGCGTCCTCTTTAGATATGATTCAGATTACAGGGAATCTTAGAAAAGCGTTAAATATGAATATACCTATACTAAAGCTGTTTTCATTCCCAACAATACACTCTCTTGCCCAAAACCTAGCAGGAAATAATGAAGAGGATACTACTTCTAGTAGAAATATAGATCGGACTAATGAATTGAATAGGGGAAAAAATAGTATCCAACGCAGATACAACCTAAGAAAAAAGTAGATTTCTGATAATTATATCTTATAAACATCTGATATTTTATGTGAATAACAAGTTGATATAGGATTGCAAATTTAAGGAATAAGTGGTGGAGAATAAAATGGATAAATTTTGTGACTACAGACCAGGGTTGGAAATAGCGGTTATAGGTATGGCGGCCCGTCTACCGGGTGCAAAAAATATGAGTGAATTTCTAAAAAATTTAACGGATGGAATAGAGTCAGTAGAAATATTGACAGCAGATGAACTTGCAAAATTGAATGTGGAGCAGAAATACATGGAGGATGAGCGCTATGTTAAGGTAAGGGCCAGTCTTAAAAATCCCGATTACTTTGATGCAGCTTTTTTCGGATATTCAGATGAAGAAGCAGAAATAATGGACCCACAAATGCGCCTATTGCATGAATGTACCTGGGAGGCTTTGGAACATGCCGGATACGATACAGAGCAATATAAAGGAACGGTAGGGCTATTTGTGGGAGGCACACCAAACCCGCTTTGGGAAGCTCGCACATTGTTTTCTGACCAGAATGGAATTATGAACGCTTATAACGCAGGAAATGTTTCAGAAGCATACTCAAAAACACTTTTGCACGATAAGGATTTAATGTCAACTAGGGTGGCATATAAGCTCAATTTGAGAGGTCCGGCACTTACTGTCTTTACATCGTGTTCTACATCTTTGGTATCTGTTCATTTAGCGGTACAATCGATTCTATCTGGTGAATGTGACATAGCTGTAGCTGGTGGTGTAGGCATCAGTTTTCCTAAAAGAGCAGGGTATTTCTATGAAGAAGGTATGATAGTATCATCAGATGGACACTGCCGATCATTTTCCGAGAATGCAAACGGAACAGTCTTTGGAGACGGAATAGGCCTGTTGGTACTGAAAAGGCTGGAAAATGCCATTGAAGACGGTGATGAAATCCATGCACTTATAAGGGGATCTGCGGTAAATAATGATGGTAGCAATAGAATTGGATATATGGCGCCTGGAGTTGAGGGACAAGCTGAGGTTATGAAGTTAGCGATGCAGTTAGCTGAGGTTGAGCCTAACAGTATAGCTTTTATAGAAGGACATGGAAGTGCTACAAAAGTCGGAGATTCTATTGAAATAGAAGCCATGAAGAGTGCTTTTAAGAATGTTGAGAGGAAAGATGGAATTGCGATTGGATCTGTAAAAACAAATATTGGTCACTTGAATAGCGCAGCTGGTACAGCTGGTATTATAAAAACAATCCTTTCATTAAAGAACAGAATACTTTTTCCTTCACTACATTGTGAAGAACCAAATCCTGTAATTGAGAACAGTTGTTTTTATGTAAACAATAGATTCAGGGATTTTGAGGAGAATATATATCCAATAAGAGCTTTGGTAAACTCCTTTGGAGCCGGAGGTACGAACGCAAGTATAGTTCTTGAAGAACCACCGGTACAACAGTCTAGTAAAAAATCAGATAGTCCACAACTAATAGTACTATCTGCAAATACGAAGTCTGCCTTGAAAACGCAGACAGAATGTTTCTATAATTTCTTAAGAGAAAACAACGATGTAGACTTTGCAGATTTTGCATATACATTAAAGGTTGGCAGGAGATCGTTATCGTACCGTAAGTATTTCGCAGCTACTGAAATAAACGAAGCTATAAGAATTCTGAAAGCGGACATATCTGGGGAAAGGGATTTAAGAGCAGTCAATGTTACAAGTAAAAAAATAAATACTGTATTTATGTTTTCTGGCCAGGGGGCACAGTATGTGAATATGGGATCAGAATTGTACAAAACATATAGAGTATTTCGAGAGGAAGCGGATCGATGCTTTAATATTTTATATGCCCAGTATGGTCTAGATATGAAAAGCGTTATGTATCCTTCTGAGGATTATGTAAGTGCTTCAAGAAGAATAAATGAAATAGATGTTATTCAGCTAGCTGTTTTTATTTTAGAGTATTCTCTATCAAAACTTATGCTGCATTGGGGTATTATGCCGGATATACTTGTCGGTTATAGTCTTGGAGAAGTGACTGCGGCATGTATAGCGGGTGTTTTTTCTCTTGAAGATACTTTGAAAATTGTAAACACCAGGGGAAAACTTATGAGGAGTACGTTAGATGGGATGATGTTGAGTATTCCAATAAAAGCAGAGTTAATTGCGCCAGAGGATGGAATAACCGTGGCTATTGACAATGGCGCTTCTTGCGTTGTTTCAGGTACAAAAGAAGCGATACAAGCATATCATAATAAAATGAAGCATCAAAACATATTATGTATTCCGGTAAATAGTTCCCACGGTGCGCATTCTCATCTTATGGAGCCTGTTTTGGATGAGTTTTTACAGTTATTAGAGGGGATTTCTTTTCACGAACCCAGATATCTTATGATATCAGGTATAACGGGTAAGCTTCTGGATAATAGGGAGGTAATAAAACCTTCCTACTGGGTCAGACAGTTAAGAGAGACTGTGATGTTTGCAAAGGGTGTTAACGGCTTATTAAACGACAAGGACAGTATTTTTATTGAGATAGGACCAGGACGCGATTTAACTGTACTGGTTAATTCTTTTATAAATAACTTAGACAATAAAAATAGAAGAGCATTTGCGGTGGATTTAGTCCGGATTCAAGGAAACAAGATATCAGATGAATATTTTATACTGAACAGGCTTGGGAAGCTTTGGCAGGAAGGAATAAAAATTGATTGGAATAACTGCTACGTTGATGAAAAGAGAAGGCGAATCCCACTTCCTACGTACCCGTTTGAAGGTAAATCTTATTGGCCCGAAAGTGATACCATAAATGCTTTGGTAAACCGGCCAGCCGAAAATCCAGTATTATACAAAGAGCCGTTGGATGACTGGTTTTACGTTCCGTCGTGGAAACATTTGCCCTTGTTAAGAGTTGGAAAAGATACAAGGATTCAGTATACATATTTAATTTTTTATGCTTCGCAGTACGATTTGGAAAATGAAATTGTGCATTGCCTGCGAAGCAGAGGCGAAAAAGTTGTGACAGTAATACCTGGTACTTATTTTTCATTTAACAATGGAGAAGACTTTATTATTAATCCAAGCGAGTATGAGGATTACATTAATTTATTTGAAACACTTAAAAATACGAAAACTATTCCTGACAAAATAATAGACCTATGGCCAATAAACGATTCACTTGGTGAGGATTTGGTGGAGCGGTTTAAAAAGGCACAGGAACTAGGCCTCTATAGTATTTTAAAAATTGTGAAGGCAATGGAGCAATGCAGTATTGATAATAAAACGGATATTAACATAATAACATGTGATTTGCATGAAATTACTGGAGAGGAACAGATTGTTCCTGAAAATGCAACACTTCTTTCAACTGCAAAGATTATTTCACAGGAATATCTACATATTAATTGCCGTTGTATAGATATCCATGAGGATAGCAAAAATGGTAAAAAGGCGGTGATGCTTTCGAGGATACTAGAGGATGAGTTCAGCTTACCTGCAAGCGATAGGATAGTAGCTTATAGAGGAAAGCAGCGTTGGATTCAAGTATTTGAGACTGTGAAGATAGAACGAAATGTAAATAGCAGCTACTTAAAACAACAGGGATTGTATCTTATTACAGGTGGATTAGGGGATTTGGGGTTCAATCTAGCGAAACATCTCATTAAAACTTATAATGCTAAAATTGTATTATTAGGTCGATCAGATTTGTCATCTATAGATAGGAATGCTAGGATTGACGGAGAAGTTGATAAGTTTGCAAGGTTAAAAGAGCTTAAAAATCTGGGTGGTATAGTATTGTATTATCCCTGTGATGTATCTGATGCAGGCCAAACAGCAGCTATCATAGCAGAGGTTGAGAGGGAAACTGGAAGCATTAACGGAGTTATTCATGCTGCAGGGATAGTAGGAAAAAGTGCTTCCGCAATAAAGTATATAACAAAAGAAATTTGTGAAGAACAATTTAAGGCAAAGGTTTATGGCTTAATTGCGCTGGAAAAGGTTTTTCGAAAAAGACAATTGGATTTTTGTCTGCTGGCATCCTCGTTGTCTAATATTCTTGGCGGTTTGGGGGATACTTCTTATGCAGCAGCCAATATATATATGGATTATTTTGTACAAACTCAAAGGTATAAAGGGCAGCATTACTGGCTTAGTGTAAACTGGGAGACGTGGTATTTCGAAAAGGAGCAGAAAAACAATTCCAATTTAGGTATAAATAGAATAATGTATTCAATGAAAGTAGAAGAGGGAATTGATACTTTTGATAGGATAATGTCTTGTCTTAACGTAAATAGAGTACTTATATCGTCTGGCAACTTTCAAAAAAGAATGGATATGTGGATGAAATTGGATGAGGTGCAGCCACATATAGAAGAGGAAATAGCAAGTAATGGTGTAAAACCAAGACCGGATTTATTGTCTGATTATGTACTACCATGTAGTCTGAGAGAAAAAACCCTGGTTACTATTTGGGAAAAAACATTAAAAGTTACTGGAATAGGGATTATGGACGATTTCTTTGAACTGGGAGGTGACTCATTAAAGGCAATAAATATGGTTGCTAACGTACGTAAGGAGATTAGTATTCAAATTCCACTGTCTGACTTCTTTAAAAATCCTACAATAAAAGCTATATCAGGAATGTTTAGTGATTCATCTACTCACCAAAGATACATTATAAAACCTGCATTAAAAAAACAATATTACAATGCATCCGCTGCTCAAAAAAGACTTTATATATTGAACCAGATGGAGGGGCAGACTACAGCATACAATGAACCGATAGTAGTAAGGCTTGAGGGAAAGATAGAAAAGGAAAAAGTGCAGCAAGTATTTGAACGTATGGTATCAAGGAATGAAATTTTACGGACAGGCTTTGATTTTAAGGACAATGTGCTAGTTCAGATTATTTATGATAATATACAGGTATGTACTAAGCACTACCATTGTAGCGAAGAGAATGCTGAGCAAGTGTTAAAGGATTTTATACAACCCTTCGATCTTTGTGCACCACCTTTGATGCGCTTGGGATTCATTGATATGGGAGAAGATAAGAGCTTGCTCATACTGGATATGCATCACATAGTAACTGATGGGGTATCAGAGACAATTATAACCAGAGATTTTATGGAACTGTATATGGGCAAAAGTCTACCCAGATTGACCGTTCAATATAAGGATTTTAGTGAATGGCAAAATGAAATGAGGGAAAGCGGGCAATTAAGGGAACAAGAGGAGTATTGGTTGAAAGTATTCGAAACCGAAGCTCCGGTATTAAATATGCCTTGTGATTTTCCAAGGCCACCTTTTCTGGATTATGAAGGGGGAATACACAGCTTTACTATAGACAAAACACAAAGTGAAATGCTACGGAAATTGGCAAGAAGTGAGAAAGTTACATTGTATATGCTATTGATAGCAGCATTTAATGTATTTCTTCAAAAGCTGTCTGGGAATGAAGATATTGTGATTGGGACTGTAGTTTCTGGTAGAAACTGCGACGACCTACAAAATACTGTGGGTATGTTCGTCAATACTCTTCCCATAAGAAATTATCCGAAAAAGGAAAAGAAATTTAATATTTTTTTAGAAGAAGTAAAGGAAAGTGTACTGGGAGCTTTTAATAATCAAGAATACCAGTTTGAAGAATTAATTGAAAAATTGGCAATTACCAGAGACGCAAGCAGAAATCCACTGTTCGATATTATGTTCGTATGGCAGAATTTGGACATGCCCGAAATAGCTATTAACGGGATAAACTTAAAGGCCTATAAATACAGAAAAAATGTATCTAAGTTTGATGTAAGTTTTGTCGGGTACGAAAGTGAAGAAGGCACCATTAATTTTGATATAGAGTTTGCATCTAGACTTTTCAAGACTGAAACAATTAGTAGATTTGCGGAATACTTTAAAAGAATTATAGATGAAGTAATAAAAATGCCAGACAATTCGTTAGAAGATATTGATATATTGACTATGGAGGAACGGACAAAGATATTATATAAGTTTAACGATACATATGTAGACTATTCAGTTGAAGGGAATTTAAACACATATATTGAAGAAAATGCCGAATTGAAAGCTAATAAAGTAGCTGTTGTGTGTGGAGAAAGAAGTATTACATTCAAAGAATTTAACGAAAAAGCAAACCAGGTTGCTAATCTGTTAATTAAGAGTGGTGTTGGGGCGAACGTAATTGTTGGTATAGTTGCAAACCGTAGTATAGAAATGCTTGTTGGCATATGGGGCATATTAAAAGCCGGTGGAGCTTACCTTCCCATTGATCCCGAATGTCCTGATGATAGAAAAAGGTTAATGCTTCATGATTGTGGGGTAAAAATTCTTTTAACTAATTCTGCGAGTCTTGATAAAGTAGTATTTGAAAGTGAGATAATTGTTGTTGACAGTAGTAAAGTAGAAGAATACAGCACACAAAACCCAGTTATACGGATTACCCCATCGGATGCCGCATATGTAATTTTTACATCAGGTTCTACCGGTGTACCAAAGGGAACATTGGTTCAGAGAAACAGCCTTGTTAACAGGCTATTATGGATGACGGAATTGTGTAATATAAGTGGAAATGATGTAATCCTGCAAAAAACAACTTATACATTTGATGTTTCAGTGTGGGAAATCGTATTACCTTTGGTTATTGGAGCAAAGGTTTTTCTTGCTAAGCCGGGAGGTGAAAAGGATCCTGATTATCTCAGGGAGATTATTAGGGGAAAAGGGATTACAGTTACTCACTTCGTTCCATCTATGCTTACTGCTTTCCTTGAGTCTCACCCAGGCAACAATGATGGCAATAAATTGAGAATGTGTATTTGTAGTGGAGAAGCACTGACTCAAAAACACAAGGACCTGTTTTTTAGTAAAATGGGAAGTCATGTGGAGTTCTATAACCTTTATGGGCCTACGGAAGCAGCAATAGATGTCACATATTTTAAAGTATCCGAAAGTGATTACAGTATTCCTATAGGAAAGCCAGTTGCAAATACAAAATTGTATATCATGGATGAAAAAAGAAGGTTACTGCCTATTGGTGTAATGGGCGATATCTATATTTCTGGCATACAAGTCGGAAGAGGATATATTAATAACCCTGAATTGACTAATAATTGTTTTTTTGAAGACCACTTAAACCCTGGACAGAGAATGTACCGTACAGGGGATATCGGACGATGGCTGGAAAATGGAAATATAGAATATATTGGACGTAATGATGACCAGGTAAAGGTGCGTGGTTTCCGTATAGAATTGGGTGAGATTGAAAAAAAAATACTGGAGCATCCTGATATTCAAGAAGCGGCTGTCTGCGTGGAAAGAATTAACGATAATGCAGAGATACTGATGTATTTTAAAGCACATCAGTTACTCAAATCAGAAGAGATAAGACGATTCCTGTTAAAATCATTACCAGACTATATGATTCCGTCAAAGTATTTTACAGTAGGAGAGTTTCCAACCACTTCAAGTGGTAAAATTGACAGAAAATTGCTGCGAGAAAGAGGAAAGGAACTTGTAAGGACCGTAAAATATACTGCACCGGAAAATAATCTGGAAATCCAAATCGCTTCTGTATGGATGGAAGTCCTTCATACTGACAAGATTGGAGTCGAAGAGAATTTCTTTGATGCAGGTGGAAATTCTATTAATTTGATATTAGTAAACAACCTCTTAAAAACTTTATTAGAAATTGACATACCGGTGGCTGTCTTGTTCAGATTTACAACAATTAGGAGCCTTGCCGTATACCTTACAGAGCAACAAGACGGAAAGCTGATGAAAAAAGATGATGAGCTTATTCTGAGCAAGGCTGGAGAGGGAAGAGAAAGATTAAAACAAAGAAGAAGGTATATAAAAGATAAAGACATTTAAATACTATAAAAACTAGGTGGATAATCTCTTAGATTAAGGTGGTATGAAATGAGTGAGCTAGACATAGCTATAATAGGAATGAGTTGCCGTTTTCCAGGTTCAAAAAATACTAGAGAGTTTTGGAAAAACATTAAAAACGGTGCTGAATTAATTCGCTTTTACAGATATAACGATTTGTTAAAACTGGGAGTAGATGTTGAGTTGTTGAAAAACCCCAATTATGTAGGGGCTTGTGGAAGCATTGATGGAATCGATCAATTTGACGCTGATTTTTTTAATTACACATGTGAAGAAGCTATATTGATGGACCCACAAATACGTATATTACACGAAACTTGTTGGGAGGCTCTAGAAGACGGAGGATATTACCCAGGGAAATCTAGGAATAGGATCGGGCTTTATGTAGGGGCAGCAAGTAATATACTATGGCGGATGCTTTCTTTTAAGGTAGCTGGTTCTCAAGGATCCGACCAATTTAATGCATCCATATTGAACGATAAAGATTTTATAGCTTCGAGAATATCCTATAATTTTAATTTGAGCGGACCGAGCTACACTATTGATACTGCTTGTTCAACATCCCTCGTTACCATCCATGAAGCTTGCCAAGCTTTAATTGGAGGAGAATGTGATATGGCATTGGCTGGCGGGGCAACAATCGCATTGAATCAAAACCAAGGGTACTTGTACCAGGAGGGATTCATACTTTCGTCCGATGGCCATTGTCGTACATTTGACGGCAATGCGAACGGTACAGTCGAAGGGAATGGAGCAGGAATAGTTCTGTTGAAACCTTTGGATGACGCTCTTAAAGATCGAGACAATGTTTATGCTGTTATAAAAGCGTCAGCAGTAAATAATGACGGCTCAAGAAAAGTAGGTTATACAGCACCAAGTGTTGAGGGACAAGCGGAAGTGATAAGAGTTGCGCACCACCTTGCTGATATTGATCCTGAGACGCTTTCCTATATAGAAGCACATGGAACGGGTACTAGACTGGGAGATCCGATAGAGATTGAGGCATTAAAAGTGGCTTTTAATACTGGGAAGAAGGGGTATTGTGCTATTGGATCGGTAAAAACAAACCTGGGACATTTGGACAGAGCTGCAGGTATCGCCGGTTTTATAAAAACAGTACTAGCATTAAACCATAAATGTATACCGCCTAGCTTGAATTTTGAAAAACCTAACCCCAATATAGACTTTGAAAGCAGTCCGTTTTATATAAACAACAAACTTACACAGTGGGGCAAAGGATTATATCTGCGCAGGGCTGCTGTAAATTCCATGGGAATAGGTGGTACGAATGCTTATGTAGTACTGGAAGAAATTTGTTTATCTCGCAAAGTATCTTCTACAAAACCATATAAACTGGTCTTATTTTCAGGGAACAGTGAAGCAGCGGTTTGCAAAACTGCCCAAAATTTATCTGGTTTCCTTCAAAGTAAAAACGATATTGATATTTCAGATGTGGCGTATACAACACAGGTTGGGAGAAAAGAACTGCCCTATAGGAATATGGTGGTATGTCGTGATAGTGAAGATGCGATAGCTTCAATTCGGAGTCTTGATAAAGCTTGGGGACCGGTTGTATTTAGAAAGGCTGATCAAGGCAGTCTTTTCGCAATATTTCCTGGTGAAGGTGAACAATATGTTAACATGGGTTTAGACTTATACAGGACAGAGCCAGTTTTTCGTAATGAGATGGAAAGATGTTTTACCATACTAAGGGAAATAACAGGTTTGGATTATAAACATATCCTATATCCTGTCAACGCTCCCGATAATAGCTTGGAATTAATAGATAAGGAGCATATTGATCCAGTACTGTTATCATTTGAATATTCCGTCGCAAAACTACTAAACTCATGGGACATACATGGTTGTCATATGTTAGGCATTGGAATCGGGGAATATGTAATAGCACATTTATTAGGGGTAATATCACTGGAAGAAGTATTATATTTGGCTTTACATCGCAGCAATGCGGACAAGTTCAGACAATATGCCTGTAAATTGAAGTTGCAGGAACCTGAGAAACCCTATATTTCATCAGTGAGTGGTACATGGGTTTCTCCGGGTCTTGTTACAAATCCCCAATACTGGATTGAACAATTGAATACATCAATTTATTTTGATGAAGATATAAAGGAACTGCTTAAATCAGAAGGTAATATATGCATTGAGGTAGCGCCTGGACAATTTTCCTATTTTACCGAAACAAATATATCAATTAGTTTATTCGCCCAATCTTATGAAAAAGGAGAGGAATATAAACGATTTATTAATGGGGTGGGCAGGCTGTGGCTAAACGGGTTTTATATTAATTGGAAGCAATTTTCTGCAGGACAGGAGAGAAACAGAGTCTCGCTTCCTGCATATCCGTTTGAGCGAAAATCCTATTGGATTGAGGGGAGTCCATTGGAGATGTTTAACCATAAAACAGATGAATGCAGTGAGATTAAAAAAAATAATGATATTTCAAAATGGTTTTATTATGTTGCATGGAAAAATGAGAAATTAAACATTACCTTTGACAATAATAAGTCAAACTATATAGTTTTCAGCGATAATCTGGGAATAGGTGATGCGATAATTAAAAAACTTCAGGCAAATGGAAATAGAACAATTGTAGTAAATATCGGAAGTGGTTTTTTGCGGGAGGGGAATGGAAAGTACTATATTAACCCTCAATCACCACATGAGTATGAACTTTTGTTTACGGAATTGTCTGAGAACGGCTTGCTTCCGGATAAAGCGATTCACTTATGGAACCTTTCCAATACTGTTAAACATGAAGTAAACGTAGAAAGGATACAAAAAGCACAGGTTACAGGTTTCTACAGCTTATTATATATTATACAGGCACTAGCGAAAACAATAGTTTCTGACAAGTTTGATATAAAAGTTATTACTAACAATATGTTTGATGTAGTTGGTGAAGACTTGTATCACCCAGAAAAGGCTACTTTAAAAGGTATTTGCTGTATCGCTCCGCAAGAAAACCCCAATATTACCTGCAGTTGTTTAGATATACCTATAGATTATGAATTATATCCTGGTGGAAAAACACTTAATGATACTTTATATCAGGAGATATCAAGTCAATACAGCAGTGCTATTACAGCCTATCGTGGAAGAAAGCGTTGGATTCCTGTGTTTGAATCTTTGGTAATGGACAAAAAAGTAGAAAATATCAAAGCAACCAAACTAAAACAAAACGGGATTTATCTTATCACCGGTGGGCTCGGTAAGATTGGGATTGCCTTAGGAGAATATCTAGCTAGGAATTATAAAGCCAAATTAATACTTACTGGAAGAACTCAATTTCCAGCAAGAGACCAATGGGATATCTGGATAGACAAATATGGGAAAAAGGATGGGATTACTCAAAAAATACAAAAGATAAGAGATTTTGAGGCAGCAGGAGCAGAGGTCTTGATTTTTTCTGCTGATAGTTCAAATAAAGAGGAGATGGCAAATGTACTTAGTATCTCCGAAAAAGCTTTTGGCCTTTTAAATGGAGTTATTCATGCAGCAGGTATCACAGAACAGCATGAAGTTATTGAATCACTAGAACCTGAAGCCTGTGAAAAGCATTTCGCTTCGAAAGTGTATAGCTTGGCTGTATTGGAAAATATACTTAAAAACAGGAAACTTGATTTCTGTGTACTCATGTCCTCCATTTCCTCTATTTTGGGTGGCTTAGGGATGTCAGCCTATGCTGCAGGAAACGCATTTATGGATGCATTTGTACACTACCAAAACTATAGTTCCAAAACCCAATGGATATGCATAAACTGGGACGGCTGGAATTTGGGCAGCAAGGAAATGATAGCTTGGGAAACTAGTATTTCTGACCTGGAAATAAATATAGAAGAGGGGATTAGGGTTTTTGAAAAAGCGTTGCTGTTGGGGGAAGAACATATTATTATATCGACTGGTGAATTACAGTCAAGACAGAAACAGTGGCAAATAAACAGACATTATGAAAATAAAGCAGCTCCTTCAAATGAGGTAATGTTCGATGTGTTGCAATCTAGACCTAATTTTAAAAATTCGTATATATCTCCTAGGAATTATATTGAAGGTGAGATATTCCTTATTTGGCAGAAGTATTTGAAATATGAACGTATAGGTATAGATGATGATTTTTTTGAGCTTGGTGGAAATTCCTTGAAGGCTATAAGTGTTATATCTGCCATACATAAGTCCTTTAATAAGAAAATAGGATTGTCTCAATTTTTAAAAAATCCTACGATTAGGCAGGTGGCTGACTTCCTGAATAATCAAAATCAGAGTTTATGGGAGCCGGTAAAGACATCAGAAATAAAAGAGTATTATCCATTGTCCTCAAATCAGAAAAGGATGTACATATCAAGTAATATAAATACGACAAGTACCAATTATAATTTACCCTTTGTACTGCAACTTATTGGCGTAATAGATAAAGACAGGATTGAGACCTGCTTTCAAGTTTTGGTGAAGCGTCATGAAAGTCTAAGGACTGCATTTGTTTTAGTTGATAATACACCGGTGCAAAAAATTGTGGAGAATGTACCTTTTAAATTAGAATATTCTGAAATAACTACTGGCGATGAAAATACAGGAAAGATTTATGATGAAATATATAGGTTTATAAGGCCTTTTGACTTGAGCAATTCACCATTAATTCGGGCAAATCTTGTGAAAATAGAGGAAAATGACCATTACTTAATGATAGATATTCACCATATCATTTCGGATGGAGTTTCTATCCAGATTCTGATGGATGAATTTATGGCTCTATATGAAGGAAAAGAGCTACCCGAACTTAAGTTCCAATACAGGGATTACTCTGAATGGCAGCAGCAGCGGGGGAATACTTGGGATATCTATGGTAACCAGGAGAGCTTTTGGCTTAATGAATTTGCTAAAGGCGTACCGTTGAGTAATATACCCACAGATTTTGAAAGACCTAAAATACCTTCTTTTGAAGGTGAGCAGTTATATTTTGAACTTGATGAAGAAACTACGATGTACCTAAAAGATATGGCAGATGCAAATAATATCACGCTATTTACATACCTGTTATCACTGTTTTATTTACTTTTGAACAAAATTGGTGGAAGTGAAGAGATTGTCATAGGTACATCGGTAGCTGGTAGGACTCATAGCGATATGGAAAATATCGTAGGACTTTTTTTGAACTATCTTCCTTTGAAAAAAAGTATTTCACAAAGCGAAAGATTTATTGATTTCTTAATTGGGGTTAACAAAATAGTAATGGATGCGTTTGAAAACCAGGATTACCCCTTTGATGATTTAATTGAAAAACTTAAATTATCCCGGGATATAAACAGAAACCCTCTATATGATATGATTTTCATATTTCAAAATGTAGATATTCCGGATTTTAAAATATCAAACCTTATTATAAAACAATTCCCTTTCAAGAACCGGGCATCCAAGCTTGATATTAATATTGAAGGATTTTTTAGGAATAATAAACTTTATTTTATTATTGAATATAACGTAAAGCTGTTCAAGGAGGAGACAATTAAGATTTTCTCAGAATATTTTGTTAATATAGCACGTAACGCAGTGAGAAATCCTGAGAATAAGATTGAAGAAATATTGAACTGGATGGACAGTAATTATGACAAAATATTGGGTGATTTTAATGAGGATTTGGAGGTGGAGTAATTGTGCGGCATTTGTGGAATTGTTGATCTAAAATTTAAAAAGAGAATTGAGGAATCCCTTATATATCCTATGACGAAGATATTACAGCATAGGGGACCGGATGCAGAGAACTTTTATTATGATGGCAGTATATCATTTGGTTTTACAAGGCTTGGCATAATTGACCTCACCGGAGGCATACAACCAATATTTAATGAAGACCGTTCAATTGTAATGATATGTAATGGAGAGATTTTTAACTATATTGAGCTTCGAAAACTGTTAGAGTGTAAGGGGCACGTTTTCAGAACCAATACCGATGTAGAGACGCTAATCCATCTTTATGAGGAAAAAGGAAGAGATATGTTTAATTATCTGAATGGACAGTTTTCCTTTGTAATTTTTGATTATAAAACAAGGAGTTTACTTTGTGGCAGGGACCACTTTGGTATTGCTCCATTTTTTTATACGGTTGTTGATGATTTTTTTATTTTTGGTTCTGAGATAAAATCCATATTACAACATCCCGCTGTCAAAAGGGAAGTTGACCTTATTGGTCTTGATCAAATCTTTACATTTCCTGGATTAATAGGATCCCGCACTATGTTTAAAAACATAAGGAGTCTTGATAACGGTCATTATTTGGAGATTAGAGACCAAAATATTAACGAAGTAGAATACTGGGACTTAGTCTATCCTGAGACAGGAGTAAGTGAGATAGAGGACAAAGGAGAGGAGTATTACATTGAACGGTTGGATGAACTTATTACTAATTCTATAAAATTGAGGCTTAGAGCTGATGTACCTGTTGGTTTGTATGTAAGCGGAGGGCTTGATTCATCCATTGTAGCGAGCAAGGCGCAAATTTTAAGACCACAGAATTCTTATAAATCATTTTCAATAGATTTTCTTGATAAAGAATTATCAGAATCAAAATACCAGCGCTTTTTAGCAAATAAGCTTCAATTTGATCACCATGAAATTATGTTTACAATGCAGGATATAAGCCAAAGGCTTTCTAAAGCAATTTATTATTCTGAAACACCTTTGAAGGAAACATACAATTGTGCATCGATGGCATTGTCAGAGAAGGTTAGGAATGAAAATATTAAGGTTGTACTTACTGGAGAAGGGGCTGATGAGCTTTTTGCAGGCTATATAGGATACAGATTTGATAAAATGCGTGAAATGACTGAGTCCTCATTTAATACTGAGGAAATGAAAGAACGAATGCTTCGATTGGAACTTTGGGGCAGAGAGGACTTTATTTATGAAAGGAATTATGGCGCCTTCAATAAGGTAAAATTCGAGTTATATTCTCCACAAATTAATTCATATTACAGTGATATAAATTGCATGAACCATCCGTTGATTAATAAAGATCGTCTTTGTAACAGGGATGTGATACATGTACGTTCGTACGTGGATTATAAAATGCGTATTGTTAATCATCTGGTAGCGGACCATGGAGATCGAATGGCATATGCTAATTCTATAGAGGCTAGATACCCTTTCCTTGATAAAGAACTAGTAGAGTTTGTAAAACAAATTCCTACCACCTATCTATTGAACGGATTTGACGAGAAATATATTCTCAAACGCATGGGTGAAAGATTTCTTCCACAGAAAATAACGCAAAGGGAGAAATTCAGCTTTGTTGCTCCCGGAAGTTGTGAACTTTTAAAGAGAAATAATGAATATATAAATGACATACTCTCATATGAAACAATAAAACGCCAGGGATATTTCAATCCGGATACGGTTGAAATGCTTAAAAAGAAATATATGAGTGAGGATTTTAATTTAAATGTACCATTTGATCCTGATTTATTAATTACGGTACTGACATTCGGAGTTTTTATAAAAGAGTTTAATATGCCCAATCTTAATTAATCATTATATTTATTGTGAGGATTATACTATGAGTGATGTATTACAAAAAAGAATTAGTAAAAGTTTAGAAGAGCACAAAAGTCTGATAGCAATAGAGTATGGAGACAAAAGTATTAGTTACAGAGATTTGGATTATTTATCAAGATATATTTCGACTGTAATAACAGATCAGTGTGGAAGCGGAGAATTAATCGGCGTCTGTATGAACGACAGATTTTATTATATTGCCGCCTTACTGGGAATTTTAACGGCAGGCTGCATTTTTGTTCCCTTGGATTTATTGAACCCTGCAGCAAGAATACGGGAAATGATAAAGGATACAGGGATAAAACATGTTATTGGTGATAATGCCGGTATTGAATATATAGGGAAAGTAGAAGGGATAAATTTTATATCTGAAGATGAATTCTGTCGGAACGGATTTGAAAATACGCCCAAGGCTTTGAGTGTCACTTATGACCAGGAGGATAAGGTGTATGTTTATTTTACTTCCGGTTCTACCGGTAAGCCCAAAGCAATCGTTGGAAGGAATAAAGGGCTTTTGCATTTTATAGACTGGGAGATAGGTGCTTTTAATTTGGATCGTTCTTTTACATTTAGCCAGTTCACTAATCCTGGTTTTGATGTGTTTCTAAGAGATATCCTTGTACCTTTATGCTGTGGAGGTAAAATCGTTATACCGGACCAACTCGGGACTATTCTTGATGGAGAACACTTATCAAATTGGATAAATATAAAAAAGATAAACCTTATACACTGCGTTCCAAGTTTGTTCCGCCAGATGAATTCTGAGAATTTAAGTGAAATGGATTTTCAGGAATTAAAATATGTTTTACTTGCTGGTGAAAAGGTTGTACCCTCTGAACTGCGGAACTGGTATGAAAAAATCGGAGAAAGAATACATTTGATAAATCTTTATGGACCAACCGAAACGACACTGGCGAAATTCTTCTATCCAATACGGAAGGAAGACATTGAAAGGGATGTTATGCCAATAGGCAAGCCAATAAAGGGTGCGCGAGCTATCATATTGGATAAAAATATGAATATATGCAATGAACTGGTTACAGGAGAGATATTCATAAGGACGCCATATAGAACATTTGGCTATCTTAATGATGATGAACAAAACCGGCAGAAATTTATAAGAAATCCGTTCAGTCAAAATCCGGAGGATATTATTTATAAAACTGGAGATTTAGGCAGGTTGCTACCAGATGGTAATATAGAATTAATGGGAAGAATGGACCGCCAGGTTAAGATTAGGGGAATTCGGGTAGAACTAGAAGAGATTGAAAGTATTCTACTTGGACATGATTTAATAAATGAAGTAGCTATTATAAAGAATGAAATTTCTGAGAATTCCTCGGTTATATTAATCGCTTTTATTACAGTCAAGGGGAGTAATTCAGGAGATGATGTGCTCAAGGAGGTTGATAAATACCTCAAAGAGTTGCTGCCTGCCCATATGCTTCCGTCTGACATTGTAATAACACAATCAATACCAAAGCTTGCTAACGGTAAGATAAATTATAAAGCAGTAGGTGAGATGTACAGAGATAATAAAACTCTGCAGGTTAGACCTAGAGATGAGATTGAGAAAAAATTATATGAAATTTGGACAAAGCTACTTGGTAGAAATACGTTTAGTATTACCGATAGCTTTTTTAAACTTGGCGGAAATTCATTGAATCTTATGCGGTTAATTTCAAATATAAGCAGGGTTTTTGATATCAAAGTTTCTTTAGGAGTACTATTTGAAAACAATACAATAGAAAAGCAGGCCATAGTTATAAGAAAGTCTGCAGTAGTAGAGTCCCTTACAACAGAGATGAAGTATGTGGGAAAGCGAGAGTATTATCCGTTATCCTATGCACAAAAAAGGCTATACATACTTGATAGGATGTTCCAGGAGAATATAATGTACAACTTATCTGAGATTGTGAGATTAAAGGGACCTGTTGATATTAACAAGGTTGAAAGTATATTCAAAGATTTAATTAGACGTCACGAAAGCTTAAGAACATCATTTTCTACTATGGATGGTATACCTGTAATGAAGGTGGTGGATGAAGTACCATTTAGAATTGAAGTGTATGATGCAGCAGATAATAGCTGGGAAGAGGTACTTGCCCAGTTCATACATCCCTTTGATTTAAGAAGTGCTCCTTTGTTAAGAGTAGGGATCATAAAGCTGGGACTTGATAATTTTATAATGGTTATAGATATGCATCATATCATATCCGATGCGATATCAATGAACATCATCATAAAGGATTTCATAACACTATATAAAAGTAAACAACTGCCTTACTTGAACAGCAGGTATATAGACTATGCTCTCTGGCAAGACAGCAGTGAATTTAAGGTGATATTAGAAAATCAAAAGAAATTTTGGATTTCACAATTTGAAAATGGTATTCCATATTTAGAACTTCCTTTAGACTTTGAAAGACCTTCGGTGCAGACGTTTGAAGGAGATATTCAAATAATGAGTCTTGGCAAAGAGGAAGCAATTTTTTTAAAGGAGATAAGTGCAAAAAATGATACGACACTTTTTGCAAGCTTATTAGCTGTGTTTAATATACTCCTTTATAAGATAACAGGGTCGACAGATATTATTTTGGGCACTCCAGTATCTGGACGCAGCTATGAAAGCTTTGAAAATATAGTTGGTATGTTTGTAAATACACTTGTACTTAGAAATCAAATCAATGAAAATCAAAGCTTTTCTGAAATCTTATTAAATGTCAGTGAGAATACCCGACAAGTTTTGAAGTATCAAGATTATCCATTTGATGAGCTTGTTAAGGATGTATATGTCAATAGAGATACGACCAGAAACCCAGTATTTGATGTAATGTTTCAACTTCAGGATTTCGATATTCAGGAGATAAATGTCGAAGGAGTAGAAATAACACCGATAGAACGAAATGTGGTGTCGAACTTTGATATGACATTTTCTGCTACTAAACTAAAGGATAAAATAAAGGTAGCTATTGTTTATAATAAGAAACTGCTACAGGTGGAAACAGTACAAAAATGGATGGAATACTTTAGAAGAATTCTATATGCAGTTTCAAAGGATGAACAGATAAAAGTTTGTGATATACAACATATGGATGAGCAGGAAGTGAAAAAAATTAAATCGATTCTTAATCTATATGAAAAACCACTGGATATTACCTTTGATTTCTAAATATTAACTTTACAAATTAATTGAAGGCTGAGCACTGTAATTAGATTATTAACAAATGCTGGAGTTCAACAAAGTGTATCATTACAATGAGTACCGGAAGGATATAAGTAAGGGTGGGATTATGGATAAAAATATCTTAAGCGATTTGAGTGAATTCGAAGAAGCACGAGAGTATTGGACAAAGAAGTTAAAAGAGTGTACATTTTCAATGGAATTATTTTCCGATTATCCGGTATGTGAAAGTTACAGTGAAAATAGATTGGATACAATTCTGGATGATAACATTTGCAGAATATTACTTCAAATGTCCAGAAATAATGATATTGCTATTTTTGTACTAGTATTGGAATGTCTGAAAGTATTGCTTTACAAGTTAACAGGGGAAAAGGATATCGTAGTTGCGTCTCCAGTTTATCTTAAAACCCATAGTGAACTTAACGAGTGGGTTCTATTCAGAGATCAGATAGAAGATGGAATTAGTGTGAGACAATTTCTGGATATAACAAAACAGACAGTTGTAGAAGGCTATAAGTATCAGTTTTACCCTGTAGATAAGGTGTTGAGCAAGCTATACGGCGCTGATACACAGAGACCTTTAAAATATTTGTTCTTGATGGATAGTATACACAACCGGGACTATATAAAAAACCTCAATTCCGGAAATTGTAAGAATGATATTGCTTTTGTCTTAAAAAAGGATAGCGAAAACTTATGCTTTGAAATAATTTACAACTCAAAACTTTACAATCATAAATCAATCGGTAAGATTTCCAAATGCTTTACTACTATTTTAAAGCAAATGTTAAATAATATGGAAATGAAGATAGCTGATATTGAAATAGCGGATGAAGAGGAAAGAAATTACATACTTCATCATATAAATAATACAGCTAAAGTGAGACCAACACAACTTACGCTGAATAGGTTGTTTGAGGAACAGGCTGCGAGAACTCCGGATTGTACTGCGATAAAATTTATTACATACAAACACGGGGTGGAAAAAAGCATAAGCTACATAGAAATATCTGAAAAGTCTGAGTATATGTCCAAACTTTTGGTAGACAAAGGATGTAGACCGGATACAGTTGTAGGAATTATAGGTGAGCGTTGTATTGAAACGGTAATATCCATGTTGGGCATTTTGAAAGCCGGAGGCTGTTTTGTAGTAATAAGCCCTGATTTGCCAAAAGAAAGACTGGAATTTATGTTAAAAGACAGTGGAGCAGAAATTATTATGGTTACTTCGCCTACTGTATATTCACTGGATTTAAATGGAACAATACTTGATGTTCCGGAAGCATCTAAAATTCCTAGAATGCAGCATAAGAATGAAATAAGCAACCCGCAAAATTTAGCTTATATGATATATACATCAGGTTCAACAGGAAAGCCCAAAGCGGTACTTATAGAGCATGAGTCAATTGCCAATACTATTCTTTGGCGTAAAAAGTTTTATGCTTTTGATGAGGAGGACTCTATACTTCAAATTCCTTCTTTTTCCTTTGACAGTTCGGTTGAAGATATTTTTACACCGTTGGTCTCGGGTTCAACTGTCATAATGATTGAGGAAGAAAACAAGCTTAACTTAAATTGTATAAAACAGGTTCTTACAATGAATCCTATTACTCATTTCCTTGTTACACCGGCGTATTACAAGGTCCTAATGAAAGAAGTTTACGAACACCTCAAAAAACTTAGAGTTATTACTGTTGCGGGAGAGGATTTCTCTTCTGACCTGGTGATAGAGCACTTTAATAGGCTTGACAAGGTCAGGTTATGCAATGAATATGGACCTACAGAAAATAGTGTTTGCAGCACTGTTTACGAATTCGATAAAAACCGGACGGAAGTGCTTATAGGTAAACCCATTGACAATGTTCAATGCCTTATTCTCAACAAAGAAGGAAGATTAATGCCTATAGGATTACCAGGAGAGTTATATCTTTCTGGAAAAGGTTTATCAAGGGGATATCTAAACAATCAGGAACTGAATTCTACGCTTTTCATAGATAATCCAATATTCCCAGGAAGTAAAATATATAAGACAGGAGATAGAGTAAAATATACGGATGATGGAAACATTAAATTCCTGGGCAGGGTAGATAATCAAGTAAAAATCCGAGGATTCAGAATTGAGCTTGGTGAAATCGAAGCAAGATTAAGGGAATATGCGAATGTTAATGATACGATAGCAATTATAGGTGAGGATTCTAAAGAAGGTAAATGTTTATACGCATTTGTAGTATCAGATACCGTACTTTGTATCTCAAATATTAAAAAATATTTGGAAGAGAAACTACCATTTTATATGGTTCCGGCTTTCATAGTTCAGGTTGATAAAATTCCTTTGACATCTCATGGAAAGGTTGATAAGAAGTCACTGGAGAAGTTGGCCATGAAGGAATGTGCAGGTGTGGTAAAACCAGAGAACCGTACTGAAGAGAGATTGTTGGATTTATGGGTTGATGTATTACAAAGAGATAAAGACGATATAAGTGTGATAGGTAGTTTTTTTGAAATTGGAGGTCATTCATTAAATGCCATTGTATTGGTGGAGAGGATAAAGAAGGAATTTGATCTGGATATATCCCTGATGGATTTTATCAAGCAAAAAACAATACGTAACATTGGAATATACCTCAGGAATGCAAAAAGAGAAGATTACTTGCTTATAGAACCAGTACAGAAAAAGGATTACTACCCATTGTCTTCTGCTCAGAAGAGAGTTTATATAATACAGAATCTTGAGCCTGAAAGCACAGCATATAATATGCCTTTCGTAGTAAAGCTGGAAGGAAAATTGGATACAAGAAAGCTAGAATCAGCCATTAATAAAATTATTCAAAGGCATGAAAGTTTACGAACGTCTTTTGAACATAATGGTACAGAGCCATGTCAAAAAATTTATGACGATGTTTGCTTCAAGATGGAATACTATGAACAAAGCGAAGACAGTGCACAGAAAATTGTAACTTCATTTTTACAACCTTTTGATTTAGGCAAACCTTGCCTGCTGCGTGTATGCCTAATAAGAATAGGGGACTTGAGTTATATATTGTGTGTAGATATGCATCATATTATATCTGATGGAATGTCTATGGAAATTTTTATTAATGAATTTGCAGATATTTATTCAGGAGCGGAACTAGAATCAACTAAGGTATCTTACAAAGATTATGTAAACTGGCAAAACAGTGAAAGTATTCGGGCAAGGGTAGCAAATCAGGAGCGATACTGGATGGAAAAATTTAAGGGAGAGATAGCGGTTCTGAATTTACCCTATGACTATAGCAGAGCTGGTATGCAAAGTTTTGAAGGTTTTCGTACAAGTTTTGAAATAGATAGTGCATTGACCTTGCAAATAAAAGAGCTGGCAGTTCGAGAGGGAGTCACAACTTTTATTATCCTACTATCGGCATATAGCCTATTTTTACATAAGATTACTAGTCAGAATGACATTATAATAGGTACAGCTACAGCAGGAAGGAATCATGCAGACTTACAGTCTGTAATAGGTAATTTTGCAAATTACTTGGCTCTTCGCACAAATATTGATAAAGCAAATAGCTTTAGAATGCTCTTGCAGAATACTCAAAAAGAAGTTATAGATGCTTTTCAGAATCAGGACTACCAGTTTGAAGACTTGGTGGAAAAAGTGGTAACAAAGAGGGATAGTAGTAGGAATGCTATATTTGATACTATGTTTGTTTTTCATAATATGAAAAAAGCACAGGTTAGCAGTCTTCCATTTAATATCAGTGAGTATGGTTTTGTACATGAGACTTCACAGGTCGATTTAAAGCTGCAGGGCAGAGAAGAAGGAAACATACTGACAATGGAATTTGAGTACTGTACAAAGCTCTTTAAAGATTCTACTATAAAAAGATTTCAAGATATGTATATTCATATTCTTAACCAGATATTGAAAAAACCAGACTCCAGATTGGCTGATGTGGAGATAACGTCAGAGTATGAGAAGCAAAAAATTTTATACGAATTTAATCGTTTTCAGTGTTGGATTCCTCAAGATAAAACTTTTATTGAACTATTTAAGCAACAGGTAGAAAACTATCCAAATAATACTGCAGTAGTATGTGGTAATTGTAGTTTAACATACAAGCAATTGGATTTACGATCTGGTCAGTTATCTGGCAGTTTACAGGAAAACGGTCTTAGATTAGGAGAAATATGTGGACTGTTGGTGGAACGGTCAGTAGAAATGATGGTTGGTATAATTTCAATACTGAAAACAGGAGCAGTGTACCTGCCTATCGATCCGCATTATCCTCAGGAAAGGGTAGAGTATGTACTGAACGAGAGTAGTGCAAAGCTTTTACTATTGAGCAGGACCATGATAGAAAGATTTGATTTATCAAATACAAAGTGTGTAGTCGTAAATCTTTCTGACAACAGAAATTATATAGATGCGAATGATATACAGCAGGTTAAGGTTTTACCTGACAACCTTGCTTATCTTATTTTTACTTCAGGGTCTACAGGTAAACCCAAAGGAGTTTTGGTTGACCATAAAAATCTTGTTAATTTTGTACAAGCTATGAAACTTTCAATCAATTATGGAGAAAATGGTACGTTTTTAGCCCTAGCCTCTATTTCTTTTGATTTATCAATTTCGGAACTAATGTTTCCACTTTCCTGCGGGGCTGCAGTTATTATTACGACAGACCAAGAACAGCAGGATTTTGATACACTAGTGAGGATAATCATTGAAAAAAATGTTGACTTTGTACATTTTACACCATCACGACTAAATATACTGTTGGAGAATAGTGCAAATGATGCTGTTTGGTGTAGAATCAAGCATATGATTGTAGGAGGAGAAGCATTACCAGAGAGCGTGTTTACCCGTTTGAAGAGAAAGTATAATGGAAGAATTTATAATTTTTATGGTCCAACTGAAGCTACGGTTTGGACAACATTCAAGGACTTGTCAGGTGAAAATAAGGTTACGATAGGTGTGCCATTACCCGATGCAGAAGTGTATATAATAAACGAGAATATGCAGCTTCAGCCTCTTGGAGTGCCCGGAGAAATTGCTATTGGGGGAGAATGTGTAGCTAAAGGCTATATAAATAATACACCAGAAACCAGTGAGAAGTTTATTTCCAATCCGTTTAAGCAAGATGCAGGAAATATAATTTACCGCACAGGAGATGTGGCCAGATTATTAGAAAATGGAGAAATCGAATATTTGGGCCGTTCTGACAATCAAGTAAAGGTACGTGGATATAGGATTGAGTTAAGTGAAATTGAAGATACATTATTAAAATATAGTGGTATCAGTGAAGCTGTTGTTGTTGCCAAAGTGGATAATGAGGGGAATAAGTTTCTGTGTGCATTCTTAGTATCCGATAAAGACGTGAATGTACAAAGCATACGTGAATTACTGGCTTCAAAATTACCGTTTTACATGGTTCCATCAACCTTTATCCAGCTTGATATGCTTCCGTTGACGCCTAATAGGAAGATTGACAGAATTAAGCTGTCATCTATGGATATAAGCAAGTTAATAATAGATAACACACAAAAAAATGAATATAAACCTATGACGTCATATGCCATGATATTAGTGGAGGTATGGAAGGAACTACTGAGTGTAGAAAGAGTAAATTCTGGTGATGATTTCTTTGAAATGGGTGGACACTCAATCAAAGCTATCAATATGATATATAGACTACGTAAGGAACTTGATATCGATATTGCATTAACGGATATATTCACCCACAGCAGGATTGACGAGTTGGCAGAGCTAGTACAGCAAAAACAACAATCAAATTTGGAAATAATAAGATTTGTGGAAAAGAAAGAATATTATCCTGCCTCATCAGGGCAAAAGAGACTATATATTCTTAATAAGCTTGAAAGCGCAGGCTTGAGTTATAATCTTCCGTCTGTGTTTAGGGTCATGGGAAGTTTGGATACTGACAAGTTGCAGGCTGCACTCTTTGAACTCATAAAAAGGCATGAAATATTAAGAACTTCTTTTCACATTATAAATGGTGAAATAGTTCAAAAGATACATGAGAATGTGAACAACCCATTCTGTTTTTCGGATGGAATCACTGGTGACATACAAAGACTCTTCATACAGTTTGTTAAACCTTTTGACTTGACACAGCCAGCGTTACTAAGAGTTGAAGTTGTGAGATTGAGTGAAAATGAGCATATACTAATGTTTGATATGCACCATATTATTTCAGATGCTACTTCTCTTAAAATTTTGGTAGAAGAATTATGCAGTTTGTATGAAGGTGTTAGACTGCCTGAATTGACTATACAGTACAAGGAATATTCAGAATGGCAGAAAAACAGTATGAATTCAAACTTCATAAAGGAACAGGAAAATTATTGGTTAGGGCTTTATGGAGGAAATGCACCGGTGCTTGATTTGCCTGTTGATTTCGCACGTCCGACTGTACAGAATTTCGAAGGAAGTGTTATTTCATTTTCATTTGATGAAGAATTGTCGTTTGAAATCGGTAAAATGGTGGTTGATGCTAAGACTACACATTTTGTAGTACTTATTTCTATTTTTTATATTTTATTAATGGAGTACTCGGGGCAGGAAGATATAATTATTGGAACGCCAATTCAGGGAAGAGAGCATCCGGATCTGAAAGAACTGATAGGGTCATTTATAAATATGCTGCCTTTAAGAAATTATCCGTGTAAAGATAAAAGCTTTGATGAATTTTTGTCAGAGGTTAAAGAGAATTTCCTCAAAGCGTACGAGAACCGTTACTATCAATTTGAAGAACTCATCAACAAACTTGATATGAAGCGAGACTTGGGACGTAATCCGTTATTCGATGTCATGTTCTCAATGAGTAACTTTGAGAGGCCTGAGATGAAGGCTTTTGATTTAATATTTACACCAATAGAATATGATAAAGGTGCATCACAATTTGACCTTACTCTGCAAGCCTTTGTAGATAATAATAAAATACTGTTTAGCATGGAATTTTGTACAAAACTTTTCAAAGTTGGGACTATAAGGCAGATGAGCAGACATTTTATCAATATAGCTAAGCAGGTAGTAAGAAATCCTCATATTTGTATTGACAATATTGAAATTATGGATGACAAGGATAAAGCAGAAGTTATAGAACAATATAATCAAATGAGTTATGAAAGTCCCAAAGATTCTTCATTGATTAATTTGTTTAAAACACAAGTGAGTAAAATACCAGATAAGGAATGTGCTGTATTAAATGGCACCGGCATTTCTTACCGCGAATTAGACAGAAAGTCGGATAGTGTAGCTCATTATCTAAAAAAACACGGGGTTGGAAAAGAAATGGTTGTTGGGCTGCTGGTAGGGCGTTCATTTAATATGCTGGTTGGAATAATGGGAATATTAAAGTGTGGAGCTGCTTTTCTACCAATAGATCCTAAGTTTCCAGTACAAAGAATTCGATATGTACTGGATGATTGTGGGACAAATTTCTTGCTAGGTGAAAAAGAACATATTAACAGTATTGAATTTAAAGGAGCTGTATTTGATATAAACATTATCAGCAAGGAATATGAAATAGGTAAATCGTACAATGTTTTAGAGGAAGTAGATGTAAGCAATCATGATTTAGCTTATGTAATATATACATCAGGTTCAACAGGAAATCCCAAGGGGGTTATGATTGAGAGGAAAGCTCTTTTGAATTTTATTTATGCTATATCAGAGCTCATTGACTTTTCAAGTTCAAAAAAAATACTGGCTTTAACTACGATATCATTTGATATTTTTATTCTCGAAACACTAATGCCTCTACTAAAGGGACAAACATTAGTTATAGCAGATGAAATGCAGCAGCGGGATCCTAGTGCTATTAAAAGAATCATTTGCGAAAATGGAATAAGTATAATGCAAGCTACTCCAACTACTTTAAAGATGCTTTTGTCACATAAGGGAAGCAGCGAATGGCTCGAGAACCTCACCGAAATAATGATTGGAGGTGAAGTGCTTCATGATAGTCTTCTGGTAAAGCTTCGTTCGTTGTATAAAGGTAAGATATACAACATGTACGGACCTACAGAAACTACAATATGGTCTACAGTAAGGAACTTATCGAAATGTGATAGCGTTGATATCGGAAAACCCATACTGAAAACGCAGATATTGATTTTGGACAAAGAACAGAGACCTTTGCCATCTGGTATTTGGGGAGAGATGTATATTGCAGGAGAGGGGGTCTCTAGAGGCTATTTAAATAAGCCAGAATTGACACTGGCCAGATTTGTTCAAGACCCCTTCAATTCAGGAGAAGTAATGTATAAGACAGGTGATTTAGCAAGATGGAATAGTGATGGTTATATTGAAATTAGGGGAAGAAATGACAGACAGGTAAAACTGAATGGTTACAGGATTGAACTTGAGGAAATAGAACGGTGTATGCAAAGTTACGAAAAAATAGCAGATGCTGTAGTTGTTCTAAAAAATGGTAGTGGTGAGAATAAAAAGGGAGAAGGGTACATCGTAGGATATTATATAGGAGATGCGGAGATATCCGTAACCATACTAAGGAAATTTCTTTCAGTTTCGCTCCCATATTATATGGTTCCGTCGGTATTTGTAAAATTGAAGGAGATTCCACTGACACCCAATAAAAAAGTGGATTATAATGCATTACCAGATCCTGTTAGATATAGTAATTCACAACAACTTAAAATGAGTGTCAAGCCTGGGAATGATATTGAAATTGTACTGATGGAAATATGGAACAAAGTATTGGGAATAGATTTTGTTGATATCAATGAGAGCTTTTTTGACATTGGGGGTAATTCAATCCAGATAGTGCAAGTTTACTCTGAAATCGAAGAAAAATTTCCAGGTTCAGTGACAGTAGCTGACTTGTTTTCTCATCCATCTATTGTTAGACTTGCGAGTTTTATTACTGAGAAGCTTTCAGACAAGGGTAGAAAAACAATTTTGAAAACTGTGGTACTTCCCGAAGAATATTTTAGAGATGAGAATGTTGAAAATTCTGGATCTGTCCTATTTGCAGAAATTAATGATGATGTCAAGGATAAGCTTGAACAAGAACTGCAAAAAAATGACATAACTATGCTCGTATATAAGTGCGCAGTCTTCATTTATGTATTGCATATTGTCAGCAGACAGGAGGAGATAACAGTGTACACCCTTTCTGAATCAAACCAAATAATACCGGTATCCATTAATTTAAATAATACAGAGACACTTTGGGAGTTGGTTGAAGAGGTAAAGAAAAAATATATAGCAGGATTACATAGTGGAGGGATTCGGATACAAGATATTTTATTGTCGAATAGCAGAAAGCAAAGTAGAGAAATAACATCCATTATCATTGAACATGGTGGACAGCGAACTGAATTGGCTGGATTGTTTGATATAGTAATGGGCGTGAGTCAAAAAAAAGATGCTATATTGGTTTCCTGCTCTTACAATGATGGGCTTCTTGCAAATAAGGGGATAAGTAAAATCTTGAATGCTTATATAAATCTTACAGAACAGTTAATGGAAATTGATAATTAAAATAGGATTGAAATGAACATGGATAAAAAACAGGTAAAAAAAGAGAATGGATTCTAATTAGATGAAATAGGTTAAAAGTGCGACTGTTTTGGAGGAAAATATGTTGGATTTAAAAAGAATAAAATTAAATACAATAGGTTTAGGCGATATTCTCGCAGAAGATGATAACAGGCTTAATCGAATTTCTAGAAAGGATATAGCAGTCATAGGTATTGGAGGAAAGTTCGGCAGTTCGGATAGTATTGAAGCATTCTGGAATCAACTATGCGCAGGGAAAGATATGATAAGATCTTTCCCTAAAAGAAGGGACAGTCTCTATAAAAAATATAAGGATTTATGTAGAAAAAAAGGAATACTGTTAGAACAAGATGAGAGTTATAATAAAGCAGGATATTTGGAAGAAATTGAAGAGTTTGATTACGAGTTGTTTTCTATGTCTCCTAGTGAAGCAAAATTAATGGATCCCCACCAAAGATTATTCCTTCAGTGTGCACTTTCTGCATTAGAAAACGGCGGATATGGCGGAAACAGGGCGAAAGGATCAAATACAGGAATCTTTGTGGGTTTTAGCGATGATTTCAATTTTTCATATAATAATCTTATTTCTATTGTAGACCCTGCTGCAATACCAATGGCACTTACCGGTAATATAAAGTCTATTATTGCAAGCCGATTGGCATACCTGTTTGATATGAAAGGGCCAAGTATGCTTGTTAATACAGCTTGTTCCTCTTCGCTTGTTGCTGTCCATTTGGCATGTAAATCTCTGATTGCAGGAGAATGTGAAATGGCTATAGCCGGAGGGGTAAAGTTGTACCTTGAACCTCAAACAAAAGCGGAGAGCGGTGTGGGTATATTGTCTCATGACGGAAAAGCAAGAACATTTGATAACAGTTCTGAAGGAACAGGTTTGGGTGAGGGAGCTGGGGCAGTCTTACTAAAGCCTTTGAGTAAAGCGGTTGAAGATGGGGACTTAATTTATGCAGTAATTAAAGGAAGCTGCATAAACCAAGATGGGACTTCTGTAGGAATAACGGCTCCGAATCCTTCAGCACAAACCAATGTTATTGAAGGAGCGTGGAAAGATGCCGGTGTGGATCCTGAATCAATAACTTATATAGAAGCTCATGGAACAGGGACAAAACTAGGTGACCCAATTGAAATAATGGCAATTAATGAAGCTTTTAGAAAGCATACAGATAAAAAGCAATTTTGCGCAGTGGGATCTGTGAAATCAAATTTAGGACATCTGGATAGTGCAGCAGGGATAGCCGGACTAATTAAGTCCATACTATCTCTACATGAACGAAAGATCACGCCTCATTTGCACTTTAGATTGCCGAATGAAAAAATTAACTTTGAACAATCAGCAGTTTATGTGAATGACAGACTGACCAACTGGGAGAAAGGCCATTTCCCCCGTAGATGCGGAATAAGTTCTTTTGGATTGAGTGGTACAAATTGTCATATAGTTTTGGAAGAGGCGCCTGAAATAAAAGAGAAGAGACATTCGACATCAAAGAGACAAAGAGTACTTTGTTTGTCGGCAAAAAGCGTGATTGCGCTGGACCGATTGGTAGGACAGTATTATGAGTTGCTTTCGAAAAGAAAAGGCATTGAACTAGATGATTTGTGCTTCACATCAAATGCATGTAGAGGTCACTATGAAAACAGACTGGCTATTTTGTTTGAGAATATAGAAGATTTACTAGATATTCTTAATGAAATACAATCAAAGAGTGTAGCAAATGTTGAAGTGAAAAATGCTTATTACGGCCGACACAAATCTGTGCCTGATATAAAGCAAAATAAACTAAAGGGTGAAGTGACCCAGGCCGAGATTGGCGAAATAAGCTGCGAAGCCAATCGAATAATTAAGGAATATTTAGAACAGAGAAAGGGAGAACTTTTAAAAGAAATATGCATATTGTATATTTGTGGTGCAAAAGTGACATGGGAGGAACTATATAGGACTGCTGATACAAAAACAATTATACTTCCGGGGTATCCTCTTGAAAAGAAATGTTGTTGGCCGGATATGGATATAACAGAGGGCAGGAAAAGCAACTATAAGTTGGTACATTCCAATATCGTTAAGAGTCATAACATAGACATATATATGACGAAATTTAGTGTGGAGGACCATTGGATTCTATCAGAACACAAGGTAAGTGGGTCTTATGTTGTTCCAGGCACTACATATATAGAAATGATACTTCAAATTTTTGGTTTAAGCCGTAATGGCTGCATTCCCGAGTTTCAGGATATCCTGTTTTATACACCAATGAGTGTAGTTAAGGGGAAGGACAAGGAAGCTCATACAATTATTAAATATGGTTTAGAAGAGTACGCTGAATTTTCTGTCTCCTCAAGGAATAGTGAGGACGATGATACGTGGGTAAAACATGTAGATGGTAGAATAAAATTTATTGATGGAGAAAAGGTTTCTAACCAAAACATAAGTGAAATAATGGATAGGTGTAGCATGGAAAATTTTAAGAGTATCTATAAGGAAAGTGATGCAAGGATTGTAGAAGTCGGACCAAGATGGGATAATATTACTCAGGTATATGTTGGAAATGGAGAGGTTCTGGCTTTGATGGAACTAAAAGAACAATTCAGTGAAGATATGAATCAATATTATGTTCATCCGGCATTAATGGACTGTGCAGTAAATTTGGCTAATACTTACGTTGGTAGTGGACCGTTTCTCCCGTTTTTTTATGAGAATCTCAGAATATATGATAGAATACCACAAAAATTTTACAGCATTATTAAAAGAAATGATTTGGAAAATACTACTGGAGAAACAGCAAAGTTTGATATTGTTCTTACGAAGCTTTCAGGTGAAGTTTTTTCATTCGTTAAAAATTATACTGTTAAGCGGGTAAGGGAAGTTGATTTGGTTCCAAAGAAAAAGGAATCAAAGATTTTTCATGCAATAAAGTGGATACAAGATAAAAACATTAGAGAAGAATCTTTTGTAAAATCAGTCTTACTCTTTAAAAGCAATGCGAACTTTTGCAACAAGCTGATAAAGCAACTTAAGCAGCAAAAAGTAGAAGTAATTACAGTACAGGCAGGTGAAAACTACCAAAAAATTGATGACTACACCTTTAGCATAAATTTGAAACAAAGTAACTATAATATTTTATTTGATCAGCTGAGAAGTTATCAGTTTAGCCACATTGTTTTTATGTTGGATTTGTTTGATAACACATTAGACATAACAGATAACATAATTGGTAAAAGAGAAAGAAGTATAGACAGTCTTTTTTTTATTACAAAGGCCATTATTAATCATAAAATAACAAGGGATATAGAATTGGCCCTAGTTTCAGATCATACCGCGGCGGTAACTGGTAATGAAGAGTACATAAACCCATACGGTGCAGCTTTGTTTGGACTAGGAAAATCTATACAGGAAGAAAATAGTTCAATAAAATGCAGATGCCTTGATATTGATAAATCCACAGATGAAAAGACAATTGCTAATGAAATAATGTCTAAGAGAACTTCGTATAAAGTGGCATTTCGGGAAGGGTACAAGTATATAGAACAGTTATATGAAATGAATATTGAAGACCTAGAAGACAGCGGTATACAAATAAAGCAAAATGGATGCTATGTGATTACGGGGGGAACAGGAGGTTTGGGCATACAAATAGCCGCATACCTTGCGTCAAAAGATGCAAAAAACCTATGCTTAATTTCACGAAGCGGACTTCCGAAGCGAACAGATTGGAATACCATCATCAAAGAAAACAGTACTAAAGTGGCAAATACCATCCGTGAAATTATGCGCTTGGAAGAGATGGGTATTAATGTATCAGTATATGGGACGGATATATCAAATGAAAAGGAAGTTAATATAACACTTTGTAAAATAAAATCTTTATTCGGAAGTATAAATGGAGTGGTACATTGTGCAGGCGTAGCAGGAGATGGTATATTGGCAGCAAAGAATTTTAACACATTTAACCGTGTCATTTCCCCGAAAATAGATGGAACTTGCATTTTACATAAGCTTACACGACAGGATGAACTGGATTTCTTTGTGTTGTATTCTTCGGTATCATCAATTATGGGTGGCATAGGCCAAGGTGATTATTCCGCTGCCAACTCCTTCCTGGATGCTTTTGCAGGATATAGAAACCAGAGTGTACCAGGAACAGTGGCTATTAATTGGGCTCCATGGGCAGATACTGGAATGGCATACGATTATGGTCTTAAAGATACTGGGCTTTTTAAAATGCTGGATAACCAGACTGGTGTGGATGCTTTCAACAAGGTTATAAATAGACGTATAAGCAATATTATTGTAGGTAGACTAAATCCTGATGAGTTGAATAACTATACCAATAATAATTTAATTAAATATGATGGCAGAACCAAAGCAGATATCAAGGATAGTGGGAAAAAACAGATTGAGAGCCTGCAAGAAAAAAGATTTATAACTCTAAAAGGAAGGGCTGAAGGTAATTATACTGCTAGTGAAGCTTTAGTTGGACAGGCATGGGGCGAAGTACTCGGGCTTGATGAAATTGATATTTATGATGATTTCTATACACTTGGAGGGGATTCTATCCTCGCTATACATATAGTGAATGTGTTAAATAAATCAATCACAAAAAAAATAAACATCAGCGATTTATTTGAGAATCTCACAATTTTTCAATTGGCGGAGTATCTAAAACATGCAGTAAAAACGGAAATGACAATTGATAAACCCACTCAGATGCATGGGATAATAAAGCATAACTTGTCTAATGCGCAAAAGCGTATTTGGTTTTTACAAAAGCTTAATTCTGATATGGTAGCATATAATCTTCCTTCAACTCAGTACATGGAGACAAGACCAGACATGGATGCTCTTAACAGGGCATTAAATGAACTTATAGAGCGTCATTGGATGCTGAGGACAATTTTCGTTGAAGATAACGGAATACCAAAACAAATCATCTTAGACCGTCATTTAATGAGTTTTACAGTGATAGACTTAAGTAAGGATGAGAATGAAGTAAAGATTCTTCATGAAACCTTAGGTAATCAGAATCATACGGTTTTTGATATGTCCAAGCCGCTAATGCGAGCTTGTATTTATTTGTTATCTGGTTCGCGTTGCTGTTTGTATTTTAATTTCCACCACTTGATTATCGATGGCTGGGGTATTGACATATTTTTTAGAGAATTAATGGATTTATATTGTCACTACACGGAGGGACATAGTGCTAATTTAAAACCCGTCAAGATACAATATGTAAATTGGGTGGAACAGAGGGAAAAATGGGAAAAGGGAAATGAATTCAGGAAGATTGAGGAATATTGGCTCCAAGAGATATGCAACCCGATTCCACAGTTGAATCTGCCAGTGGATTATCAAAGACCTGTAATACAAACATACAATGGAAGCTCATTAAACTTTTGCATAGGCAAGGAACAAACTGACTTATTAAAAAAATTATCAAGAAAATGCAATACGACTCTTCATACAGTTTTGCTTGCCACATATTTTCTTTTTTTAGAAAAGATATCAGGAGATGAAGATATTATAATTGGAGTACCTGGCACGATGCGTGATAGTGAAGAAGCAGAAGCAGTGCTAGGGATTTTTGTGAATATGTTTTGTATGAGGTTGAAATTTAATGATATCCACAACCTAAATGAGCTTATAGAGGAAGTAAAGAGAAAAAGTTTGGATGCATATAAAAATTCAGGATATCCATTTGAAACTCTTGTTTCAAAAGTTAATCCGGAGAGGGATCTTTCAAGAAACACAGTGTTCAATACAGTATTCCAGTTCTATGATAATATTCCACCAGAAATTGAAGGTGTAAGTCAGTTTGAATTGAGTCTATTATCGAAAGAATCTAACGGTTCACTTGCATTGAGATTTGAGTTCAATACTGATTTATTCAAGCCAGATACAATAAAACGGTTTATAAGAAATTTTATGAATATTGTTAATCATATGGTTAGGGATAGTTGTATTGACTTGGCGAATATAGAAATACTTGATTGCAATTACAAAAATGATCTGTTACACAAATATACTAATCATATCAATTACACCTTTAACAAAGGATTGTGCGAGCTGATTGAGGAGAGGATGCTGCTAAACCCAGATAATATTTCAGTAGAATATGAGGGACAGTATCTGACAAATATAGAGTTGAATGATAGAGCAGATACATTAGGAAAAGTCCTCAAGGATAATGGTGCTGTGACAGATGTTCCAATTGGTATTATATGTGGTAGAAATTTAAATCTGATTTCTGGTTTGCTTGGGATACTAAAAGCAGGGACATGTTATGTACCGCTTGATCCTGATTATCCTTCCGAAAGGATTAGTTATATTGTGAAAAGTAGCGGTGCTAAGATTATTTTAGCTGAGAGCAGTCAACGTGACAAAGTAACAGCTCTGCTTGAGGATGGATGCAGCTTGGAGACGGTTGTATACATGAGTGAATCTGGAAAAACCTGTATTGAATCAATTGAAAGAAATAATGATATATGTATAAATAAGAAAAAAGATAATTATATCGACAATCTCATGTATATTATTTACACTTCAGGATCTACAGGACTGCCAAAAGGAGTCATGGTTACCCAGCAGAATGTTTTGAATTATTTAAAGTGGAGTATAGACGAGTTTAAACTGACACAATCAGATACGATGATGCTAATAACATCAGTGTGTTTCGACATATCAGTGTTTGAGATATTTGGTGCATTGCTAAGTGGAGCTAAATTGTGCATTGTGCCGTTAAATACACTACGAGATCCACATAAATTACTTGACTTCATTAACAATAAGCAGGTAAATATATGGCATTCGGTTCCAACGCTGATGGCACAACTACTTATAGCATTGGACAGCGACACTGAACAGGGACGGCTATCGTGCTTTAATTCAATGAGACATATTATGATTGGAGGAGAGGCATGGGGCATTCAACTGGCAAAAGAAATAAGGAAATTTTTCCGTAATGCAGATATAACAAATATGTATGGACCAACTGAAGCGACAATTTGGATAACAAGCTATCATATAGGAGATAATCTGGACAATCTTCAGACTTTACCGATTGGAAAACCTGTAGCGGGAAATACTATTTTAATTTTGGATGGTGCTAAAAAGTTATGTGATATAGGAATTACAGGAGAAATTTATGTTAAAGGAATTAATGTGACCAGAGGATACCATAATGATACTGAAAAGACCGCTTCATTCTTCACTACTTGGGACGATGGCTCGGTAGTATATAAAACAGGGGATTTTGGAAGATACATGGAAGACGGAAATATAGAATTTCTTGGAAGAAAAGATGGGCTGGTGAAGGTTAGAGGCTACAGAATAGAATTAGGAGAGATTGAAAATATATTACTAAAAAAAGGAGAGGTAGATGCCGTAGCAGTAGTTTCTAAAAAGTATGGAGAATCTAACCAACTGGCATGTTATTATACCAGCACTGCAAAAGTAAATACGGATGACTTAAAGGATTACCTGCGTAAGAAGCTTCCAGTATATATGATTCCGTCAATTATAATGCAACTTGACGAGATGCCCATTACCCCAAATGGTAAGATAGATAAGAATGCCCTACCAGATCCTAAAACAGCAGAAATTCAAACGCATTTAGAGCCTCCAGCTAGCATAGTGGAAAGGAAAATCGCAGAAATATGGTTTAGTATTCTTGGCACGAGGGAAATAAGTGTAAATGATAGTTTTTTTGATGTGGGTGGTGATTCATTCCTTGTAGTTCAAATCCATTCAAAAATAAGTCATGAGTTTGAGATGGATTTAACCGTAACAGATTTATTTAAGTACCATACAATAAGAGAACTAGCAGCGTATATAGTGTCAAAAGAACCAAAGACGGAAGCAAATGACAATAGGCTACTTAATGAGGTTAAGGAAGATATAATAGATGTTCTAGATGAAATGATGGACGATAAATTGGATATCGAGCAGGCTATGAAAAAACTTTTTGAAAAAAATGCTGGACAGTCCGCAACAAAACTGCCGCCAAGACTTGATACAGACCAATAAAAATAAATGTATATTTAGTCTATTAGAAAATCAACTTTACATATTAAAAATAATCAATTTTAAAATTTGGAGGTATCTTATGAATACAGCATTTCTTTTTCCGGGACAGGGAACTCAATTTATAGGTATGGGTAAGTATTTCTATGATAACTACTCCCCAGCAAAGGAAATTTTTGAAGAAGCAAATAATGCGCTGGGGTTTGATTTGAAAGAAATGTGCTTTAACGGGGATATAAATGAATTATCACTTACTGAGAATGCACAACCAGCAATTTTAACTGTAAGCTATATTATGTTTAGGTTTTTTATGGACAAGTTCCAGTTTGCACCAAAATATCTGGCCGGACACTCTCTTGGTGAGTATGTAGCCCTGACATGTGCGGAAGCTATTCCCTTTGCAGAAGCAATAAAGGTTGTACACCAACGTGGAAAATTTATGCAGGAAGCGATAAACGGAAGTACTGGCAAGATGTTGGCTATTAAAAGAAATGACATTGACAGCACTTTTATTGAAAGAGAGTGTACGAAGGAGTCAATCGGTGACGAGTCGGTAGTTATTTCTAACTACAACTCCCCAAATGAACTGGTAATTTCGGGTCATGCGGAAGCGGTAAGTCGTGTTGAAGCTAAAGTTTTGAGTATGGGTATGAACGCAGTACCTCTCAAAGTTAGTGCACCTTTTCACAGCCCTTTGATGAAAAGTGCAGCTATAAAGATGGAGAGGGTTTTGGAGGATTGTGAGTTCAAGATACCTAGATGGCCTATTATATCAAATGTATCGGCACTACCTTACAGATATGAAGACGATATTGTCGAACATATGACCGCTCAGATGATAAGTCCGGTAAGATGGCAGGAGTCAATGGAGTATTTGGAAAATCAGGATGTAACGGTAGTTATAGAGTTTGGTCCTAAAGGTATTTTAAAAAAGCTTACAAAGGAAAACGCTTCTAAAATTGATGTTTATTCGTTCAGTATTGAAGAGGATATTGAAAAATTCACCAATCTTTTTGAGTCAAGCTGGAAGGAACGTAAACTAGATTTTATAACAAAGTGTATTGCAACTGCTATATGTACTAAAAACAATAATGATATTGAAGAAGAATATCAAAAAGGCTTTGTTGAGCCCTACAGAGCTGTGAAGGAACTTGAAAAAAATCTCAGAGAACGAAATGTAGATCCCGAATCTGTGCAATTACAACAAGCTCTGACCATGCTTGAATCTACATTTAAAACGAAACAAACTCCTTTAGATGAACAGGCTGAAAGGTATGAAGAACTGTTTTACAGTACAGGCATGCTGTCTTTCTTTTCTGAATCCACACTACCTGCTGTTTTAAAACAACAAAGAGGTTGATATATGGATGACTTTTATGAAGCATATAAATATATTTTAGAAGGAGTAAAGTCAAAGCAGATAGATAAAAGAATAGGAGCTAGTATTATACATGCATTGCAGGAAAATGCAAGTGCAGGACAAAAGGACATAGCTATTATAGGAATGTCAGGTAGGTTCCCACGTGCACGAAATCTCGAGGAATTTTGGGACAATATAATAAAAAACGGTGCAGATGCTGTAGGGAGATTTCCTAAATCCAGAATGGCAGATATAACTCCTATTTTGCATCGTATTGATAATGCTGAAAAGGTAGAGTATAGATGTGGTGCATACCTTGAAGATATTAATAATTTTGACTACCAGTTTTTTCAAATGTCTTTAAGAGAAGCAAAATTGATGGATCCTAACCAAAGGATATTTCTGCAAACGGCATGGGAAGCGATTGAAGATGCAGGTTATGGTGGTAAATGTTTGACTGGAAGTTCAACAGGTATATATTTGGGCTATAGCTCAGATATGAATATTGAATATAAAAGTGCTATCCATCTTGCTCAGTCAGATATGGAGGGACTGGCATTGGCAGGGAACATTAAATCAATAATCGCAAGCCGGTTGGCATATATTCTTGATTTAAGAGGTCCCAGCATGCTAATTGATACTGCTTGCTCATCGTCACTGGTTGCGGTACATGCGGCATGTCAAGCTATTAGAAACAAGGAGTGTGATCAGGCTGTTACCGGAAGTATAAAGATATGTCTTGCTCCATTTTTGTATGATGATGAGGCAAGTGGTGTACAGATACTTTCTTTAGATGGAAGGGCTAAAACCTTTGATGATAATGCAGATGGGACGGGTCTTGGGGAAGGTGTGGCTGCTATTATGCTTAAGAGACTTGATAAGGCTCTTAGTGATGGCGACCGGATATATGCTGTTATTAAAGGAAGTGCTGTAAATCAGGATGGCAGTTCTATAGGTATAACCGCTCCAAACCCATTAGCTCAGGAACAGGTCATATTAAAAGCATGGGAAGATGCCGGTATAAATCCATCATCTATTTCATACATTGAAGCTCATGGTACAGGTACCCCATTGGGAGATCCTATTGAAATTGATGCAATTAGTAGTGCATTTAGAAAATATACTGAAAAAAAGCAGTTTTGTGCCGTTAGCTCAGTCAAGACCAATATAGGGCATCTTGATAATGCGTCAGGGATAGCAGGATTGATTAAAGTTGTACTAGCACTACAAAATAGAAAATTACCTGCAACAATAAATTACAGGAAGCCGAACAGAAATATTAATTTTGAAGAATCATCAGTTTATATAAATGATAAAACAAGCGAATGGGAAGTAAAGGAGCATCCGAGAAGAGCAGGTGTCAGTTCATTCGGTCTAAGCGGAACAAATTGCCATATGGTTTTGGAAGAAGCTCCAGACACCAAGATACAGGCTAAAAATGTCGCATCTACAGACAGTGCATATATTCTGGCATTATCTGCTAAAAGTTTGGAATCACTAAATAGTTTGATAGGTGAATATCTAAACTTTCTAAAGCACTCTGGTCACATAAGTATGGGTGATTTGTGCTATACAGCTAATACTGGAAGAGGACATTATAGTCATAGGCTGGTATTGATGTTTGACAACAAAGACATGCTTATGAAGAGTTTAGAGGGTTTGCAAATAATAGGTGAGCTGAATGACGATGAAAGAGGTTTATTCTATAAGGAACACAAAGTTGTAAGGGTAAAGGACAACCTGATAAATATTGAAGGCATAACGGAAGCGGAGAAATTTGCATTAACCACTGTGGCCAATGATAAAATTAAGAGGTTAATGTATGATGGTAATGTTAAGAGCAGTGAAATTTTAAAGGAGTTATGCAAACTATATATAAATGGTGCTGAAATAAATTGGACAGACTTTTTTAAGAATAAAATGTTTAAAAGAATTAAAATTCCATTCTACCCATTTTTAAAGCAAAGAGTATGGCTTGATACAGGTATATGTTCAGATAAAAACAAAGCAGACACAAATAGAAATACTTCATGGAATAACTTTTATAAGATGTCATGGAGAAAATGCCCCCTTTCAGTAAGTGAGCCGAGTATGCTAATAGGTACTACATTAGTGTTTTACAAAGAAAAAAACAGTTTTATTGAAAGGCTAATAAAATATATTGAAGCTCTGGGTTCAAAATGCGTAGTAATTTCCATGATAAACGATTCCTTTCAGACAACTATACATGGGTATTCTATTAGCTCTAAAGCAGAACATTACATAAAACTTATGAACACATTAAGTCAACATAACATTAATAATATCTTATTTACTGATATTAAAGAGAATGAAGTATTTGAAACAGGAAGCTACAAAGAGGAGCTTGCTGTAATAGATAACGAAAATACGTATAACCTTTTTTATCTAACAAAAAGTCTACTAGAGGCTGGACTTACCAGTAGAATCAAAATGCTGGTTCTTTCCAATAATGCTTACAAGGTCAAAGATGAAGTGATAATCCGCCCGGATAGTGCATCATTATTTGGTTTTGCAAGGGTCATAAAGAACGAGTACCCAAACTTAATGTGTAAGTGTATTGATATCTCAGAAAGTACAGAACTTAGAGATATATTAAGAGAATTGAATACTGATGAATTACAATCGCAAGTGATATACAGAAATGGAGAACGATATATTGAAGAACTTGATATTCTTGACTTGGACTTGTTAGAAAATGCTAAGATACAAATCAGAGAGCAAGGAGTTTATATAATCACAGGAGGGGTTGGAGGCATTGGGCTTGAAATAGCAAAATACCTTTCATCTCAGAATAAAGTGAAGCTCGCGATGATTAATCGGACAGCTTTCCCATTGGATATTGAATGGGAGGAGATACTTCGATTGAAGAAGGATGAAAAAATATGCAGGAAGATAGAGAAGTTAAAAGAAATACAAAGCTTTGGATCTGAAGTTAGATTGCATTGTGCAGATGTTTCTGATGAAAATGCTATGCGGGAAGTAATTTATGCAGTTAGAGCTGAATGGGGGAGGATAAATGGGGTCATACATTGTGCAGGAATCGCAGGAAAAGATTTTATTTTTAGAAAAAATGAATCTCAGTTTGCAGAAGTTTTGAAACCAAAAGTTGCAGGAACATTAATTTTGGATAAACTTACCTGTAGGGATGAATTGGACTTATTTGTATTATTTTCTTCAAATAGCTCATTTCTTGCGGAAGCAGGACAAGGGGATTATGCAGCAGCAAACAGTTTTATGGATGCTTACTCTATTTACAGGAGACTGAAAGGGAAAAGGACAATAACAATTAACTGGCCTGCTTGGAAGGAAATTGGAATGGCACTAGACTACGGGGTAAACAAGGATGGTGCTTTTAAAGCAATAACTACTGGTGATGCAATAACAGCATTTGCCAAGGTGCTGGAAAAAGATGTTAGCAATGTAATTGTAGCTGAATTAAATTGTGAAAATATTAGTCTTAACGATTTGGATACTATAAGTGTTTCAGAAAGAGTCAAATTACTTATCAACAATGAAAGAGTATTGAATCAGAAGGCTATGGATAGTATATCAACTCATAGTAAAACTTCTACACCTGTAGAGATGAAGGGGAGAAAGAATAGCGAGTACAATGAAGCAGAAAGCATTATAGCCCAAATTTGGGGAGATGTACTAGAAATGAAGGAAGTTAATATATATGAGTCTTTTCATGATCTTGGGGGAGATTCCATATCAGCAAGTATTCTTGTACAAAAAATTAATAAGGAATATCCGAATGTCCTGAATGTAGTAGATATATATACATATCCTACTGTAGTACAGATGGCAGAATTTGTTGCTGCAACTCTTCAGCAGAACAAAAATAAGAAGAATGAAATAATTTTTAGTGAAGAAGATAGCTTGATGAATACACTTAGGAGCTTGAGAACAGGAGAGGTATCTCTGGATGAGTCATTGGAAATATTGAATAAGGAGTGGTATGATGATTAACAAAAACTCAAATCTGTCAGCAATCAACAAGTATATACTTGCCTTGGTTAAAAACGGAGAAATCAAAGAAGACTACGCATACAACATTCTGAAAGCCATAAACAATCAGGGTAAGAAAGAAGCAGCTGATAGTTCAAAAGATATTGCAATCATAGGAGTGGCATGTCATTTTCCCGATGCTGATAATGTAGAGACGTATTGGAAAAATCTTCTTAATGAGGTTCATAGTGTAAAAAGATTTCCTGAAAATCGTTTGAGCGATTTAGAGTTATTTTCCCCTGGCATAAAGAATAGGATAAAAAATTCAAAACTTAAAGCTGGTTATCTTGAAGAAATATTTGAATTTGACGCTTCTTATTTCCGTATCTCACCAAAAGAGGCATCCTTTATGGATCCGATACAGCGGATGTTCTTGCAGACAGCTTTTGAAGCTATAGAGGATTCGGGGTATGGCGGAAGGGTTTTGAAAAATAGTAATACCGGCGTATTTGTTGGACTTGATACTACAAGTACTTCTCTTTATAGAAGTATGTTAGATGAAGATAATATATTGTCTCTCACGGGAGCATTGACTGGGATAATTGCAAGCAGAATATCATATATTCTTGACCTTCATGGACCTGCTATGGTGGTTGACACTGCTTGCTCATCGGGTCTAGTAGCCATCCATGACGCTTGCAGCTCACTAAGAAATGATGATTGCAAAATGGCAATTGCTGGTGGAATTAATATTATAGTACATCCTTCAACTGATGTGGGTGTATCTGAAATAGAGTCCAGTAGCGGCAAATTGAGAGCATTTGACAGAAACGCTGGTGGGACTTTATGGGGAGAAGGAGTTGGAGCTCTTATATTAAAACCACTGGATATGGCTGTTAAGGATGGCGATAATATCTATGCAGTGATTAAGGGAAGCTCTGTGAATAATGACGGAGCTTCAAACGGAATAACCGCACCAAATGTAACTGCACAGATTGACGTAATTATAAATGCATGGAAGAATGCCGGTGTTAATCCGGAGTCTATCAGATATATTGAAACTCATGGTACAGGAACCTTACTAGGTGATCCAGTAGAAATAAAGGGTATTACTGAAGCCTTCAGAAAGTACACTTCAAAAAAGCAGTTTTGCGGAATTGGCTCGGTAAAATCTAACATCGGGCATACGGTAGCAGCTTCGGGAGTAGCATCGCTGTTAAAGGTTTCAATGATACTAAAAAATAAATTAATACCATCCGCAATTAACTTCGATTGCCCCAATACCTTAATCAACTTTGATGACTCACCGGTATATGTTGTAAATAAGCAGACAATGTTTGAAGTCGGGAGCGTACCATTAAGAGCCGGAGTCAGTGCTTTTGGATTTAGTGGGACAAATTGTCATATAGTATTGGAGGATGCGCCTTCTCGTAAAAATCAGGATGGTCAAGACTGTATCGGAGATAGGATATTTACTATTTCAGCAGCGTCCAAATCCACTTTATTACAACTGTTAGAGAGATACTGCAGTTTTTTGAATTCTCATAAAAGTGTAGATGTAAAGGATCTTTGTTATACAATAAAAACTGCAAGACCCCATTATTCATATCGGGTGGTCATCTTATTTAATAAGAAATCTGAGTTGAGGAATCGATTGAAAAATGCTATAGATATTATTTCCATGGAAGAAACTACAAGTGAGAATATATTTTATGGATGGCATAGGATTATTCATAACTCTAGCGAAGTAAAAAACAGCTTTGAGATAACTGAAGAGAAAAAAAAAGAATTGAATAAAGCTGCTAATAAGAAACTTAATTTGTTAGCTTCTCAAAGCATCTTTGATAACGTACTTATGAAAGAAATATGCTTATTATATACACAAGGGGCTGACATTGATTGGGAGATGGTATACCCAAGTATGAGAACCAAAATAGGAGGCTTACCACTATATCCATTTGAAAAAAAGAAACATATTGTTAAACCATCAAAAAATGTTAAAGAGGTAGATTTTAATACCATTGACCATTACTTGCTAGATAATTGTTTAGCTGTATCTATGCAGCAGGATATTTATGTTTCCACTTTTTCATTAAAGAAAGACTGGGTTTTAAATGAACATAGAATTGCTGGAAGACCAACTGTGCCAGGGGTAACATACTTAGAAATAGTGCGCGCTGTAGCTGAAAATTATTTTCCAAACCAAAGTATTGAACTTAGAAATGTTGTTTTTATGACCCCGTTGTATATAGAAAGTGATGAAATCCGAGAGGTCCAAACAGTCATCTATAAAGATGATGTAGATTATTTAGAATTTAAGGTGATTAGTAGGCAGAATCATTTTAGCACATATAAGGAGGAAAAATGGATTACCCACGTTACCGGGAAAATATTGAGTATATCTTCTAATATTGGTGAGAACTATGATATTGAACAGTTAAAGACAAGGCTTAATTGTCAGAACTATTCTTCAAAAATTGATTTGAACAATCCACGTTCAATATCTACAGAGATTTTTGACTGGGGTCCAAGATGGGATAATCTGAAAGAAATATATACCGGAGAAGAAGTACTTTTGGAACTGGAGCTTCCGGCAAAATATGCTGAAGATTTAAGAACCTGCTGGTTGCATCCTGCACTAATGGATAACGCAGCAAACTGGGTGGCTTTCAATACGGCTGAGGGTGTACATCTACCTCTTATGTATAGCAGCCTGAAAATATATGGCAGGATGCCAATACGGTTTTATGCATACATAACCCGTACATACAGTAAAGACGAAAAAATGACAAAACATAGTGAAACATTAAATTCTGATATACTGTTGTTGGATGAAAACGGGAAAGTATTTGCTTTTGCTGAACAATATGTTATAAAACGTGTCCATAATTTGGACATGGTGTTTAATAAACAAGTTGCTAGCAAATCAATAAATATGTATCACACAATTAAATGGATAGAAGATGCGTTGCTAAAGGAAAAAGTACGTGATAGCAATGGTTCCATACTTGTAATCAACGGTCACAATTCACTGTCACATAAAGTACTTGAAGGTCTCTATGAAAATACATGTGATATCATAGAAGTTGAGATAGGTGAATCCTATTGTAAGGTAAACAATAACCTGTACAAATTGAACGGCAGCTATGATGAGTATCTGAAATTGGTTGATGATGTAAAGGCGAGAAACATATCTAGGATACTTCATATGGCTTCAACGGATGATTATTCCGGAAGTGGCGATATAGAAAATCTCAAAATTAATCTTAACAAGGGCATATATAGTATGTACTACCTGGTAAAAGCATTGATGATTAAGAAGCTACCGATGGATATTAAGATAACTGTTGTGTCAAATTATGCAGACAGTATAACAGGTGATGAAAAAGAAATAAGACCATATAATTCTTCATTAGTTGCTTTCATGAATGTTGTTAGGCAGGAATATCCTACATTAAGATGCAGGTCTATAGATATAGATGAGCATACGAAATCGTCCCAAGTACTTAATGAAATTATCCATGGTAAAGATAATTTTAAAACAGCATACAGAAATGGAAAAAGATATATTGAAAAGTTCCAGGAGATTGACATAGATGTAATTCAAGATAATGATATTCAAATTAGTGATAGCGGAGTATATGTTATCACTGGAGGAACAGGGGGGATTGGCCTTGAAATTGGGGAGTATTTTGCCTCAAAAAAAAGAGTCAAACTAGTACTACTCAATAGAAGTGTCTTTCCATCCAGAGAAAAATGGCGTGAAATACTTAAGAAAAATGAAAACACCAAATTATGTAGCAAAATAAAGAAAATACAAGCTATTGAAGCTACTGGAACGACTGTTATTATGTACAGTGTAGATATCTCTGATGAAAAAATACTAGAGACCACTTTAGATGATATCAGGAGCAGATATGGGAAGATAAGAGGTGTTGTACACAGTGCAGGAGTTGCTGGAGAAAAAATAATTCTTACGAAGGATGAAAACAGGTTTAACGAAGTTTTAAAGCCTAAAATTGATGGGACATGGCTTTTAGATAAGCTTACTTCCCAGGATAATCCGGATTTTTTTGTCATGTTTTCTTCAACGAGTTCCTTTCTAGGAGGAGTAGGACAGGGTGATTATGCAGCAGCAAACAGTTACCTTGATTCATATGCTGCATACAGAAGCAAAAAAGGTGGAAGAACTTTAACAATTAATTGGCCAGCATGGGATGAAACAGGAATGGCAGTTGATTACGGTGTAAATAAAGACAATGTTTATTTTAAGGGTATATCTACGAGAGATGCAATTGATGCTTTTGAGAAAGTATTAGGTAAAGATATACAGAGAGTCATAGTAGCTGCCGTAAGTTTTGATTATGAAACATTGCAGTCATTAGAAACCAACCTGTTTAAGATATCAGATAGCATTATAACAGAGGTTAAAAAGCACAGTGAAAAAGGAAAAATGAAATCTGACAGTTTTAGAAAGGTTAAGCTAAAGGGCAGAGTACATGATGATTATACCAAACTTGAAAAAGAAGTTTCTTCTATTTGGTCATATGTTCTGGGAGTAGACGAACTCGATATATATGAAGACTTTTACAGTTTGGGAGGGGATTCCATTCAGGCAATTCAGATAGCTAACCTTATAAAAGATAGGTATATTTATTCTGTTGATATTGCTGATGTTTTTGAGTACCCGACAATTGAACGTTTCTCCAATTACATAGAGTATAAAAATACCACAGTTGATATGAAAAATGGTAGTAGTAAGTCGACCACTACTACTCAAGAATTGGAAGTTTTAAGCGATAGCCAGGTAGATATTTCTGCTAAAGTGCCAGATATTACGGATGTTTCTTTTAACAAAGAATACCGGTTATCAAGTACTCAGAGAAGAATGTGGTTTTTACAAAATTATGATCCTGAGATAACAGTATACAATTTATCCTTATTACGGACAGTCAACTATGAGCTGGATACAGTACTTATTAAAAAATCAGTTAATGCATTGATACTTAGACATACCATTCTCAGGACAATCTTTAAAGAAACGAAAGGTACACCTACTCAGATTATAGTAGATAAGCCGGAAATAGATATCCAAGTTATTGGCTCGCCGGATAATAAAGACGGTGAGATATTACTTAAAAAGATAATAGCAGAAGAAAATAAAAAGCCATTTGATTTGAGTAAAATACCCATGAAGATCAGAGTAATAAAGATGGATAAAACGAAAAGCTATATTTATATTAACATACATCATATTATAACTGATGGGTGGAGTATCGAAATTTTGTTTAAGGAATTAATACAAATTTATGATTCTTATAAGAATAATCTTGCCGTCAGTGTAAAACCACAACAACCTATGTACGTCAATTGGGCAGAAATGCAGAATGATTGGCTGGAAAGTACTGAAGCAAAATTAATGGAAGAGTATTGGGTAGAGGAACTATCAAAGCCCTTGCCAATACTGAACTTTCCAGCTGACTTTGTAAGGCCTCAATTGCAAACCTATAATGGTAGTTTTATTAAATTTGTAATCAATGCTGAACAAACAAAGAAGTTCAGGGAAATGTCGAAAAGAAACACATTAACTCCATATATGCTAATGTTGGCTACTTATTTTCTATTGCTAAAGAAGATAACACTTGATGATGATATCATTGTTGGATTCCCGATAGCTGGAAGGGATGACAAACAATTTGAAAATGTCATGGGGCTTTTTATCAATACTTTGTGTATAAGGATTAATTTTAAAGAAATAAAAACAGTTGATGATTTATTAAAGGTTATCAAGGAGAAGTGTATCCGGGCTTATAGGAATGGTAAATATCCCTTTGATATGGTGGTTTCGAAAGTAAATCCAGAACGGGACTTAAGCAGAAGCCCAGTATTTAGTGCAATGTATCAGTTCTACGATAATATACCTCCTGAAATGGAGGAGCTTAGCCAATACGAAATTAGTCTTTTGTGCAGAGATTTAGACGATGAAATTGAGGTACGTATTGAATATAATACAGATCTTTTCAAAAGAGGAAGTATTGAATATATTAAGCAGTATTTTGTTTGTATTCTGACGGAATTGCTACAAGATCAGCATAAAGATTTAAGTAGTATTCAATTATTGTCCGAAAGTGAAAAAGCCCTTTTAATAAAGCAGTTCAGTGCAGAAGAAGAGCCAATTAGAAATGCTACAACGAATGAAATGTTTGAGGAGCAGGCAAATAAAAGGCCAGATTCAATTGCCTTGATATCTGAATATGAAAAGCTGACGTATAAAGAGCTGAATAATAGGGCTAATCAAATAGCAAATTTACTACGGAAACAAGGAGTATTACCTGATACACCTGTTGGAATTATGACAGGAAGGGGAACCAATACAATTACAGGAATACTCGGTATACTAAAAGCAGGAGGTACTTACATACCTATAGACCCAGGATTTCCGGTAGCAAGAATAAACTATATGATATGCCATAGTGGCATGAGGATATTACTGACAGAAACACAGCAGTTTGAAAATGTGAGTAAATTGCTGGAGGAAGAGAATAACTTAGAGACATTGTTTATTCTTAATGGAAGAAATGCTGAAAAGTTAAGAAAGATTAAGATAATCTATACTGAAGAGGACGTTGCAGAGCAAAGTACTGAAAATTTACCTCCAGTTAATACTGGAAATAGCTTGATGTATATCATATATACATCAGGTTCAACAGGATTGCCCAAAGGTGTAATGGTAACACATTCCAATGCGGTAAATTATATCAATTGGAGTATTAAGGATTCTAAGATATGTTCGGCTGATAAGATGATGTTGGTTACGTCGGTAAGCTTTGACATATCAGTTTTTGAGATATTTGGGGCTCTATTGAGTGGTGCCAGCTTATATATAGTTTCAGAAGAAAGGATTAGTAATACAGAATTGCTGCTAGAATCTATTAAAAAAGAGCAGTTGACAATATGGCATTCAGTTCCAACGCTAATAAGACAAGTTCTTATGATCCAAAAACAAGAAAAAGATTGTGGAGTAGATTTTTCTGGAATAAGGCGTGTAATGATTGGCGGAGAGGCATGGAGTGTGGAGCTGGCGAAATCAATCAGAGAGAACTTTACAAATGCTGAAGTTATCAATATGTATGGTCCAACAGAAGCAACGATATGGGTAACTAGTTATAAAGTTAACGATGAAATAGATAAGTTGCCAAGAATACCTATTGGAAAGCCAATAGATAACAATAAGATACTTATTCTTGATGACAACATGAAATTATGTCCTGTAGGGGTAGAAGGTGACATATATATCAGCGGGGCAAATGTAACACCAGGATACTATAGGGATGAGGAAAAGACGGCAGAGGCATTTAGTAACTTTGATGAAACAGGTGAAAGAATCTATAAGACCGGCGATAAGGGGAGATACTTGTCGAATGGGAATGTAGATTATCTGGGGAGAAATGACGGTATGACCAAGGTCCGGGGATACCGTATTGAAATTGGTGAAATCGAGAGTGTCATGTTGGAATATGACTCAATTAAAGAGGTAGCCGTCATTGGGAAAAAAGCAGAGGAATCAAGTAGACTTGTGTGTTTCTATGTTACTGATGAGGAACAGCCCATTGATAGGATAAGGAAGCATCTTCAGTCAAAACTGCCTGAATATATGATTCCATCACAATTTATACATCTGGATCATATACCCTTAACCCCTAATGGAAAAATTGACAGAAAAACACTTTCCAGTATGGAAGTCTCGGAAAGACCGCTTCTGGAGCATGAGTATGTAAGACCGGTTACTGAAATCGAAACCTTTCTTGCAGATATATGGCAAAGCCTATTAAATACTAAATTGGTTGGTGTACATGACAATTTCTTCGCTATTGGGGGAGATTCATTTCTTGCTAACCGAATGTATGCAAGAATTGAGGAAAAATATCCGGGAGAAGTTGCAATCGTAGATATATTTACATATCCCACCATAGCAAAGCTCTCAGGATATATTCAGGCTAAAAACGTTACTGATGGTATGGAAAGCAGTCAGAGAATTGCAAAAGAAATGGAAAGTTTATTTTCAGATATGGAAAAAGGTGAAATTGATATTGATGAAGCTGTAAGAAAGATTAATAAGATGAATTAGATTAATATTAAGTCGGTATAAGGGCTAAAAAATACAATGTATCAGGCGGATATATCATATAACAACATAGTAAATGATTATATAAATAGCTAATATAAAATATTGACCGGAGGGACTTTTGTGAAAGATTATTACAAATATATCCTGGAGAATGTGTCAAATGGAAAAATTGAAAAACAGGTGGCCATTGATATACTCACAATGCTGAAGACTATAGAGCAGGAAAAAAAATTGGATTACGGAAAAAGGTCAAAGGAAGATATAGCTGTTATTGGTATGGCAGTAAAACTTCCAAAGGCAGACTCCACTGAAGAGTTTTGGTACAACATTAAGAATGGAATAGATTGTATTTCTGATTTTCCTGCCAGCCGGAGAGGTGACACCGATAAAGCAGTAAAAGCTATGTATAGCAGAGAGGGAAATGTACTATATAATATTGGAGGTTATCTTAATGAAATCGATAAGTTTGATTGTTCTTTTTTTAAGCTATCTCCTAAGGAAGCCAGCTTGATGGATCCTAGCCAGAGGCTTCTGCTTCAAACTACTGTAAATGCTATTGAAAATGCAGGGTATGGAGGTACTAAAATTACAGGAACGAAGACAGGAGTGTATGTCGGATATAGTTCGGACTTTGGTGAAAGTTACAAAGGCTATGCAGAATGGTCAGAGAATACCTTTACAGGCTTTACACTCACCGGAAACATTGAATCAATTCTGGCAGGAAGGATTTCTTATACTTTAGATTTAAAAGGACCCAGTATCGTTGTAGATACAGCGTGTTCTTCTTCACTTGTTGCAGTGCATCTGGCTTGCCAGGGTTTACGTACAGGTGACTGTGATATGGCAGTTGCCGGAGGAGTAAATATAAATTTGCTTCCATTGAAAACTAATAGCAGCCAAAGAATTGGAATAGAATCCTCTACCAGTAGGGCAAGGACTTTCGATGATTCGTCCGATGGAACAGGATTTGGAGAAGGAGTGGCTGTTGTATTTTTAAAGCCATTAAATAAAGCTATTGACGATGGAGATATTATACACGCTGTTATAAAAGGAACTGCAGTCAATCAAGATGGAAGTTCAAGTGGCATTACCGCCCCAAACTCTGCAGCTCAAGAGGAAGTAATCCTGAAAGCATGGAAGGATGCCAACATTAACCCCGAAACCATTACGTATATAGAAGCTCATGGTACTGGCACCAGGTTGGGAGATCCGATTGAGGTGGAGGGTATCCGGAGGGCATTTGGACAGCATATAAAAAAGAAGCAGTTCTGTGGAATAGGTTCTGTTAAAACAAATATCGGACACCTTGATAACGCTGCAGGTATAGCTGGTCTAATCAAAGTGATTATGGCTCTGAAAAACAAGCAACTGCCTCCTACTCTTAATTTCTCCCGACCAAATAGTCATATTGATTTTGAAAATTCTCCTGTGTATATTTGTAACAGGCTTAGGAGATGGGAGACAGCAGGAATTCCCAGAAGGTGCGGAGTAAACTCCTTTGGACTGAGTGGTACAAACTGTCATGTTGTAGTTGAGGAATCCCCTTCCCTGCATGAGAAAGGTTCTGGGGAGGGAAATAAGGATATGCCGTATGTTCTGGCTATTTCTGCATTGAGTGAAGAAGCTCTGAAAACACTTGTTACTCGGTATCGGCATTATATTAAAAACTATATAACTGTTGATGGAAACTTTTTAAAAAACATGTGTTTTACTGCAAGTACAGGAAGAGACCATCATACTTTCAGACTTGCGTTGATCATCAGAGACTGCAAGGAATTGGCAGACAAGCTTGACAAGATGATAGCGTCGGATATACGCAGCTATGAAAGAGAAGGAATATACTATGGACGGCACAGGATTACTGCAGATCCAGGTTCAGCACAAACAAGTGGAGAGATTTCTATGGATGGAATCAGACAAATGAGTGAGCAGGCAAATCGAAAGATAAAGGAGTTTGTTGATTCGGGGCAATGCAAAGATGACGAACTGTCTCGGCTTTGTGAATTGTATATTCAAGGTGCTGCTGTCCAATGGGAGATTCTTTTTAAAGGCATAGATTGTAAACGGACTGAGTTGCCAGAATATCCCTTTGAAAGGAAGCGATGCTGGCTGAAAGGGCCAGATGAATTTGAGAGTGCAAACACTACCGGAGAGGTTGACATGTTTCATACAATTCTCTGGAAGAAGGTTAGCGAGGAAAGGTTTTCTGTACATTCTAATCAAGGAGGTGTACTTGTTTTATGCAACGGTAGCGATATGGGGCGGGAAATAACAGCCGGAATAAGAGAGGCCGGAAGAGAGGTAATTCTTGCTGAATTTGGAGATACTTTCAGCAAAATTAGTGATGACAGATACATAGTTGGTAAATCCATGCACGACTATACCCGACTCATTGCTGAAGTCAGCGGACGGCAACTTTCGAAGGTATTATATATTACTATATCTATGGATACCATGGAACCTGAAACCATTCGTGAATTACATGAAATCCAACAAAGAGGAGTATTTAGCTTTTTGAACCTGATAAGAGCACTTCTCCAAAGTGAGAATAAACAAAAGGTAGATTTTTTATTGGTTTCACAAAATGTAAATCAAGTTACCGGTAGTGAGGAAAATCTCAGTCCATGGCAAGCACCACTTTTTGGATTGGGCAGGGTAATTCCAAAAGAATACAGAAAATTTGCCATAAGGTGTCTGGATATTGACAGCAAAACAACAGTTGAGGACATAATTGCGGAGTTGGATCGAACTGCTAAAGATTATATAATTGCATATCGTGATGGGAATAAGTATGTAGAGACGCTGGAGAATGTGGTACTTTCCCGGGAAGCCACAGATAAGGTTGTGATTAAAAGAAATGGAGTATACATAATAACAGGTGGCACTGGTGGCATTGGACTTGAGATAGGACAATATTTAGCAGAAAAGGAAAATGTAAAACTTGCATTGATTAGCCGAAGTCAATTTCCAGTTAAGAATGAATGGAAAATGGAAGAGGAAAAGGGAGGGAAGCGAGCAAAGCAAATAAAGAAGATACGTGAAATCGAAGAGACAGGATCGGTGGTGGAGCTTTGTGAGGCGGATGTGTCGAATTGGGATGATATGAAAAAATGTGTTAATTTCTTAAGGGAAAAATACGGTAGAATTAATGGAATTATCCATTGTGCTGGTGTAGCTGGAGACGGGTTTATCTTTAAGAAAGATGAAACTGTTTTTAAAGACGTATTAAACCCTAAAGTGTTTGGGACATGGATTCTTGATAAACTTACCGAAGATGATGAACCGGACTTTTTTGTAATGTTTTCATCTATGGAATCTTTGATAGGAAGGGCAGGACAGGGAGATTATACTTCTGCAAATTCTTTTCTTGATGCATATGCAGCATACAGAAACAATCAGGGTAAGAGGACTTTCGTAATTAACTGGCCTGCTTGGAAAGACACAGGAATGGCATATGACTATGGTGTGATAAGTGGCATTGAATTTTTAAAACCAATGGATATATCTGAGGCAATAAATGCATTTGACAGGGTATTACACAGCGGAATACAGAGAGTTATTCCGGGTGAATTAAATATTCGTGTTTTGAGAGAGTCATCCACAGGTACAAACATTAATATTCCTGATATTGTTAATGACTATATAGTAAGAAAAAATAGTGGAGAACGAGTTCCTTCTGAGAGATGCAGTATTGATAGGAGAAGTAATTATACAGCAGTTAAAATAAATGGCCGGGAAAGCGGTTCCTATACAGAAACTGAGAAACGGTTGGCAGATGTATGGGGAGGTATGTTGGATATTGAGGAAATTAACGTAAATGATAGATTTAATGAGATTGGGGGAAATTCCATTATTGCTGTAGGAATGGAAGTAGAGTTAGAAAAAATGGGCATATTGGCAGATGCTTCAGATATTGATAAATATCCAACCTTAGCAGAGTTTGCAGCATTCCTTGACAGTAAGTCATGTGGCGAAGGTATAAGTAAAAATAAAGCGGAGACCTCTCCCGAGGCTTTCTCATTAGTACATACATTGGATTGCAATTCTGAAAAGCCTTCACTTGAGGCCACTGTAAGTAATGAGGTGATACTAGAGGGTATCGAGCCTTTTAATGATGTATATTATAAAAGCTGCTTTTACAATTCTCTTTTTCCTGTAGTCAAATACTTTAGGAAGGATGTATTGGCGTTTTTGACGAATCAAATCATAGCCTATGATTATAGTGATAATAGTAAGATTCCCTTAAGTGTCAGTTACCATTCAATAAAAGATAATTCAATTATTTTAAATGAAATTGGAATAATTGCCCATGCAAAAAATACCAGCCAAGATATTATTTATGATATAACCAGTTCAATTACCGAAGGAAAGCCGGTAATCCTTTGGGTGGATTCTTATTATGAGCCAATCAGAAATGATACTTTTCATAAGAAACATTTGGCACATAGTTGGCTGATTTATGGTTTTAATGAAACGAAAAGAGAATGTTATATTATTGAACACAGGCATAGTGACTCTCTTGCTTATGAAAAATGTGTACTAGGGTATGATGATGTCATAAACTCCTATGAAGGTTTTATTAATAATTTTCAAAATGATATGACTAGAATTCCAAGTTATTCTAATTACTCATTATATTCTGACGAAGAAATCAACGGAAATAAAAATAGTCAACTTAATCATTTACATGTCTTCGGAGAAAACTATTTAAAGTATAAAGACATAGTGTTAAAGGGTTTGGAAAACATTAAGTTGTTTCAGGAGATTTATACTACGATAGTAGAAGATGAGAAAGTTCTTTCTGAGAACGTGGTTCCATTAATTAATTGCCTTAATGAAGTAATTAACATTAAAAAAGTTGAATCCTACAGGGCTAGAATGATTTTCAGACCAAAAACGGATTATGCGCAGATTGTGGATGAGATAACAGAGTACTGGGACTTGATAAGGAAAAAACTGGCTAGATACATGTATTCATCAGTATATAAACCGGAAGAGCTTATTTTAACAGGCAAAGTTATAAATACTATCTACATAATGGAACACAGGCATCATAAGATGCTGTCAGGTGATTTCATAATAAAAAGAAATGATTCGTATATATTTTAATGATGTAAGTACTAGGAAATACTCCAAAAGATATGCCTAGCTAAACACAATCAATAGGATAAGTGCATGCTATCTTTTGGAGTATTATTTAATAAATGGGAGAATATTATTCAGAAACTCATTATGAAACTTATATTCATAATGAGTTATTTAAGTTAAAAACAGTATCATAATTCTCTTATAAATTCAAACAATAGCTCCAATAGTTCTGTATTTTTCTCAGGAGACATAAAACAGAACCTAAAATACGTATCATCCAGTCCAGGAAAAGTCGAACAGTCCCTTATCATGAGTCCTTTTCTGATGGCAGCATCAAAAAGGTTTGCAGCAGTGATGCCCTCCTTTAAAATCTTAACCAGTACAAAATTAGCAGCAGGCGGGTACACTTTTACATTGGAGCAATCGGATAATTGTTTGCAAATACGGTTTCGCTCTGTTCTCATTAATTCCTTGGTAGCCATAATGTATTCTGTATCAGAGAACATAATTTCACCGGCGATTGCTGCCAAAGTATTAATCGTCCATGGATTTTTTCTGGCATTAACAGCATGGATTAAATTCTCATCACTGCACACAGCGTATCCTAAACGCAGGCCTGGAGCGGCAAAGAATTTAGAGATGCCTCGCAGTACTACTACGTTTTTGTGCTTTTCTATAAGAGGGATTGCAGTAATCATCTCCATGTCTTCCGCAAATTCTACATATGTCTCATCTACCATGCATAAGATTCCCTTTGTTTCGCAGATAGTAAATATCTTGTCTAAATCTTGTGAAGAGATATAGGAGGAGGTAGGGTTATTTGGATTACAAATTACTAAAAGGTCAAACTCTTCTGTCAATTCTTTTAGAAACGCTTTTGTATCCAACTGAAAGAGAGAAGACTCTGTAAGAGCATAATAGGAGCAGCTTCCGCCTGCCAGTGAGATTTCTCTTTCATATTCAGAGTAGGTTGGGCTTATAATCATTGCTTTCTTAGGTGCAGTTAACTGTACTAGGATGGATATAAGTTCTGTGGAACCATTCCCTACTAGAACATGTTTTTTATCTGCTTTTATATAATTTGCAATACTGCTCCTAAGACTAGTATATTCTCTGTCAGGATAACCTGTAATAGCATCTATTTGTTCTGTTAGAGAGGTTCTAAGCTTAGGAGAGATGCCAAGAGGATTTACGTTAGCTGAAAAGCTGGTAATATCCTCTTTTTTGATTCCATAAACAGCTTCTATCTTTTCTAAATCACTTCCGTGAAAGTGTTCCTTAGGTGTTATCATTACTGTATTCCTTCCTGTTATTTAATGTAGAGGTATATCAAAAGATACTGTTATTTTAGGCTATTAGACTCAGGTTTATGAACGAAACCTTTTGCATATTTGACTGCCTCTTTCTATTGCGTATATATGTCGATTAGTGTTATAATCATTATAATTTATTTCATAAAAAATGCAATCATAGAATGAACAAAACAAGGCTTGGGGTGAAACAATTGAAAGAAAAAGTAGAGCGTTTGGCAAAGTGTGTTTTTGAATATGAAAAGCCGGATATTTTATTGTCGGAAGAAGAAATAGTAATATCAGTGGATGCTGGAAGGACTTATTCTGGCAATTTTACAATTAAGAATACACGGAATACATCGTTTAAAGGCATCCTTTATTCTTCGCATCCTTTGTTTTATCTTAAGCAGGACAGTTTCATAGGGGCAGAAAACCAGATAACCTATGAAGTTCTTGGAGACTATGAAAAGCCCGGAGAAATTATAAAGGGTCATATTTGTATTGTAAGCGAATGTGGAGAGCTACAGCTGCCCTTTACCATTACCATAGAAGCTCCGTACCTTAATTCATCTTTAGGTAAAGTCAAAGATTTATATAATTTTACCAACCTTGCCAAGTCGGACTGGGCAGAAGCCATTAAGCTTTTAAAAACCAGAGAATTTAGTCAGGTAGTTACATATCATGATGCAAAATATCAACTGTTACACCAGGGACTGATAAGAAGCAGGTCAGCGAGCCAGGCTTTGGAGGAATTTTTGGTCACCATACGTAAAAAGCTTCATGTGAATTTCATCGTAGATAAAAATGTCCTGAATTATAACATCGGAAGTGATAATATCATGGATAAGGTAACATTGATGAAGGATAATTGGGGATATGCAGAAATCCGAGTTACGACAGATGTCCCTTTTATTACCTTGGATCATAAGATTATCTGGTCTGATTATTTTGTAGGGAATACCTATCCTTTGGAATTTGTTTTAAATCCTGCGTATATGCGCCCGGGAATTAATTATGGCAGGATTTATCTAACAACGGTACATGATACTATGATTGTAGAAATTACTTGCAAATGTAAAAAAGGGAAAAAGGAAAAAAGTGAGGATTATAAAAAATACCGGGAGTATGCTTATCTAGTAATAGACAATTATTTAAACTTCCGTCTGAATAAGTTATCCCTAGAGGAATATGTAACACAGACAGCTCCTGTCTTACAGGATTTAATGACAGTTGGGGATAAGGATTTTTATCATCTTATCTATGTACACCTGCTAATTGTTTCAGGTAAGGAGACAGAGGCTGGTAACCAGCTTGAGGATTTACAGGCAAAGGCAGACGTATGGAAGTTTACGGCGTCAATAAAGTATTGTGGTTATCTATATTTAAAAGCCATGCATACCAAGGAGGATAGTGCCATAGAAGAAGCTCTTCAGGCTACCAGGGAAAGCTATGAGCAGACTTCTGACTGGAGGCTTCTTTGGCTTCTGTTCTATATAGATAAACGGTACGATCATAACAAGGCATTGAAGCTTGCTGAAATAAAGCAGCAATTTGAACGGGGTTGTAAGAGTCCCATTCTTTATTACGAAGCAATAACAGCAATCAGTGAAGAACCGGTACTTCTACATGAATTAAGTGCTTTTGAAATTCAGATTTTAAATTGGGGTACAAAAAACAATTGTATCACAGAAGAAACAGCAATTCTGTTTACATATATGGCAGGCCGAAGAAAGAAGTATCATGATTTAATATATAACTGCTTGATAAGACTGTACAAGGACTATCAGATGAAAGACTTGTTGTCTGCCATCTGCAGTCTCTTAATTAAGGGGCATAAGAGAAATATTCGGTATTTTAAATGGTTCCGTCTTGGTGTGGAAGAACAACTTAGAATTACCGAACTTTATGAGTATTATATGTACACGTTGGATGAAACTGGGGAGGTGGAACTACCTCAGCCAATACTTTTATATTTTATCTATAACAGTAATTTAAGTGACAGGAAAAAAGCATTTTTATATGCCTATATCATCAAGAATAAAGAAAAGCTGCCAGCAATCTATCACAATTATTACATGCGGATGGAACAGTTTGCTTACAGGCTTTTAAAAGAACACGTTATCAATCCTAATCTTGCCTTGTTGTATGAAGAAATTATAACGAGACAAGGTATGACAGCTGAGGTTGCATTAGAGCTTCCCTATGTTTTGTTTAGATATGAGATAGGTTGCAACAATCCCTTAATAAAAGGGGTTTGTGTTGTGCATAAGGAAATAGAAGAAGAGGTATATATTCCATTGATCAATGGTTGTGCGCAGGTTGATATCTATACCGGAAGTGCTGAGATACTACTAATAGATACTATGGATAATCGTTATTCAACTACGGTAGACTATACATTAAACAAGCTTATGCCGTGGGACTATTACAGTGAGAGCTGTTTTGTACACGGTGCTGTACATCCTATGCTGCTGCTAAATCTTTCGGAAAGAGCAGGAGTCTATCAAAAATTTGATGACCAGTCTGTAGAAATCCGTAAATTGCTTTTACAGGTGAAAGGATTAACGGGTGCATACTACAGTAAGATTTTATTCGATTTGATTGCGTATTATTATGATAATTTCCAAGGTGAACAAGTAGAGACCTATCTTCAAAAAATTGATTTAAAAGAGCTTAAAAAGGATGACAGAAACAAACTGCTTGAAATATTGATTATTAGGGATAATTACGAAACTGCTAAGAAGGCAGCCTGGGAGTTTGGATATGATGGAGTTGCCTCCAAACGACTGATAAAACTATGTTCATACTTATTGCAGGAGACGCAGGATGAAGAAGAGGAGAAGCGTCTTGCCAAACTGGCTTTCTATATTTTTAAGGAAGGCAAATATAATGAGGAAATTTTACTGTATCTGGTTGAGCACTATAATGGTACAACAGAAGATATGTACAGCCTTTGGGAAGCCGCCAACGGTTTTGAACTAGATACAGCTTTACTGGAAGAACGGCTGTTAGGTCAAATTCTTTTTGCGGAAAGTTATCTGGAAAAAGGTATAGACGTATTTCTTAGATATTATAGAAGAGGAACCAATCATAAGTTAATACGTGGTTTTTTATCTTATTACGCTTATAAATATGTGATTATGGACAGAGCATTGAAGCTTGAGTTATTCGAGATTATGAAGAAAGAATTGGTATATGAAGATAATGATGTATGTATGCTGGCCTTGTTAAAGAAATTTTCAACACAAGAACAGTTTACAAATAATGATATGGAATTCATAGACTATAATCTGCATCAGTTTGTTGAAAAAGGGATTGTACTGCCATTCTTTAAAAGATTTCAGGATGTGCTTAGTTTAAGCCCGGGGATTAATGATCGGTTTTACATCGAATATATAAGCAATCCTGCCAATAAAGTCACCATACATTACAGTTTGCAGGATAAAAAAGGAACGGGTGAATGTATAGCAGAAGAAATGATGAATGTTTATCTTGGAATACATGTTAAGGAATTTATCTTGTTTTGTGATGAAAGTATACAGTATTATATTTCAGAAGAGGACAGTGAAGGGCAGATAGTTAATACAGAAAGTGTTACTGTACGGTTAGGACAGGATATGAAGCTTGAGGAAGACACAAGATATAATCAATTGAATTTTATGCTTACAGCCTTAGAGATGCAGGATGATAAAACTTTATCAGAATGTATAAACAATTATTATATGCAGCAGAGCGTAATTAAGGATCTGTTTAAACCGCTGTAGCAGAATAAATAATTGCAAAATGCATTATATAGAGCAGGAAGAAGGCAGAACCACCCAAATAATGGGGAGTTACAACTGCACCAGAACCCATTTTTGGTGACTCTGCCTGATTCCACCAATAAAAGAGTTGTTTGCGATTGTTTTAACAGATGAAATTGATGGGAGGAGGTATAGGAGATGGGAGAAACAAAGAATCTGTTGGTGGGCTTTGACCTGTGCAATGATTTTTCTCAAATAAGCTGTTTTAGTTATAAAACTTATGAACCGGAATCCATCTGTCCGACTTCCGATAAGAACAAATATATTATACCAACTGTATTAGGTGTGAAAGCAGGGAGCAAGGAATGGGTCTATGGTGAGGAAGCTTTGGTATTGTCTGAAGGAAACACCGGTGTTGTTATAAGGGATTTGGTAAAACGGGCAGAAAAAGGGGAAGAAACAGAAATTTACGGTGTACAATTTACGCCCCTCCTGCTTTTAGAAAAATTCTTTCGTAAAAGCCTGCAGCTGTTAAAAGTCTATTATCCTGGAAATAGTATACTAAAGCTTGTGGTGACACTAAGGGATTTAAATGAGAACTTGAGAGAAACGATTTATGCAGCGCTTGAGAATTTGGGTATCGGAAAAGACCGGGCGTTTATACAAAATCATGCCCAAAGCTATCAATACTACGCCTTAAGTCAGCCAAAAGAACTATGGATTAATGATGTGGTTTTATTTGAATATGATGAAGAAGGGCTTATATATCAGCAGATAACAATAAACCGAAAGGTAAAACCCTATGTGGTTGCTATTCAGAAAAAAGATATGTCAGAGATTATGAAGCTTGAGATGCTAGAAGAATTCGAAGATATGG